>JASJCB010000221.1 GCA_030066195.1 Acidobacteriota bacterium
CCAGCGCAGCAGGGCCTCCGCACCGATGATCTTGCCCGAGGCAATATCTATTTTGGGTTGGTAGACCAGCGATAACTCGCCCTGATCCAGGGCTCGGCGCAGCAGGCTTTCCATCTCCAAGCGACGCAACGAGGTGGCGTTCATCTCGCCCGCGTAGAATTGGAAATTATTGCGACCGCGCTCTTTGGCGTGATACATGGCGGTATCCGCGTTCTTCAGCAGGACCCGGATATCCTTGCCGTCATCCGGGTAGATGCTGATACCGATACTCTGAGAGATGATCACCTCGTGACCGTCCAAATGGAAGGGACGGGCGAATTGGGCGAGTACCTTGCGGGTGGCCACGCGCACGTCGTTCATTTCCGAAACCTCTTCCAGGATGATAAGGAATTCATCTCCACCCAGGCGAGCCACCGTATCCTCCTGGCGAACACAAGAGCTGAGCCGGGAGGATACTTCTTGTAGCAGCAGGTCGCCCACATTGTGACCCAGCGAATCGTTGATTTGCTTGAAGCGGTCCAGGTCGGTGAACAGTAGGGCCAACTTCTGTTTGTTGCGGTCGGCGCGGATCATGGCTCGTTCCAAGCGTTCACTGAACAGGGTGCGGTTGGGCAGGCCGGTCAAAGCGTCGTAATTGGCCAGGTAGCGCAGGTCCTCCTCGGCTTTCTTGCGTTGCGTGATGTCGGCGAAGACGCCGACACAGTTGTTGGGTTCGCCGTCCTCGTCCAAAACCAGGCTGAGGAAGAAGCCGGCCAGGAAACGGTCACCGCCGCGTGAGGTCAACCAGACCTCGTCCTCCCAACGAGTGGAACTGAACAGGCGCTCTCGTTGACGCTTGAAATAACCGTCGCCGTACTGGTCCGCGAACAGGTGTTGCAGACTCATAAACTGCACCTGCTCCTCGCTGAACCCGGTCAATTCGTGAAAACGGGTATTCACCTGCAACATATTGAAATCCAGATCGGTAATGAAAACCGCGTCGTTAGTGCTCTCCATCACCCTGGCGGCGAGGCGCAGCTTTTCCTCGGCACTCTTGCGCAGGGTGATTTCCTTGTGAGTGCCGGCCACGCGAATGGGGTTGCCGGAATTGTCGCGTTCAATCACCTTGCCGCGATCCAGAATCCACTTCCAGTTGCCGTCGCGGGCACGGATGCGGTATTCGGCCTCGTAGAAGGGAGTGCGACCCGCCAGGTGATCCTCGATCAATGATTGCATGCGCGGCAGATCCTCGGGATGAAGGAGGTCGTTTTGGAAGTGAAGCGGGCCGTCGACCGCCTGATCGTTATAGTCCAGCATTTCCCAGAGCAGGGTTCTATGGATCTGGCCCTTTTCGATCTGCCAGTCCCAAAGCCCGTCACCGCTGCCCCACAGCGCCCATTTAAGGCGTTCCTCGCTCTCCTTGAGGCGGAGGTGGGCCTGGTCATGAAGGTGCTTGCGCTTTCGCCGGGAGAGGCTGAGCAGAATGAGGGCGATAACAGCCAGGATCGCGTAGAAACCGTAAGCGAGCGGTGATTGCCAAACGGGCGGGCGGACATGGATGTTCAGGACAGCCGGGGTTTCCGACCCGTTGCCCGAGGGACTGCTCGCGCGGACTCGGAATGTGTAGTTGCCGGGGTCCAGGTTGGTATAGGTAGCGTTTTGACGTGCGGGCGGCAGGTCCACCCAATCCTTGTCGAATCCTTCCAATTGGTAGGTAAAACGGTTGCGTTCGGGCGCGGAAAAGTCACTGCACGCGAAGCGGATGGACAACACGCGATGGTCGTTTTCCATGACCAGGGGGCCGGCGCCGTGGTCGTGCAATGGAATCGATTCGGTGTTACGGGTGATGTCGGTAATGAAGACATCGGGCCGATAGTTGCTTTCGCGCAGGGCGCCGGGTCGAAAGCTGTTCAGGCCGCGCACACCGCCGAAAAAGAGTTCGCCGTTGGAACCGGCCAGAGCCACGTTTGCGTTGAACTCGAAATCCTGCAGACCCCGGTTGATACCGAAGCTGCGGAAGGTTCGCTCCCTCGGATGAAAACGGGCCAGGCCCTTGTTGGTGCTCAGCCAGAAGTTGCCTTTGTCGTCTTCCAAGACACCGTAGACGGCGTTGTTGGGCAGGCCGTCCTCTTCAAGGAAGACGCGGACGCGATAGCCCCCGCCGTCAGGAGTCAGCCGGTTCAAGCCCTGATTGGTTCCCACCCATAAATCGCCGTTGTGCGCGCGGTAGATTGTGCGGATGATGGGTGAACTCAATTCCGCGTCCAGTAATTGGCCGGGTACGAAGCGTCGAGTGCGCCCGGTTGCGCCGGAGAGGCGAACCATGCCCTCGATGGTGCCTACCAGCAGGTTGCCGCCGCCCTCATCGCCGAGGGCCAGGACCCGGTTACTGGGCAGGGAAGCGGGTTCAGTAGGCTGGCGGCGGTAGCGGTTGAGAATGCGGCCGGAACGGTCCAGGCGATACAAACCGCTGCCGAAACAGCCGGCCCAAACCTGCTCGTCATCCGGTAGCAAAGCGCGGACATTGGTAACCTCGTCGTCCTGGTCGGGAAAGCGTTTGATGTTACCGGTATTCATATTCAAACGACCCAAACCGCCGGCCGAACCGATCCATAACCTTTCGCCGTCCGCGGCTACCGACCAAATCACGCCTTCCGGCATGTCTTCGGTATTTTGCGACGTGATGTACCTGGTTTCGGATCCGGCCCGGTCCATCACCACCAGGCCGCCCTCCGTACCCAGCCAGATGCGGCCCTTTTGGTCTTCGGTGATGCCGCGAATGATGTTGAAGCGTGTCGATACGCCCGCCGAACCGCTGCCCGGGCGCCACAAATCGAAGGAACCGCTACCCCTGGCCAGTCGGGTCGCGCCGTTCATACTGGTGCCGAACCACAAGACGCCGCCGCGATCCTGGAACAGGGTGAAGACCCGGTTGTCGATACGGCCGGCGGTGTTCTCGTCAAAAGTGTGGAAGCCCTTTGCCCCGGGAGGCTTCATGGCCACGCCGCCACCCAGGGTGGACACCCACAGTACGCCTTGGGCGTCAAAGGTTACGCCGGTCACAGTGTTGTGAGGCAGGCTGTCGGACCGGTCCGGGTCGTGTTGCCAATGGTTCTGAAGATCACGATCACTCCCAAACAGGTAGAGACCGTTTTCGGTTCCCACCCAAAGGCTGCCGTCGGGATCCTCGAAGAGGCAGCGGACAACCTGATTCAGGGAGGAGCCGCCCAGCAAGGGCGTGGTGTTGAAGACCTCGTTTTCAAAAAGGGCCAAACCGGCCTGGGTACCAAGGTAGATACGCCCGTCGCGCATCTCCAACACGGCGTTGATCCAGTCCCAATCCCCCTGATGCACGAAGAGGGAAAAGCGTTCTTTGTCAGGTTGCCAGATATTCAGGCCGGCCTGGGTGCCCGCAACCGCATTACCGTTGCGCAGCCTGGTGAGCATGTTGATATTGTTGCTGGTCAGCATGCGCGGTTCGCCGGGTCGGTTGAGGAAACGCTCGAAGGTCATATCCGGTTTGCGGCGGTTGAGCCCGTCGGAATAGGTGCCAACCCATAAACGCCCTTCGCCGTCTTCCTGGATCGCGGTGATCAGGTTGGCGCTGAGGGAACCGGGGTCGTCGGGTTTGTTTCGATAGAGCACCAACTCATAACCGTCGTAACGATGCAGGCCGTCCTGAGTGCCCAACCAGATGAAGCCCTGTCGATCCTGGGTCACGGCCAAGACGGAGTTCTGGTTCAACCCGTCTCGGGATGTCAGGGACCGAAACGGCATCACCTGTTGACCCCAAAGGTGAAGGGTAGAGCAAGCAAGAGAGAGCAGCACCAATCGCCTGAAGACGTCGGTGAGTCTAGGGAATGTTTGGACCATCGTGGGTTGGGCTCCTTGCATCGATCAGCGGCACCATGATAGCGGGCCGATGGTTTTTCTTATCGGCAGCAGCCTGTTAATATTGACAGCGAAGGAGCGGTTTCAAGGTGCGCATCATCGAACAAAACGGTGTGCACGAATAATCTGCTCGTGATAAGGGGTTGTCTATAGACACGTTACAAATACAAAACGGGGCACGGACGATAATTGGCCTTGTTTTGGAGCCAGGCGTGAGAAAAGATCAAAGTGCATCAGATCGTACCTTTGCATGCGTTGAGAAAAACGGCGTTTTGTGAGGGAGAAATGACTAAAGTAAATGAATCTGACTGTCGAAACATAGGAAAGTACATACGGCGCTCCCCACGGTTGAGCATTTTTTACATCTACGCATTCTTTCGAGCAACACTCATGCTTTCATTAGTTCACACGGTGACGTCCACGGCCAAACCGAGACGTTGCTCCTGTCCTGTAACCCTCATCGCGCAGAACCTGCTTGTTTTCTTTTTGTTTTTCCTTCCCGGCCCCGTCAGGGGACAGGTAGGTGATGATGTGGATTACAGTGCCTTCCGCCTGGAAGACTTGTTCGATGTCAGCGTGATCACCGCTTCGAAACGGGAAGAACCATTGTGGGAGGCGCCGGGCGTGATTTCGGTGATCGATGCGGCGGAGATTGAAACCTTTGGAGCCAGAAACCTTTTGGAACTCCTGGAACGTGCGCCCGCCACCAATAACCTTTTTACCCTGGGCATCAACCGAAACATGATTCGCGGCGGCGATTCCAATACAGCCGCTGTTCACGTGCTGATGTTGATCAACGGCAGGCCTTTACGCGTGGTTAACGGCAACTTTTCCATCTACAATCCTTATTACACGTTTCCCCTGGCCATGATCGACCGCATCGAGATCGTTCGCGGTCCCGGTTCGGTGCTTTACGGTACGAATGCCTTCGAAGGGGTGATCAACATCGTTACCAAAAGGGATCCCGGCGTGCAGCAGATATCGGTTACCGGCGGTTCCTTCAACGCCAAAGGCAGCGAGGTCTATCTGAACTACAGTACCGGCGACATGGAAATTCAATTGGGCGCCCACTACTTCGATTATGACGGTTGGGATTTCGACGCCGACGGCTGGGACCTGCTTTCAGAGGTCAAGACCACGGTCT
The DNA here is from genome assembly GCA_030066195.1 of Acidobacteriota bacterium. Lineage (GTDB taxonomy): Bacteria > Acidobacteriota > Holophagae > Acanthopleuribacterales > Acanthopleuribacteraceae > JASJCB01. Next base: position 5,015 of record JASJCB010000221.1, read on the forward strand.
CCGAGGACGTCTTCGAGGACGACAAGGGTTTCTACGGCCTCTTCAACTATCGGAATTTCACTGCCCGCGCCTTCTACGGTTACAACAAGCACTTCACCGAAACCTATTACAACCCGACGCAAACCCTGAGCTACCACAGCAGGGTTTCCATGATCGATCTGGGCTGGCAGCAAGGGCTTGGCGAAAACTGGGACCTGGAATTCGACATCACTCACAACCACGAGGATTTTACCTTCTGGGCTACCGATCGGACCGCCGATGAAGACGATCCCGAGCGGGTGAGGAACGCCCTGCCGCTGGATTCCGAGGATTTTTTGCTGGAGGCAACCGTTTTCGGTAACCTCGACGACAATACCAAGGTTTTGTTCGGCAGCGTGTACCATCACCGTCAGACCAACAACAAGACCGGTGAACTTGGTTTGGGCTCCGCATTGAATGAACAGTCCTATTCCTACGGGGTCTATGCTGAACTGGCCTGGCAACCCAGCCGGTTTGCCAAGTTCATCGGAGGTTTTCAGCTGAACAAGGTCAAGGGTTTGGAAAACGATCTCGTTCCCAGGGTCGGCGGCATCTTCAATTTTTCTCCCCGAACCGGCATCAAGCTGCTTTATGGTCAGGCCTATCGTTCCCCGACGGAGTTGGAGCGGTTTATCGATACCGTGGGCGTTCAAAAAGGTAATCCCGACCTGAAACCGGAAAGCATGGCTACCTTAGACTTTCAGGCTTTTTCCAAAAGCGACAACCATTCCGCGGTGTTCACCTTTTATCGGAGCAAGGAGACGGACCTGATTCAACTCCTGCCCAATGAACAATACTTCCTTGGCGAGTTCGGCAATGCCGGAGAGTTGATCTTGGAGGGATGGGAAGCCGAATTCAAGTACTCCCCAAACCGCACGTGGTTTTTCTCGGCCTCGGTGAGTCGCCAAACCAACGAGAGGCGACAGGCTCATGCCGAATATACCGGCATGGGAAATGAGGAACTCATTCAAGACGATTTCACTAGATTGCCCAATCTTTCGGCCAAGTTGGGCGTGGGTTTTCGGGGAAAAACAGCCCATGCGGGCCTGTTCAACAACTATTTCGATGCGTACTATCCGCTTACGATCGAACCTCCGGTGACCTCCAATCCGCCTTCCGAATCGTTTAATATGTTGTCATTCAATGGTTCCCTCGATTTGGGCCATTTTTTTACCGTCGATGCCGATTTACGCCTTGAGTTGTACGTGACCAACCTGCTCGATGAGGAGGTCTGGGTTCCCGATCTACTCGTTAGCACGGTGAACACCATTCCCGGTTACGGGCAACGCGCTTACTTCGGCACCTTCAAGGTCCGTTTCTAATACCATAGGCATCACCCCGGAACTACCGGTCCTGGATCTTCCGCGCAGCACAATCGTTTCCACGGTTCTATTGGGTATGCATTTCGGCATCGGCCCGTCACATCTTGCAAAGGTTAACGGTGTCCGATACGGGGGTCGCCCGGTAAAGGTCTCCAGGAGGAAGTTGGGATGGATAGTGTTTCTAGCATGGAAAATTCCCGAATAGAGCGGTTGACGGCGGGACAGAAAGGACTTTGGTTGCTCCATCGGCTCGATCCCGACTCGGGCGCCTACAACATGACCTATGCCTGGCGTGTCAAGGCCGGGTTGGACGAGACGAAACTGGAAGCGGCCCTCAAGGCGGTGCATCGCCGCCATCCCATTTGGCGCAGCCTTTGCGAATTACAGGACGGCGAGCCGGTACGCCGGGTCTTTGACGACTTGCCCGTGGATTTCCAAGTCGTCGATACTGACTGGACGGCCGCGGACCTTCACCAACGTCTGCTTGAAGAAACACACCGCCGGTTTGACCTGGAGAAACAGCCGCCCGTTCGCTGGCGGGTATTCCGCCTTCCCGACGACGACCGCATCATTATGCTGCAGATGCACCACATGGCCGCCGATGTATGGTCCGCGATGACCGTGCTCAACCAGTTGCGCGCCGTATACGCCGGCAACGATCCCGCCTCCCTTCCCGCGCCGGAAAAAGATCTCGCTGATTTTGTGCAACAGCAGGAAGAGATGCTGGCCGGTGAGGAAGGTGAGCGCCTGAAGCACTTCTGGCAGGAGCGCCTGGCCGGTGAGCTTGCTCCCGTGGAACTGCCTACCGACAAGGCCCGTCCCAACAAACTCGGGTTTCGGGCCGACTGCCTGCGCTTTCCCCTCGGTGACGATTTCTTCAATCGCATGAAAACCCTGGCCGGAAAACTGGATGCCTCGCCGTTCCAGATCTGCGTTTCGGCTTTCCAAGTCTTTCTCCATCGCTATACGGGACAACGAGATATCATCGCCGGCGTGCCGACCGGCGGTCGTGGTCCGGAGTACGGCGGCAATGTGGGTTACTTCGTCAACCCCGTGGTCATGCGTGCGGAAGTGGACCCGACCCGGACCTTCGCGGAATTCCTGGACGACAACAAAATTGCCGTGCGTCAGGCTGTCGATGCCCGGGCTTATCCCGCGGCCGTGCTTGCCTCTCACCTGGAATTGAAACGGGATGCCGCACGCGGAGCCTTGTTTCAGGTCCAGCTTATCTGGGAGGACAGCAATCGTTTCGAGAATCGCGATGAACCGATAGTTTCCCTGGATGAGGCCGGCAATGAGCGCTGGGACATGGGTGAAATGACCTGGGAACGCATCATCCTGCCGTTAACCGTAGACGAGTTCGACATCAACCTGAAGATCGTTCGGGTGGGCGCCGCTTACTACGGCGTTATCGAGTACAACCCTGTCCTGTTCCACCGCAAGCGCATCGAGACCATGTCGCGACACTTCTGCAACCTGCTGGAAGATATCGTGACAGACCCGGCCGCGCCTATCGGCCGGTTGGCCATGCTGGAGGAGGACGAACGGGCCGATATCCTGGTGGAACGCAATGCCACTGTAATGGACCTGCCGGAAGCCGATTTTCCGCGTCTATTTGAAGACCAGGTGCGGAACAACCCTGGTAACACCGCGGTCGTATTCGACGGAGCCGGAACCAAGCCCAACGCGAGCTTGAGCTATGCAGAGTTGAACGCCAGGGCCAACCAACTGTCGCATTTCTTGACGGCCGGCGGCCTGGGTATCGAACAATCCGCGGGCATATGCATGGATCGTGGCATCGATATGATGGTCGCCTTATTGGCGGTTATGAAAGCCGGCGGCACCTATGTGCCCATGGATCCTGCCTTCCCGCGCGAACGCCTGGGCATGATGGTGGAAGACGCCCGTATGCCGATTCTCATCACTCAATCTCACCTTCTGCCGTACCTGCCGGAACACCAGGCGCAAACTATTTGCCTGGACTCGGATTGGGAGACGATTGCCCGGCAGCCCGATACCAACCCGAATCGCCTCACCGGCAACGATCACCGCGCCTATACCATCTTCACTTCCGGCTCCACCGGCAGGCCCAAGGGCGTGCAACTCTCTCACGGCAACCTGGTCAACTTCCTGGTGTCCATGGCCTGGCAGCCGGGTATGACCGCCTCCGACGTGTTGGTGGCCGTGACCACCCTGTCCTTCGATATCGCGGGCTTGGAACTTTACCTGCCTTTGATCACCGGCGCCCGCGCGGTCATCGTCAGTCGCGAGACCGCCATGGACGGGGCAGCCCTCCTTTCCGTTTTGGAACGCAACAAGGCAACGGTTCTCCAAGCCACGCCCGTTACCTGGCGCCTGATGCTGGAAGCGGGTTGGGATCGAACGCCGGATCTCAAAATCCTCTGCGGCGGAGAGGCCCTGCCGGCCGATCTTGCCGGCCATCTGGTCGATCGCGGCAGTGCCCTTTGGAATATGTACGGCCCCACCGAAACCACCATCTGGTCGACCGTACATCATGTGCCCTCGGGCAAGATTCCCATTGCTATCGGCAAACCCATCGCCAATACCACCGTCTATGTGGTCGACGGCAACCTGCAACCGGTTCCCGACGGCGTCGCCGGAGAATTGCTGATCGGCGGCGTGGGCCTGGCTCGCGGTTATCTGGATCGCCCTGCTCTCACCGCGCAACAATTCATCCCCGATCTCTTTTCCAAGAATGCCGGCGCGCGCTTGTATCGCACCGGCGATCTTGCCCGTTGGTTGGCGGACGGCAACCTGGAGTGCCTTGGCCGCATCGATCACCAGGTAAAGATACGCGGTTACCGCATCGAGTTGGGCGAGGTCGAAGCTGTCCTGGCCAAACACCCGGACGTGGCCAAATGCGTTGTCGTTGTGCGTGAAGATATTCCCGGCGATCCTCGTTTGGCCGCCTACTTCACCCCCGAGCCCGACCGAAAGCCGTGCCCGGAAACGCTGACTGACAGCCTGCGTGAGAACCTGCCCGACTACATGGTGCCCAAGGCCTTGATCGGCCTGGACGCCTTCCCCCTGACACCGAATAAAAAAATCGACCGCAAAGCCCTGCCCGCGCCCGACTGGGCTGATGATCCCGGAGAGACCCACGTGGCGCCGCGCAATCAGGCCGAACAGGTGATCGCCGCCATTTGGGACGAGGTTTTGAGTACGCAAGACGTAGGGGTGAAAACCGATTTCTTCCGTTTGGGCGGCCATTCCCTCCTGGCCACCAAGGTGCTGGCGCGAATCCGCAAACAATTGGGCGTGGATATCAGTTTGCCCGCCTTCTTCAACGCACCCACGGTTACCGGATTGGCGCGAGAGGCCGCCGGGGGCTTGGAAGACGATATTCCTCCCATCCAAGCGGTTGCGCGCGATGCCCGCCTGCCTCTGTCCTTTGCCCAACGCGGCCTGTGGCTCATCGACCGATTGCAACCCAACAATCCCGCCTACAATATTCCCTACGCCTATCTATTGCAGGGGCCGTTGAGCCGCGAAGCGTTGGAAAAAGCGCTGGAACAGGTCAAGTATCGTCACGAGTCGCTCCGCCTGTCGTTTGCGGCCGAGGACGGCGTGCCGCACCTGGTCTTCAACGACGGTAGCAACATCACCCTGAAGTGGATTTCGGATGTTCGCGACGATGTACACGCGGCCGAGTTGGCGCGGAGGGAAGGGCGCACACCCTTCAACCTGGAAACCGGGCCGTTGTTCCGTTGCACCGTGATCCAAAAGAGCGAGGAAAGCCATCTGCTGGTGCTGTGTATGCACCACATGATCTCTGACGCCTGGTCCATGAGCATTCTCATCGACGATCTGGGCGCGGCCTACGAGGCTGCCCTGGACAACAGCACGCCCGCGTGGCAACCGCTTCCCGTTCAATTCGCCGATTGGATCGCGTGGCAGAAACAACGCCATGGCGACGGCCGATTCGACAATGCCTTGACCCATATCGAGGGGCACCTGGCCGAAAGCAATCAGGTCTTGAACATTCCCGCTGATTTCCCAAGACCCATGGTCATGTCCTTCAACGGCGCGCATCAGGGCGTGCACCTGTCGCCGGACCAGACTCGTACGGTCGACGAACTGGCCGAAAAATATCAGGTGACCCGCTTCATGGTGCTGCTGACCATCTACAACGCGCTGCTGATTCGATTGAGCGGCCAGGACGATATTTTGATCGGTACGCCGGTGGCCAACAGGGGCATGCTGGAGACCGAAAACCAGGTGGGTTTCTTCGTCAACACGCTGGCGTTGCGCACGAAGGTACGCGCCTCGCAAACCGTGGCTGAAGCCCTGGAAGTGGCGCGCATACAGACCTTGGACAGCCTGCGCTACCAGGATCTGCCCTTCGATCTGGTGGTGGACAAATTACAACCGGACCGCGACCTCAGCCGCAATCCCCTGTTCCAGGCCATGTTCTCGTTACAGAACACGCCGGAGCCTGCCGGCAGTTTCGGTGATGCAAGCCTCAGCTTGTCCTACTTGGACCTGGGCATCTCCCATTTCGACCTGACCCTAATATTGGAAGAAAGCGGCGACACCATCAGCGGCATGCTGGAATACAACACCGACCTGTTCAAACCCGAAACCGCGCAACGCATGACGAGCCAATTCCTCACGCTCCTTGACGCCGCCGCGGCAGACTCTCAATCCCAAATCAGCAAACTGCCGTTACTCTCGCCGGCTGAACTGGAATGGCTGTTGCACGATCTGAACCAAACGGAAGAAGCCTATGATCCCGGCTACTATCTCCACCTGATGGTGGCCGATTATGCCAAGGAACATCCTGAGAAGGTGGCGGTGATCTACGAGGAAACCCGCCTCAGTTATGCGGAGTTGAACAGCCAGGCCAATCGCCTTGCCCACTTCCTGCGGGCGTTGGACGTGGGGCCGGACAGTATCGTGGGCATCAGTATGGACCGCGGGCCCGATATGATCGTGGCCATGATCGCCATCTGGAAAGCCGGAGGCGCCTATCTGCCGCTGGACCCGGCCTACCCCGAGGAACGCCTGGCTTTCATGATCGAGGACGCCGATGTATCGGTGATCGTAACGCACCAGTACCTCACCGAACAATTGCCCAGCAATAAGGCTCGCCTGATTTGCCTGGATACCGAGCGTGAGAAGATCGCCGAACGACCGGACACCGACCCGGACACGGTACAGAAACCCGACGACCTGGGTTATGTCATCTACACATCGGGCACCACCGGTAAACCGAAAGGCGTGATGTTGACCCAACGTAACCTGAGCAACTTGGTCTGCACCGAGAAAGTCTATGGTTTCACACCCGAGGACAAGTTCCTGGTCTTCGCGTCGCTTAACTTCGACGCGTCCATCCTGCTGATCAGCATGGGTCTGTCGGCGGGCTCCTGTCTGCAACTGGCGAGCCGTGAAAATCTGCTGGGCACCAACCTGCAAAAATTGATCGCGGAAACCGGCGTGTCGGTGACCCTGCTGCCGCCCTCCGTACTGCCCATGATGGACCCGGAAGGCGTACCCGACTTGCGCGTGCTGATGGTGGGCGGCGAGGCCTGCAATGAAGACCTGATGCGCAAGTGGGCTCCCGGCCGCAAGATGTGGAACTGTTACGGCCCCACCGAGACCACGGTCTGGGGCAGCATGTGCCGCCTGGGCTGGGGTCCCGAGGACGACATCAGCAAGGATGAGGCCTGGTTCTATACCGATATGAAAGGCGTCAACACGCCGCCGCCCATCGGAAAAGCCGTGGCCAACAGCCAGATGTACCTGCTGGACAAAAACCTGCAATTGGTGCCGGTCGGCGTGCCGGGCGAGGTCTATATCGGCGGTCACGGCGTGGCCCGCGGCTATATCAACCGACCCGAACTCAGTGACAAGGTGTTCATCCCCGACCCCTTCTCCCAAGAGGAAGGCGCGCGTCTGTATAAAACCGGTGATCTGGGCCGCTACCGTGAGGACGGCCACATCGAGTACATGGGTCGTAGCGACCACCAGGTCAAGATACGCGGCTTCCGCATCGAGTTAGGCGAAATCGAGGCCGTGCTGCGGGAACAGAAAGGCGTGCGCAACGCCCTGGTCATGGTGCGCGAGGATCGGCCCGGCGACAAACGGCTGGCCGCTTACATTGCAACCGGTCGCAACCCCAAGGTCAAGGCAGAAGACCTGCGCAACGCCCTGAATGAGGAATTGCCCGATTACATGGTGCCCTCGGCCTTCGTGCTCATGGAAGAGTTCCCGCTCACCGCCAGCGGCAGCAAGGTGGACCTGAAGGCCCTGCCCAAACCCGGCAGTGCGCCCGGCGATACCCAGGCCGGTGTCTCGCCCGCTCATTCCAAGATGGAAGCCGCCATCATCGACATCTGGAAGGAAATCCTGGGCAACGACCAGATCACCCCAAGAAGCCACTTCTTCGAATCCGGCGGCAACTCGTTGCTGTTGGCCCAGGTGCAATCGCGCCTGGAGGAAGCCTTCAACGTGACCGTGGAGATCACCGATCTCTTCCAATACGTTACCGTGGGCGACCTGGCCAATCACCTGGATCCCGACCACAAACAGGAAGCATTGAAAGTCCGTGCGGCCGGTAGGGAACCGGTGGACACCAACATCGCGGTCATCGGCATGGCCGGACGCTTCCCCAAGGCAAACGACGTGCGCACCCTGTGGAAGAACCTGCGCGACGGCGTGGACGGCATCACCTTCTTCAGCACGGAAGAACTGATCGAAGCCGGGGTTGATCCCGATCTGGTCAACGATCCGAACTACGTTCCCGCCCTGGGTTATATGGAAGACCCGGACAAATTCGACGCCCGCTTCTTCGGCTACAGCCCGCGTGAAGCCCGGCTTATGGACCCGCAACAAAGGGTATTCCTGGAGGAATGTTGGCACGCCCTGGAAGACGCCGGCTACAATCCCGATACCTATCCCGACCGCATCGGCTGCTTCGCCGGTGTCAGCGTCAGTCGCTACATGTGGAACTACATTCTGCCCAACGAACAGTTGGTAGAGGACACCGGTAACCTGATGCTGTTGATCAACAATGACAAGGACTTCATCGCCACCCGCGCGTCCTACAAGATGAACCTGCGCGGCCCCGGCCTCAACGTACAGACCGGTTGTTCTACCTCGTTGGTGGCCATTCACGAGGCGGTTAAATCCATCCTGGCCGGAGAGTGCGAGATGGCCATTGCCGGCGGTTCGCGCATCAACGTGCCGCTGAAGGAAGGTTATCTCTACGTGGAAGGCGAGATCGGTTCGGTCGACGGCCACTGTCGCGCCTTCGACGCCTCCGCCACCGGCACGCTCGGCGGTTCCGGCGTAGCCGCGATCGTGCTCAAACCGCTCAACCGGGCTCTGGAAGACGGCGATACCGTACACGCGGTGATCAAGGGCATCGCCATCAACAACGACGGCAACGCCAAGGTAGGCTTCACCGCGCCGTCCATCGAAGGCCAGGCGATCGGCATCGCCATGGCGCAGGAGATGGCGGGCGTACACCCCGAGACCATTACCTATATAGAAACACACGGCACCGGCACCGCGCTGGGCGACCCCATCGAGGTAGCGGGTCTCACCCGCGCCTTCCGCGCCAAGACTGACAAGAAACAGTTCTGCGGTATCGGCTCCTTGAAAACCAGTGTCGGCCACATGGACTGTACCGCCGGCGTGGGCAACGTCATCAAAGCGGCGCTGGCCCTGAAACACGGCTTGATCCCGGCCAACCTGCACTATGAGAAGCCCAACCCCAAAATCGACTTCGAAAACAGCCCCTTCTACGTGGTGGACAAGCTGACCAAATGGGAAACGGACGGTTTCCCCCGACGGGCGGGCGTCAGTTCCTTCGGCCTGGGCGGCACCAATGCCCACGCGGTCATGGAAGAGCCGCCCGAGCAGGGCCCCAGCGGCTCCGGTCGCTCCTGGAACCTGTTGCTTCTGTCAGCTCGCGACAGCGACAGATTGGACGAAGCCACAACCAACCTGACCAATTTCCTCAAGGAATTCCCCGAAACCAACTTGGACGACGCCGCCTATACGCTCCAGGTAGGCCGCAAGGCCTTCTCCGAGCGTCGGCTGATTGTCTGCAAGGACACAAAGGACGCTATCGAGGCCCTGGAAGCCAACGACCCGGAACGCATCGTCTCGGCCACCAACACCGGCGACAACCGCCCTATCGTCTTCATGTTCCCCGGCCAGGGCAACCAATACGTGGATATGGGCCGGGAGCTGTACCTCACCGAAACCGTTTTCCGGGAGGAAATCGACTTCTGTTGCCAGTATCTGAAACCCTACCTGGGACGCGACTTGCGCGACCTGTTGTACCCGGGTTTGGATGAAGGCACGCAACTGGAAGGTGACGAACTGAAAGCCGCCCGCGCCGAGCTGAACCAGATGTCTATCGCGCAACCGGCCATTTTCGTCATCGAATACGCCATGGCGCGCCAGTTGATGGCCTGGGGCCTGAAACCCTCCGCCATGATCGGCCACAGCATCAGCGAATACGTGGTGGCCTGCATGGCCGGCGTCTTCAGCCTGGAAGACGCCCTCAGGCTGGTCGCCGCACGCGGACGTTACCTGCAACAAACGCCCCCCGGCAAAATGATGACTGTCTCCCTGCCCGAGGATGAGCTGCGCGAGATGATTAGCGATCCCAACCTGGCCATCGGCGTCATCAATTCGCCCAACTACTGCGTGGTCTCCGGGGCTGAAAGTGCCGTGTTGGACCTGGAAAAGAAACTGGTCGCCGACGAAATCAATTGTCGCGTGCTGCACATCACCTGCGCCTCTCACTCGCCCATGATGGAGTCGGTGCTTGACCCCTTCGAGGCCGAAATCAAGGCGCTTAAGCTGAACCCGCCGCGTATTCCCTACGTGGGCAATGTCACCGGCACCTGGATCAAACCGGAAGAAGCTACCAGTTCGTCCTATTGGCGAGCCCACCTGCGGGGCACCGTGCGCTGGTCGGACTGTATGGCCACCTTGCTCGAAGACGACAGCCGCATCTTTATCGAGGTGGGTCCGGGCCGTTCGCTGAACACCTTTGCCAAACAGCAGGTGGACCGCAAAAAGAACATTCCCTTTCTGACCACCATCCGGCATCCCAAGGAACAGATCTCGGACGCGGTCTTCCTGATGCGCGGTATCGGCGGCGCCTGGATGGCCGGCGCCGAAATCGATTGGCAGGCTTTCCACCAGGGCGAGAAACGCCGCCGCATCTCGCTGCCCGGTTATCCCTTCGAACGCAAGCGGTTCTGGATCGACGAGAAACCGCCGACCCAGAAAAAGCCGACCAAGAAGGACAAGATGCGCAAGTCGGCAGACCTTGCCGACTGGTTCTACGCGCCCATCTGGAAACCCTCGCTGTCGCCCACGCCGCTGCAACCCGGCGAACTGGCCCAACGACGCAGGCAAAACTGGTTGGTCTTCCTGGACAGTTTCGGTCTGGGCGCCAAACTCATCGACTCGTTGAGGGCGGAAGGCCAGGATGTGATTGCGGTCACCGTAGGCGAACGTTTCCGCAAGCTGGATGAACGAACCTATACCATCCGCCCCCGCGAGGCCGCCGATCACAACAAATTGATTCGGGACCTGAACGTGACCGGCAAGATGCCGCAACGGGTGGCGCACCTCTGGACCGTGATGGCCAACGTGCAAATCGACTCCTACGAATTTACGCGGCAGTGCATCGACCGGGGCTTCCACGCGATCACCCAGTTCGTACGCGCCCTCAACGAGGCCGACTTCGTCGATGAACTGGTCATCGATGTCATCAGCAACAACAGCCAGGAGGTGCATACGGGCGATATGCTGTGCCCCGCCAAGGCAACCCTGATGGGTCCGCTGAAGGTGATTCCCAAGGAATTCTCCAATATCATCTGTCGCGGTATCGACATCATCTTGGACGAGTCGCACAATCCACGCCTACACGAACAACTATTGTCGGAACTGGCCTCCGATTCGCCCGACCAGATTGCGGCCTATCGCGGCCGCCTGCGCTGGAAGCTGACCTACGAGCCCTTCCCCCTGGGCGAACCGTTGGAAAGCGCAAAGCGGATGCATCCCGGGCACTGTTACATGATCACGGGCGGCATGGGCGGAATCGGTCTCATCCTTGCCGAGCATATCATCGAGAACGTGCCCGACAGCAAGCTGGTGCTCATGCGCCGCTCACCCGTGCCCGAGCGCGCCGATTGGGATCGTTGGCTGGTAGAGAACAACGACCATCCCGACTGGCACCGCCTGCGCCTGATCCAAAGGCTGGACCCCACCGGCGAACGCATCACCGTGGCAGCCGCCGACGTGGGCAGCCTGGAAAGCATGCGCGCCGTGGTGGACAAGGTAGAGCGCAACTTCCACCGCATCGACGGCGTCATCCACGCCGCCGGCCTGCGGCCCACGGGCGCCATTCCCGAGGTCACGCCGGAAGACGCCGACTTCGTATTGCGGCCCAAGGTGGAGGGAACCCTGGTGCTGGAAGAAATCTTCCGACACCGCAAGTTGGATTTCATCGCCCTGTTCTCATCCAACAGCGCCGTCTTCGGCAACCTGGGTTTTGTGGACTACTCCGCGGCCAACGCCTACCAGGATGCCTTCGCCTTTTACCACAGCAATCGCAACAATTCCTATACCGTCGCCATCAGTTGGAACTCCTGGCCGGAATTACGCAAAGATGTCGACGAGGCCGCCTGGCTGAGCGAAGGCCGCAAGCGCCGCGCCGTCTACGAGATGACCCTGGACGAGGGCAAGGAAATCTTCGAACGCATCCTCTCGCGCAGCACCATGCCCCAGGTCGTGGTGATGCCCGCCGACCTGCAAGCCCTGCTGGAGGACATCGACGCCTTCATGGCCGCCAAACGGGCGCCCAAGGCCGAAACCGCGGTCGAGGGCCTGCCCATGTTGCAGGATACTTCCGGCTTCAACCCCGTCGAACAGATCGTGGCCAACATCTGGAAGGACCTCATCGGCGCCGACAAAATCGGACCCGACGACAATTTCTTCGACCTTGGCGGCGATTCCCTGCTGGCAACCTCGGTCGCCGGCCGTGTGCGCAAGGAACTGAAGGTCAAGATCTCGCCCAAGATCCTCTTCGAAACCCCGACCGTCGCCACCCTGGCCGCGCATATCACCAAGGAACTGGGCGAGAACAACCCGCTGTTGAAACAAAAAACCAGAGCCGCGTCGCCGCTGCCCGCTCAGGCGGTGGACCCCAGGTTCAACCCCGTCGAACAGGTGCTGGCAATTATCTGGAAGGACCTCCTGGGTCTGGACGATATCGGGCCGGACGACAACTTCTTCGACCTGGGCGGCGATTCGCTGCTGGCAACCTCGATTGCCGGCCGCCTGCGCAAGCAGTTGAAGGTTCAGATCAGCCCGAAAATCCTCTTCGAGACGCCGACCGTCAAAACCCTGGGCGAACACGTGGCCGAGAAGATGGGCGACAGGAATCCGCTGCTGCAACCCAAGCCCGAGGCGCCGGCGCCCGTCGAACCCGAGCCGATGCCCGAACCCCAAGCCGAGGCCGAACCCGCCGCGCCCAAGGAGACCGAACCCAAGGCCAAGGCGCCGCCGCCTCGCCGGCGCAAAAAGACCCCGGAACAGGTGGTCACTCCGCCCTCCGGCGATACCGAGGAGGCTCTGGCCAAATCCTGGCGAGCCGTCTTTACCAAGGTGCGCATCGGTCGCGAAAGCCACTTCTACCAACTGGGCGGCGACGACAAGTCTGCCGAGGATCTGGTCGGCCGCATCAATAAGACCTTCCACCTGGCGTTGTCGCCGGGCGCTTTCGAACGCACCCCCGTGTTATCCGATCTGGCGGATACCATCGATACCATCCGCTATGCCACGCAAGACCTTTGGGCCGGTGCCGGACCCGGCAGCGATGATGAAGAGGAGATCGAACTATGAGCACCATCGGCCTGCTTTCCGAACTGCGCGAGCAGAACATCAAAATTCACCTGGAAGGCGACAAGCTTCGCCTGAAGGTGCCGAGTGGTAAACTGGACCCGAACCTGCACGAACGTCTCAAGCAGCGTAAGCAGGAGTTGATCGAATTTCTTCAGGGTTCCGCGGCCAAGAACTACCCGCTCAGCCGGGGCCAACGCCGCATGTGGGTGCTCAGCAGGTTGTTGCCCGAACCGCCCGCCTTCGCGGTCAACTGGGCCGCGCATTGCCGGGGCTCTATCGATTCTAAATCGCTGGAGCAGTCCGTCAAACACATCATCGCCAGGCATGAAACACTGCGCACCACCTTCCGCATGTACGGCCCCGCACCACGGCAGGTGATCGGGCAGGTCGCCCTGTCTTCCGTGCGTTTCGTGGACCTGACCCATCTGCCGGAATCCAAACGCGACGTACAGGTCAAGGAATGGCTGGAAAACGCCGGACAACGCCCCTTCGACCTGGAAAACGGCCCGCTCTTCCGCATCGCCGTGTTGAATCTGGCTCCTCAGGAGTTCATCCTCTTCTTCTCCATCCACCGCCTGATAGGCGATAGTTGGTCGGCCGGACTCTTCCTGCGCGAGTTGCAGGCCTTCTACCGGAACATCCAGTTCAGGGAAGAGCTCGCCCTGGACCCCAATCCCAAGCAATACGCCGAGTTCGTTCGAAGGCAACGGGAGTGGCTGAATACCGAACAGGCGGCCAAACAGTTGGAGTACTGGACCAAAACCCTGCAAGGCAGCCTGCCCGTGCTGGAACTTCCGGGAGACCGCCCCAGACCCAAGGTCTTTTCTTTTGTCTCCAGCCGGCAGCCCGTCAGGATTCCCAACGACCTGGCCGGCAAGCTGCGCGAACTGAGCGACCGCCAGGGCACTAACTTGTTCGTGACGCTGCTGTCCGCTTTCAAAACCCTGCTCAACCGTTTCACCGGTAGACGCGACATTATCGTGGGCACGCCCGTCAATGACCGCTCGGGCGGAACCCAGGAATCGATCGGCTTCTACGCCAACTGGCTGGTGCTGCGTACGGATCTGGGCGAGGGCCGCAACACGCCCGGCTTCCGCGATATGCTGACGCGGGTGCACGAGGTCACCTTGTCCGCCCAGGCGCACCGCCGCATGCCCTTTGAGCGCGTCATGAAGGAACTGCAACCCGAGCGCGATCTCAGCCGCCACCCCATCTTCCAAATGGGTTTCATTCTCAGGCAGGCCCGGGTGCCCGTGCCCGACCTGGGCGTCAACATGCGCGTGATTTCCAAGATGGGCGGCACCTCCGAACTGGACGTCACCCTGATCCTGGGCGACACCGGCGAGGGCTTGCAAGGCTATTTCGAATACAACCAGGACCTGTTCGAGCCCAACACCATGGCGCGTCTGTCCGCCCGCTTCCACACCCTGCTGGAGGGCGTCGTCACCTTCCCCGACGCCACCCTGGACGAATTGCCCATTCTCACCGAGGTGGAAAAGGAACGCGTGCTGCTGGCCTGGAACGAGACCTTCGAACCCTTCCCCAGCCTGTGCCTGCACCAGTTGTTCGAGGATCAGGTCGGTCGTTCGCCCACCTCGGCTGCCGTCGATTTCGAGGGCGAGCGCCTGTCCTATATCGAGTTGAATCAACGTGCTACCGAGCTTGCCTACTTCCTGCGCTCCCTGGGCGTGGGTCCCGATGTGGGCGTGGCCATCTGCATCGAGCGTTCCTTCGAGATGATCATCGGCATCATCGGCATTCTCAAATCGGGCGGGGCCTATGTGCCTCTTGACCCGGGCCTGCCGCTGGAACGCCAGGAGCAGATACTGCAAGCCGCGAGGGCGCCTGTGGTGCTGACACGGAGCGACCTCGCCGACAAACTGCCCGAGCATCCCGGGCAAACCGTCTATATCGACACCGAGCGCGAAGCTTTCGAAGACGCCGTCACCGAAACCCCGCTCTATGGCGGCAAACCTCTCAACCTGGCCTATATCAAGTTCACCTCAGGCCGAAGCGGCGAACCCAAGGGCGTTATGACCACCCATCTG
>JASJCB010000081.1 GCA_030066195.1 Acidobacteriota bacterium
CATGCTCTGGTCCCAGGTTCTCAACGTGCCTCTGGTCGGGGTAACCGATAACTTTTTCGAACTGGGAGGTCACTCCCTGTTGGCCACCCAATTTATAGCTCGGCTTGAAAAGAGTACCGGCCAACGGCTCCCGCTGGTTAAGCTCTTCGAGAATCCTGCTATCAAAGAACTGGCTGTTTACCTCGATCGGGAAATCGGACAATCCGGAGAAACCTTCAAACTGCCCGAACTGATCGCGGATGAGGAGAATCGCTACGAGCCGTTCCCCTTAACCGATGTACAACAAGCCTACTGGATCGGTCGGTCCGGTGCGTTTGAACTGGGGAACGTGGGTACCCATGGTTACTTTGAAATTAATGTGGCAACCATCGATCGATCGCGTCTCAATAGCGCGTTTAATGATCTGATCCGCCACCACGAGATGTTGCGCATGGTGGTCACCCCGGATGGCAACCAGCGTATTCTCAAGGATCCGCCCGAGTATGAAATCACCTACTTGGACCTTAGAGAAACGGATGAAGAGAACAAGACAGAGGTTCTCGACAAGATTCGTTACGAGATGTCGCACAAGGTCATGCCCGCTGATCAATGGCCCCTTTTCGAGTTCAGGGTCAGCTGTATTGAAGAATCCTCCTTTCGCGTACATATCATCTTGGACGCGTTGGTAATGGATGGCTGGAGTTCCCAGCTTCTGTTCCGGGACTTCTACATGCTCTACATAAATGAGAAGCATCAACTGCCAAAGCTTGACGTTTCCTTTAGAGACTATGTGCTCATGGAGAGGCGTATTCGCCAATCACCGTTGTATGAACATTCTCGCAACTACTGGGTGAAACGTTTGGAAACTCTGCCGCCCGCTCCTGAGCTGCCCCTTGCCCAGGACCCTTCCCTGGTAGATAAGCCCAGGTTCAAGCGACGGCGCGCCGTTTTGAGCAAACAGAAGTGGGAACATCTCAGGCAGATTGCAAACGGCTATGGCCTCACTCCTTCCGGCTTCCTGTTGGCAGCCTATAGCGATGTTCTGGGTATTTGGAGCAAGAACCCGGACTTCACATTAAACTTGACGCTTTTCAACCGCCTCCCGGTTCATCCGCAAATTGACGAAATTGTCGGCGATTTTACCTCACTGACCCTGCTGGAAGTGAACCGCGATGTAACCGTAGATTTTGCGGAGCGGGCGCGACGAATTCAAGGCCGGCTTTGGAATGATATGGAGCACAAATACTTCAGTGGTGTTGAGGTTCTACGAGAGTTGGCTCGAGGGCAGAAACGCGCGGCAATGCCGGTTGTATTCACCAGTGCATTGTGGTTCAACGACCAGGAAGCCGACGAAGAGGCCAACGACAACGACGGTAGCGATTACAGCGTCGCGGAAACCTCTCAGGTTTGGCTTGACCACGTGGTTCGGGAACAAAAGGGCAAATTGGTGTTGACCTGGGATGCGGTGGATGAACTCTTCCCCGAAGGTTTGCTGGATTATATGTTCGCGTCCTATTGTAAGTTCTTAGATGAACTGGCAACCGATGATGAGGCCTGGCGCAAGAAACAATGGGACTTCATGCCTCAGGCACAGCTAGATCGCAGGGCCGAGGTAAACCGGACGCAGGTGCCCAGGTCACCGGACCTGATGCAGTCACTTTTCCTTGCATTGGTTGAGGAACGTGATCAGCATCCAGCCGTTATTGCACCGGAACTCACCTTGAGTTACAAGGATCTCTACATACAGTCAAATGCACTGGCTCACGAACTGCGCGCCGCAGGCGCCGCGCCCAACCAACTAATTGCGGTTGTCATGGAAAAAGGTTGGGAACAGGTTGTCGCCGTGATGGGCATTCTTTTGTCGGGCGCTGCTTATTTGCCCATCGAAGCAACGCAGCCCCGGCAACGCATTCACCAGTTACTGGAACTGGGCGAGGTCAATATCGTGGTCACCCAAGTCACGACTGAACGATCATTGGAATGGCCCGATAATGTAATGGTGATCGGGGTTGATCAAAATCGCCTCAACAGACCTCAACTGCCCACTTGTACGCAAATCCAGAAGGAAACCGATCTGGCCTATGTCATCTTCACATCGGGTTCCACCGGTATACCCAAGGGGGTAATGATCGATCATCGCGGTGCGGTGAACACCCTGCTAGACATAAACCAGCGGTTCAATGTAACCGGGGATGACCGGGTTCTTGCGCTTTCCGCGCTTAACTTCGACCTCTCGGTCTACGACGTATTTGGGATATTGGCTGCCGGTGGGGCCTTGGTTATGACGCGCCCTGAAGAGGTCAAGGAACCTTCAACCTGGCAGGCCTATATCCGCGACAATAAGGTAACCATATTCAACTCGGTGCCCGCACTTATGAACTTGATCGTAGATGATCTGGAGAGTCGGGACGAGGTCTTCCACGATGGTTTCCGCCTTGCTTTGATGAGTGGTGATTGGATTCCCGTGAGCCTTCCGGACCGAATTCGTGCAATAACTAAAGATGTTGTGATCCAGAGTCTTGGTGGCGCGACAGAGGCTTCGATTTGGTCGATCGGCTACCTTATCGAGCAAGTGGATACCAAGTGGAGTAGCATTCCTTACGGTAAACCGCTTGAGAACCAGACCTTCCATATTCTCAAAAAAGACTTTACGCCCTGTCCTGACTTCGTTCCAGGCGACCTGTATATCGGCGGTATCGGTTTGGCCAAGGGTTACTGGAAAGATGAGGCCAAGACCAACGCCAGCTTCGTCCAACATCCCGAAACCGGTGAAACACTGTACCGGACCGGGGATTTGGGGGCCTATCATCCCGACGGTAATATTGAGTTCCTGGGCCGTGAAGATTTCCAAGTCAAGGTTCATGGTCACCGCATAGAACTAGGTGAGATTGAGGCCACGCTACTCCAACATGAAATGATTCGGGAGAGCGCGGTGATTGCAGCCGGTGAAAGGGCCGGCGCCAAACACCTGGTGGCCTATATTGTTCCCGAGGACGAAGGGAACACCATACCGGACTTCAATCCATTTGAAGATAATACCGGGCCGTTGGAGACCATATCCGATACGCTGGAACGCACTGCATTCAAGCTAAAACAACCCGGACTGCGCAGCTTTGAGACAACACGGACGCGGATCCCACTTGGGACCCATGGATTGGAAGAAAAGCTGGAACTGGTCTATAAAACCTGCGGATCGCAGTCTTTCCGCAAAGAAGTTCTATCGGCCGACAAACCAGGACAATTGCTGTTGGGACTGGCACAGATCCAAGATGAGAACTTCCCCCTACCCAAGTACAATTACCCCTCGGCAGGTAGCCTTTATCCTGTCCAGACCTATGTCTACATAAGGACCGACGGCGTTAAAGATTTTGACGGCGGTTTCTATTACTACCATCCGGGGAGCCACGAACTCGTAAAAATTCACGATGCGCCCATGCCGAACGAACATTGTTTTGAAGCTATGTATAATGCCGCGTTCGCGGTACTAATGGTGGGTGAGCACAACGCGATCAAACCATTGTACGGCAGCATTTCGGACGATTTCTGTACGATTGAAGCGGGTTATATGGCCCAATTACTGGCGGCATGTGCACCTGTCCACGGTCTCGAAACGCGATTGGCCAAATTCCATCCCAAGCATCGCCTACGGCAATGGTTGGAATTAGGGGATTCACAAGTTGTGATAGGCGGCCTGTTGGTAGGAGTTCCCGACCCGGCCCAAAGCATCGAAAGTGAGAAAGGGGTTTTGGAAGCGGGCTCCGCGACCCATTCCGGCATCCCGTTGTTGTCGACCCCGCTCGAAAAGTCCCATTCTCTTGGTTTGTTTGAACGCCAGAGTTATCGCGAATTTGACGAGGGCGTCATTACCTGGGAGGCCCTAAGCTCTCTCCTGACTGGGATTCAAATGGGAGAAAGCCTTGCTTTGGAAAGTGGCCTGAACGCCGATGAAACCATGGGCATTTATCTTTACGTGAAACCCCATCGGGTTGAAGGACTTGATGGAGGGTTTTATCGGTATGAGCCCGCGAGTCACACGATCATTTCCACCCACGCATACTTTGAGTTGGGCAGCCAGATCTATGGCGGGGCCAACGCTCCTATCTTTGATGCCGCGGCATTCTCCCTGTTCTTAACCGCAGAGCAACAATCCGAGTCAAGAGATCAGCACCATGATCGCTTGTTCAAAGCCGGTTGGTTGGGTCAGCTTCTGATGTCGGTTTCGCCAGGATTAGGCGTGGGCCTCTGTCCCATCGGCAGCCTGGCTTTTGATAGGTTGCAAGAACCCTTGGAACTTAGTGGGGAACATCAACTCATCCATAGTTTCTTAGGGGGATTTGTCACACGGGAGCAGACATTGACCTGGGGACAATCCAAACCCAAAATACAGCAATCTCCAGAAAAAATGCTGCGGGAGTTCCTCGGTGAGCGATTGCCTAAATATATGATTCCTACAGTGTTCGTGCCACTGAAATCCATGCCTTTAACGGCAAACGGCAAAGTTGATCGACAGAAGCTACCGCTTCCCGACATCGCGGGCTCCGTTACAAAAGACTATGTTGCGCCGCGAACCTTGGAAGAGGAACAACTGGCCGAACTCTGGCTCGAATTATTGGGACAAAAGCGAATTGGCATACACGACAACTTCTTTGAAATTGGCGGTGACTCTCTGTTGGCCATGCGTATGGCCACGCGCCTCCGTGCCAATCTGGGAATAGAAATCCCCGTTCGGGCAATATTTGAGGTGGGAACCATAGCGGAACTCGCCGACCTGATTAAGGCCATGGCTCCAGCCGAGCCGGACCAGTTGGCCACGGAAGAAAACGATGATGAATTTATGGGGGTTATATGAACGCAATCTTTAAGTTGATCGCCGAGCTTGGCGGTAAGGACATCAAGCTTTGGGTAGAGGACGATCAACTTAGGTTCAAAGCTCCCTCGAAGGACGCCTTCACAACAGAAATACGCAATAAACTGGTTGCCAATAAACCGGAAATCATTGCATTTCTGAAGAGTACCGTAAGGGATGAATCATCGATACCTATTGCCTCTCGAGAAGAGTCACTGCCACTGTCCTTCGCACAGCAACGGCTTTGGTTCTTAAACCAGTTAGAAGGACCCAATTCTACTTATAACGAACCCGCGGCCATCCGACTTAAGGGTCCTCTTAACACGGATGCGGTGCATGCCGCTCTGCGGGAGATCCAGCAGCGCCATGAAGTTCTTAGAACCCATTTCCACCAGGTAGACGGCCTGCCCGTTCAAGTTATCCGTCCTGATGCTGACCTGGCCATGCCTGTTATTGATATAACGGACGAGGCGCATGGAGAAGAAGAGAAACATCGGCTTGTTTTAGAACACTATTACCGCGAAACCGATGCACCCTTTGATCTGGAAAAAGACAACCTGATCAGAGTTGTTTTGCTACGACTTTCACAACAGGAACACGTACTGATTCTGATCATGCATCACATTGTTTCCGATGCCTGGTCGGTAGGTGTGCTGGTCGGGGAATTTGTGGCGCTTTACGGGGCTTTTAATGTCGGCCAGGCCTCACCCCTCCCCTCATTGCCTATTCAATACGCGGACTTCTCTAAGTGGCAACGCCAATGGCTTTCAGGCAAGATACTGGAAACCCAGATCAATTATTGGAAAAAACAACTGGCCGATGCACCGTCTCTTTTGGAAATCCCTACGGACTACCCAAGGCCCGCCGTCCAAACCTATGAAGGTACCCACCTGGCCTTCGAAATCTCGAAATCTATTTCCAGCCAATTGAACACCTTTAGCCGCAAGGAAGGCGTAACAGTCTTTGTTTCCATGTTGACGGTTTTTAAGATTCTTTTATTCCGTTTCTCCGGGCAGAAAGATATCGTGGTGGGCTCGCCCATTGCCAACCGACCCCGCACCGAGCTTGAATCGTTGATCGGCTTTTTTGTCAATACGCTGGTGCTGCGGTCCGAAATTTCAAGTGACATGAGTTGCCGGGATCTGCTGGCTGCCGTTAAGAGCATGACACTGGCCGCCTATGATCACCAGGATCTTCCTTTTGAGCAGATTGTTGATGCGGTCCAGCCCTCTCGGAGCATGAGCCATACGCCTTTATTCCAAGTTGTTTTCCGCCTGCAAAACGTTCCGGAATCTGACCTCTCCTTACCCGACTTGGAAATCACCCCCATTGGCAAAGAAGGAACGGTTGCCAAGTTTGACATGATTTTCACGCTTTCTGAAACGGACATGGGCTTTCAGGGCGCGATTGAATTCAATACCAATATCTTCAAAGAGGAAACCATGCAGCGGCTGGTGGTTTATTATCACAACCTCTTGGAAGGCATGTTGGAGAATCCTCAAGCTTCCATTGCCTCATTACCCATGCTTTCCGAGCCGGAGCGTCGCCAGGTTTTCGATACGTGGAATGATACCCAAACCCCATTCCCTCAAGATCGAATGCTGCATCAATTATTTGAGGACCAGGCCCGCAGGGAACCCAACCGCGTCGCACTGATCTTCAAAGATCATGAAGTCACCTATGGCGAACTTCTGGCCAGGTCTCTCTACCTGGGCCACCAACTTCGCAAGCAGGGCGTTCGCCCCAACCAGTTAGTGGCGGTCATTCTTGAAAAAGGCTGGGAACAGATCGCAGCCTGTCTCGGCATCCAATTTGCCGGTGGCGCCTACCTTCCCATCGACCCTCAATGGCCCGACAAACGAAGATATTCGGTGATGGAACTGGGAGAGGTCAAACAGGTACTCACGAGTGATCACCTTTCTCAAACCAATAGCTGGCCGGAGAACATCACCCATCTTTGCGTAGACACGCTCACCCGAGACATGACCGATAAAGACATGCCTCAAGCGCTGGAGCCGGCACAAACCGGTGATGATCTGGCCTATGTTATTTTCACATCGGGCTCTACCGGAACCCCAAAGGGTGTTGCCATTCAGCATGATGCGGTGATTAACACCATTTACGACATCAACGAGAGATTTAGTGTAGGACCCGAGGATCGAATCCTGGCTTTATCGGCTTTGAGCTTTGATTTGTCTGTCTACGATATCTATGGTCTTCTGGCAGTTGGCGGCGCCTTGGTAATCCCGGAAGAAGCCCATACCCAGGATCCTCCCCATTGGGCAGAGCTCATTATTCGCCATCGGGTGACCCTATGGGACACGGTTCCCGCTCTAATGCAGATTCTCGTTGATTACATGGAGCAGAGTTCCTCTCAGGCCGAAACCTTGCGCGCGGCAATGCTTAGCGGCGACTGGCTTCCTGTCAGCTTGCCCGACCGCATGCGCGCTGTTTTTAAGGGAATTGAGATCGTGAGCATGGGTGGCGCCACTGAGGCCTCTATCTGGTCGATCATCTACCCCATCGGCGATGTAAATCCGGATTGGAAAAGCATTCCCTACGGCAAACCGCTCGCCAACCAACATTTCTATGTTCTAAATGATGTTTTGGAGCCTTGCCCCATCCACACACCCGGTAACCTTTTTATTGGTGGCGTGGGCTTGGCACGCGAGTATTGGGGGAACGAAACCATCACCGCCGCCAGTTTCATGAACCACCCAATTACGGGGGAACGTCTATACAGGACCGGCGACCTGGGCCGTTATCTTCCCGATGGCAATATCGAGTTTCTTGGACGCGCCGACACTCAGGTCAAGGTCCACGGTTATCGTATTGAGTTGGGTGAAATAGAGTTCGCCCTGGGACAACACCCAAATGTCCGAGAAAAGGTGGTGGTTGTTCGCGAAGATCATCCCGGAGTAAAACGCTTGGTGGCGTATGCGGTGATCGACGGAAACCCCGAAGGGGATTTCCTATCCGAACTCAAAATATTCCTCAAAACACGGCTTCCTGATTACATGGTCCCCGCTCAGGTTATTTTCCTGGAGGCCATGCCTCTGACTGCAAACGGAAAGGTCAATCGTGGGGCACTGCCCGCCCCGGAGGTTTCAGACCTGACCAGCCAGGATCATGTTGCACCCACAACGCCTGAGCAGAAGGTTCTCGCGGAAATCTGGCAGGACTTGTTGGGACTGGAAGAAGTTGGCATTCACGACAATTTCTTCGAAGTAGGCGGCGATTCAATCATCAGTATCCAGATGATTGCACGAGCCAGGGGTTTCGGTTACAAACTTTTGCCCAAACAGGTCTTTGAGAGCCAGACTATTGCAGAGCTGGCCGGCTTGATAACGGCCATGAGCGATGACGAGGCGCACCACGGCCCCGTCACGGGTGACGTAACCCTGCTGCCCGTTCAGCATTGGTTCTTTGAGCAGAACCTCGAAGCGGCCCACCACTTTAACCAGGCCGTCATGCTCCAGTTACTACAACCGGTTGAGGCATCTTCTCTAGTGGACGTCATAGGCGCTATGCTTGAACATCACGATGTGTTGCGTTCACGATTCACCGTGACACAAGGGCAATGGAATCAGAACATTGTTGATTGGGAAACGGAATCCGCCGGAGAACACCTTACATCGGTTGATTTAACATCTCTGCCCAATGACCGGCGTGATCAGGCTCTGAACCAGGCCGTGGCCGAGGCTCAGGCAAGCCTTGATTTGGAACATGGCCCTCTATTCCGCGTCGTCTGGTTTAACTTTGGGCCTCAAACACCTGGACGTTTGCTGCTGGTGTTACACCACCTGGTTGTGGATGGTGTTTCGTGGCGTATTCTACTTGAAGACTTGGGTACCGCCTATACCCAATTGGGCGAGAATAAGCCTCCCCAATTGCCCATGCGCACAACGTCCTTCCAGGACTGGTCGGAAGAACTTCAAACACGCGCCCAGTCCGAAGACAGCAAGAAACATCTGCCGTTTTGGCAGGAACTGAAGCAGTGGCAGGTTTCACCGCTACCATTGGACCTTGAGGGCGCCAACACCGTTGCCTCCAAACAAAGCGTATCGGTGACCCTGGATGCGGAAGAAACACGCCGCCTCCTTCAGAAAGCATCTTCGGCATATAACACCGAAACCCAGGACATTCTGTTAACGGCGCTGGCCGGAGCGGTGACCCAATGGACCGGCTGGGAACGTGTGTTACTGGCTTTGGAAAGTCATGGTCGCGAGCCGATCTCCTCCGAACTCGATGTTTCCCGCACCTTAGGCTGGTTTACCACCATCTTTCCCGTGGGTTTGCCCCCGGTGAGGAATGTGTACCCCGGCGACGATCTAAAAGCAGTCAAGGAAGCATTACGACGCATCCCCGAACATGGCCTGAGCTACGGTCTGTTAAGGTACCTTAGTAATGATTCCGGCATTAGAGAAGAAATGGAAGCACTGCCGACCCCCCAGATTATTTTCAACTATCTGGGTCAGTTGGACCGGGTATTGTCGGGCAACACAATGTTTGGCCCCGCGACGGAATCGGCGGGCGCAATGCAGGATTCGTCCCAGCAACGCGCCTATGCCCTGGAAATAGGCGGTTTGGTGACAGAAGGCGCACTACAGCTCTCCTGTGCTTACAGCGCAAACCATTACAAGGCCGAGACCATTCAAGGCTTGATGGACAAGACCCTGGAAGCGTTGCGTGAGTTGATCACACATTGCTGTAGCGAGGATGCGGGAGGGTACACCCCATCCGATTTCAAAGATATCACCATGACCCAATCCGAATTAGATGAGTTCATGGGTTCATTGGCGCAAAATGAGGGTAAACACTACAATGTCGAGATGATCTACCCCTTATCGCCGCTCCAGAAAGGGTTGCTGCACCATTCGGTGCTGGCTCCGGATTCCGGCGTTTATGTCATGCAGTTCATCTGTGACCTTAATGGAGTGATGGATGCGCAAACCTTCCGCCTGGCCTGGATAAAGGTGATGGCGCATCACGGTATATTGCGGACCTGTTTTGTTGACATCAACGGGGAAAACCCATTACAGGTTGTACGCAAAAGAGTAAATCTCCCCTGGTTGTTAGAGGATTGGACCAATTTATCTCAAACCGAGCAGGACCAGAAAATGGCAGAGGAACTCCTTGCCGACAGGGTCCGCGGCTTCGATTTCGATCAAGCGCCCGCGATGAGATTAAAACTGGTAAGGACCGGGCCGGAAACCCACCGTTTCGTGTGGAATTACCACCATGTGATTATGGACGGCTGGTCACTGCCTCTTGTGCTGGGCGATGTCTTCCACGCTTATGAAACGCTACGTGTGGGAAGGGAGCCGGTCTTCCAACCCAATCCCCCCTACCGCGATTACATCCGCTGGTTGAACCAACAAGATCAGACAACCGCAGGTGCCTGGTGGCGCAGTTATCTCCAGGGCTTCCGCAAGGCCACGCCCCTGGGCTCAGGTTGGAGAACCCAGTTGGAAGCCGATGGTTCGGAGCTTGTTAAGAAGAAAAACTTCACACTCTACCTTTCCGATATCATGACCGAGGAACTACAGACTTATTCACGTCAGTCGCAGGTCACCTTAAACACATTGATTCAAGGCGCCTGGGCTCTTATGCTCTACCACTATAGCGGTCAGAAGGACATTGTATTCGGCAATACGGTCGCGGGCCGTTCTCCGGAGTTACCCGGAGTAGAGGCCATGGTAGGCCCCCTGATCAATACGCTGCCGCTACGGGTTGAGATCAGAACAGACGGCTCAACCCTTTCCTGGCTGAAAGAGATCCAAACCAACCAGTTAGATAGAGACCAATATGCCTATACACCACTTGCCACCATCCAAAGGTATGGTGAAGTGGGCATGGGACAACCGCTATTTGAATCATTGGTGGTGGTGGATAACTATCCCGTGGATACAACCGGCGATTCAGCCCCCAGCATCCGCATCGGCAAATTGGAATCCATGGAGCAGACCAGTTATCCTCTCACGTTGGAAGTTGGACCCCAGCAGCGTATCTCCATGCGTTGGAGTTATGATATTACGCGCTTTAACGAAAGTTCCGTCAAGAGAATGGCCGCCGGCTTCGAGCGGTTATTGAAACTAATGACACAAAACCCGGAGGTAGCGCCAAACACCCATGCTATCGCCGACCTTAAGCCACTACCCACGTTACGATCCATCTCACAAGCCGACACTCCGGGCTATGCCGAGCGCGTTCCTCTTTCCTTTCACCAGGAACGCTTATGGTTCATTGACCGCTTTGAGAAAGGTAATGTTTACGATACCAGCCCTATCTATCACAACGTTCCCCTGATTCTAAATCTTGACGGGTCTGTCCAGCAGGACAAATTGGAAGCAGCTCTAAACGGGATTCTTATTTCACACCCGATTCTGCGAACTCAGGTGATCACCGAGCAACACACCGGGTTCCAGGTTTGCCGCCACAACGCGGAATTGGAAATGGAAGTATGGGATTTAAGGGAGTCAGCTCCGACCACCGAAGAAGCGGTCGACCTTGCCCTGGAACAAACGCGATATCCCTTTAACATGAGCGAAGATCTGCTGATGCGCGCCTCTCTGCTGAGAATCAGTGATACCCGCTCTATTCTGCTAGTTGTGTTCCACCATATATTGGTGGATAAATGGTCCGTGCAACGAATCACGAGGGACCTGGCAACAGCCTACTCGGCACTTGTTGACGGTAAGGAAGTTGAGGCCCCCTCAACCGGATTGTCCTATGTTGATTATGCGAGTTGGCAACATCACCTGACCGAAGAAAATATGGAGCCGTTTCTCTTCTACTGGAAACGCCAACTGTCCGGCAAACTGAAGGCTCTCGAACTGCCGCTCAATCGACCCCGTCCCGCGATCCACACATTCACCGATGCCCGCCATGGCTTCTCTCTGAACGAAGCATTCTCCGGTCAGCTTAGCGCTTTTTGCGAGCGGGAAGGAATAAGCGAAGACGTTGCCCTCTTAGCCGGCTACATGGTGATGCTCCACCGTTATTCCGGCCAGGATGAGATCATGGCCGGTGTTACCGATCCTTGTCGGAACCACGCCGAGACATCCGAGATAGTGGGACCGCTTTCCAATCTGCTCGTGCTACGCGGCGATGCCTCCGGTAACCCCGATTTTCGTTCTTTCCTGGAACGGACACGCAACCTCTTCGAACAGGCCCAAGCTCACAACGAAATGCCGTTTGATCGCCTGGTAGGCGTGCTCAGGCCTGAAAAAGACATGAGCCGCACCGCGCTATTCGACATTTTATTCCAATACGAATCGGAAACCATCGATTCCCTGGAGATGGGTGGTATAACTGCATCTGTCATCCACACCAATATCGGTTACGGCAAATACGATCTCAACCTCTCGATCAGAAAGACTGCCGGCTGCTTCACGGGTAACCTGGTTTACAACTCAGACTTCTTCGATCCTTGGTTGATCGAACAGATGTTTGGTCATTTTGAAGTTATCATGGAAGCCATGGTCAAGACGCCGGAGTTGGCCGTCGATGATGTCGTTCTTTTGCGAGAGGACGAGATTGCCAGGCAGGTACATGACTGGAACGACACCACTGCCCAGTATCCCGATAGCCAGACCCTGCATGGCTTGTTTGCCCAACAGGCCGCTACAACGCCCGATCAGATCGCGGTGGATTGCCAGGGCCGGAGACTCACCTACAGAGAATTGAATGAACGAAGCAATCAACTGGCGCACCTACTGCAAAAGAACTCCGTAGGCCCCGATATCCTAGTTGCCATCTGCTTAGATCGCAGTGTAGAGATGATCGTGGCCGTAATGGCAATTCTCAAAGCGGGGGGCGCCTACTTGCCCATCGAACCAGCCTATCCATTAGAGCGCCGACAGTTCCAGGTGGAAGACGCCGGCACGCCCGTGGTGATTACCCGGGCAGCCTACCAAGAGGGGCTGCCCGACAATGTTTCTACCATAATAATTGATGAAGAAAACACGCTTCTTGAGGCTCAGCCGATAACAGCTCCCCAGGCACGGGTCTATCCCGATCACCTTGCATACTGTATCTACACTTCCGGTTCAACCGGTAAACCGAAGGGTGTGCTCCTGACACATCGAAACGCCGTGCGTTTGATGTTCAACAACAAGAACAAATTCAAATTCACCCAAAATGATGTTTGGACCCTGTTCCATTCCTACTGCTTCGACTTTAGCGTTTGGGAAATGTACGGTCCCCTGCTCTACGGCGGCAAGCTGGTGATCGTGCCCAAGGCGCTGACCAGGGATCCTGCCGCTTTCCTTGATTTGATTGTTAGTGAAGGGGTCACCGTTCTCAACCAAACCCCAACCGCTTTCTACCATTTGCTGGAGGAATGCGTCAAGCAACCCAGGGAACTCCCAATTAAGACTGTCATCTTCGGAGGCGAAGCTTTAGAAACACGCCAGCTCAAACAATGGCGCGATCTTTATCCCCAGGTAACTCTTGTCAACATGTACGGAATCACCGAAACCACTGTTCATGCCAGTTACCGGGAACTTCAAGAACAAGATATTCGAGATAACAATCGTAGTCTGGGCGGCCCCATCCCAACGACAACCCTATACTTGCTCGACGAAAATATGCAGCTTTCGCCCGCAGCGATCCCTGGTGAAATCCATGTTGGCGGATTGGGTCTTGCTCGGGGTTACCTCGGCCGACCGGCGCTAACCGCACAAAGGTTTACGCCCGACGCTCTGTCGGGGGTTTCCGGAGCCCGGCTTTACAAATCCGGTGATTTGGGCCGGTTCCTGTCCCAGGGCGATATTGAATACGCCGGCCGTATCGATCACCAGGTAAAAATCAGAGGCTTCCGAATTGAGCTTGGTGAAATTGAGTCAGTACTTGCCGACTTCGATGAGATTCGTCAAGCCGTGGTAGTGGACCGGGAAGATCAATCCGGGAACAAACGTCTGATTGCCTATCTGACACCCGAACAAAAGGGTTTTGAGATCGATCCCGCTGCATTACGCGACGAATTGAAGTCGCAAATCCCCGATCATATGATACCCGCCACCTTTATGATGCTGGACAGACTCCCGCTAACGTCCAATGGCAAGTTGGATCGCGCTGCCTTACCGGAACCGAACCTTTCGGACTGGATTGAAAAGACCTATGTTGCCCCAAGAAACCCAGTCGAGGCCAGTTTGACAGATATTTGGGGCAAGCTACTTGGTCATGATCGCGTGGGTATCCACGAGAACTTCTTCGAGATCGGCGGTGATTCGATCATTAGTATCCAAATGATTGCTCGAGCCAGGCGCATTGGATTGAAGTTGTCACCTGAACAGATCTTCCAGAACCAAACCGTCGCCGAATTAGCCCTCGTTACCGAGATCGTGGAAGACCTGAACCATGATGCGGTCTTTGGCCCCCTTCCGTTGACCCCCATACAACATTGGTTCTTTGAAACGATTGACAGGGATCGCGAACACCATAACCAGAGTGTTTTACTAAAGGTTCCTCAGCAACTTGATGTTGAGGCCATGGACAAAGCCATTACCCTGATCATGACCCATCACGATGCATTGCGATTACGCTTCCAAGAGACGCCGACAGGGTGGTTACAAACCCTGAACCCGGAAGATGAAAGCATCTCTACCTCTCTCCTTCAGACCTTCGACCTCCGTGAGACGCCGGCAGACCGTCGTGCGGCCGAACTCAACGAAACAGCCGATAGTATTCAAGCTGGATTTAATCTGGGAGAAGGATCTCTTCTGGCCGCCGCCTGGTTTGATTTTGGCGCCGAAGAACCCGGGCGCCTGCTAATTACCATTCACCACCTCGCCGTGGACGGGGTTTCCTGGCGTATTCTTTTAGAAGATCTGATCTCAGCATATGAGAATATACGCCGAGACCAACCTGCCAATCTGGCGCCAAAAACCACATCCTATAAAGCATGGTCGGATCGTTTGGCCAACTATGCCGCCTCACCCGCCGCCCAAAGCGAGGCGGCATACTGGCTGGGACTCAATATGTCCAACGCAAGTTCTCTTCCGTGCGACAACGAACAAGGCGAGAACACGATCGCCTCAATCAGAACAAGTAATGCGATATTAGATAAAGAGACGACACAGGCCTTACTGCGTGAGGTTCCCGCGGTCTACCGTACGGAAATCAACGACATACTGTTAACCGCCTTAACCAAGGCCTATAGCCGGCATGCAGGCAGCGAAGATCTGTTGCTTACATTGGAGGGCCACGGTCGCGAAGATCTGTTCGACGGTGTCGACCTTTCTCGCACCGTGGGCTGGTTCACCACTCGATTCCCGGTGTACTTAAGCCTGGACCCGGCCTGGTCTCTTGAAGTGGGTCTGAAATCCATAAAGGAACAGCTGCGCGCCATACCTCGACGCGGGATCGGCTTCGGTCTGTTGCGTTATCTGCACCCGGACCCATCTGTTCGCGCGGAACTGGAAAAACGACCCAAGCCCCAGATCAGTTTTAACTACCTCGGCCAGGTCGGTCAGAATGTTCAGGAAATGAACGGGATCTCACTTGCCGATGAAGCCTTCGGGCAAACAGCGGCCCTATCCCAGACACGCGAGAACCTTCTCGATTTTAACAGTCTCATTGTCGACGGCCGTTTACAAGTGAACTGCGCCTACAGCAACTCAATCCATAACAAGCAGACCATCGACGGCATGATGAATGAGTTCATGACCTGCTTGAAGGAACTGATACACTATTGCAGGCAACCTCAAAGAGGCGGTTTAACGCCATCGGATGTCGCCGATCTGGACATCAGCCAGGAAGATCTGGACAGCTTGGTCGCAAGAATATCCACCGAAGGGAATGGGCGGGATATCGAGACCGCTTATCCCTTGTCATCGCTCCAAAGTGGGATGATGTATCACTCCTTGATCTCTCCCGATTCCGGGGTGTTTGTCATTCAGCTCAAAGCTCGGTTGGAGGGTGATCTGGACCCAACCGCATTTTGCATGGCCTGGCAAGATGCCTTAAACAGTTTTGAGGTACTGCGAGCATCTTTCGACAATTTCGGGGAGGAGCCCTGCCAGGTGATTCACCGTAAGCTTACCCTGCCCATCGAACACCTGGACTGGCGCGACCAAATGCCCAAAACCCAATCGGGGAAATTGGAAAAGCTGCTTCACGAAGACCTGACCAAAGGTTTCAATTTTGAAAAAGCGCCTTTAATGCGCATTTACCTCATCCGTACGGCTGAGAGAACTCACGAGTTTGTTTGGAGTCATCACCATGTTTTACTAGATGGTTGGTCTGTGCCTATTGTGCTCAGTGAAGTGTTCACCCTATATGAGACCCACGTCAAGGGTGAACAAAGTGCTCTCGGTACATCCCGACCCTTCAGAGATTACGTTCGCTGGTTGCAGACCCAAGACCGGCAGGAGTCGAAATTGTTCTGGCGAAGTTACTTAAAGGGTTTCCACGAACCAACGCCACTGATGAGTAACCATCAGGCGGAATCGGACGAGCATGTCCAACTAAAACCCTGCATCATCAATAGGGAACTTTCGGAACAGGAAACCGCCGGTTTGAAAACTCTGGCCAAAACATTCCAATTAACTCAGAGCATCCTTTTCCAAGGCGCCTGGGCGTTACTTCTTAACCGTTATAGCGGCGAGCGCGATATCCTGTTCGGTACCATCGTATCGGGTCGCCCCGGAGAGTTGGAGGGTGTGGAAAACATGGTAGGCCCCTTCATCAACAATCTGCCTACCCGGGTTGACGTGAATTTGACGGCGGACCTCTCTGCCTGGCTGAAAATTCTGCACAAAGAACAGGCGCAGCGAGACAAATTCGGCTATGTGCCTCTTGCAGAAATTCAAGGGTTGAGTGAAATGGCAGGGAACAAGCCCCTGTTCAACTCAATTCTTGTTTTCGAGAACTATCCGGTCACACAACTATTCGAGAAAAGAACCAGCTCAGGCAGCCTTCGCGCTACGAATGTGAGCAACATGGGCCTCACCAATTATCCCCTGACCATAAACATCATGCCCGGGCATCGCGCGGAAATCGAGTTCATTTCTGACGGTTCTATCAGTGAGCGGGCCCTGAACCGGCTCCTGGATCATTATTGTCGTCTGTTGAATACCATGGTCGCCAAATCGGATGGAAAAATCCTGGATATTGAACTACTGACGGAGTCGGAGCGCCGGCACCTCCTCGAGGCTTGGAATCCCCAGAAAAAGCCCTCGTCAGACAAATGTTTTATTCGCTTGTTTGAGGAACAGGTCGCAGCAACACCCAACGCAATAGCTGTTTTGTTTGAGAAAACGAATGCCGCCGAGATCCGACTCAGTTACAGCGAGCTCAACGCACGGGCAAATCGCCTTGCTCATTTCCTGGTCGATAGGGGCGTCGGCCCCGAGGTAACGGTTGCCTTGCTTGACGAAAGGGGCATTGATCTTCTGACTGCCTTCCTGGCCGTCTTTAAAGCCGGCGGCGCCTACCTCCCGCTCGATCCCAATCATCCGCCCGAGCGCATGGCACTCATTCTTTCTCTGAGTAAAGTACCTCTTTTACTTGCCTCTCGCCGCTATCAGGAAACAAGCCGGGACGCTTTAAAACAGGTCTCAGGCGATCATGTCCCGGAGGTTCTTTTCTGGGAAGATCTCCCGCAAACCTCTGATCAGAACCTATGCCGGCCGGTCAGCCCCGAGCATTTGGCCTATGTGATCTTCACTTCAGGGTCAACCGGTGCCCCGAAAGGCGCCATGGTGGAACAAAGAGGTATGCTCAACCACATGACCGCCAAAATAGAAGACCTTGCCATGACCGCCGCTGATACCTTGATCCAGAACGCGTCACAGTGTTTCGATATTTCAGTCTGGCAATTCCTGTCCATCTTTTTGGTTGGCGGACGCGTGCGTATTGTCGATGATGAAGCCGCACATGACCCCGCTCTGCTGCTGGATCAATGTCGCGAAGCCACCATCCTTGAAGTGGTGCCTTCTCTTCTGCGCTTGATCCTCGACGAGATTGCTCAAAACAAAAGACCGCTGCCGTTGCGCTACCTGGTTCCTACCGGTGAGGCTCTGCCGCCGGATCTCTGTCGTACCTGGCTGGCCGGCCACCCAAATACTCCGCTGGTGAATGCTTATGGGCCCACGGAATGTTCTGATGATGTAACCCATCATTTCATTTCCCAACCTCCCGCGCCCGAGGAAACCCGTGTCCCCATCGGCAAAGCCATTCGCAACATGCGCCTTTACATCCTCGATAGCCAACTTCAACCGGTGCTCATGGGCGTGGTGGGTGAACTACACGTTGGGGGTGAGGGCGTTGGACGCGGCTATCTGCATAATCCCAGACGCACCGCCGAAGTCTTCACACCGTCGCTCTACGACAAACAGCCGGGGGCCAGACTTTATAAAACCGGTGATTTGGGCCGACGCTTACCAGACGGTAACCTCGACTTCCTGGGTAGAACCGATTTTCAGGTTAAGATCCGGGGCTTCAGACTTGAACTGGGTGAAATTGAGTCTGTCTTAATGCTTCATGAGAATGTTCGCGAGGCGGTCGTACTTGTCCACGAACTAAAAGCTACCGTAAAAACATTGACGGCTTATATCGTCCCAATTGATGCCGATAACTGGGATATCACCCCCGTTAAACAGTTTCTAGCGAGCAAGCTCCCCGATTACATGACCCCCTCTACCTTTATCGTGTTGGAAGCCATGCCGCTCACGGCGAACGGTAAGTTGGATCGCAAGCGGCTACCAATCCCCGATTTGGATGAACAAATTGATAAGGCCTACCTGCCGCCACGCACCTCCGTAGAGACTGCCCTCACGGAAATCTGGGCCGAATTATTGGGCTTGGATCGCGTGGGGATCTCGGATAATTTCTTTGAAATTGGCGGCGATTCCATCATCAGCATTCAGATGATCTCACGGGCCAAACGCAAAGGCTACCAATGTACACCCCGGCAACTATTCGAGCATCAAACCATTGCGGAATTGGCGCCCAATATGGTGATTGTAGACACGCCGCAAGCCATCGCCCAACAAGGACTGGTCACGGGCCAATTGCCCTTACTGCCCGTCCAAGCCGAATTTCTCGGACAAAATCCCGATGACGTCTCCCACTACAACCAGGCCTTGCTCTTCGAGTTGCATGGTAGCCTTAATTCAGCGGCCATGGACAGGGTAATCGAAGCGCTGCTCAAGCATCACGATGCCCTGCGCATCAGGTTTGAGCAGAACGCATCCGGTTGGACGCAGCGCATGTTGGGCTGGGACGATAAACCCGGAGCCAAATACCTTGAATATGTCGACATGAGCATAGCGGACGGGCGCCGGGACCGCCTCAACCAGGAGATCAATCGCGTCCAGGCCGGTTTGGACATCGTCCAAGGACCCATCATGCGGGTTGTCTGGTTCGATTACGGCCAAAGCCCCGGACGTTTACTCATTGTGGTCCATCACCTGGCCATGGACGGTGTCTCCTGGCGTATCTTGCTCCAAAATCTTCAGACCGCCTACGAGCAGGTCAGTGCAGGCCGGCCCATTCATCTCGGCGAAAAAACAACCTCTTACAAGGCATGGGCCGAACGGCTTGAGAGCCACGCCGACTCTGATGCTTTACGCCGGGAACTCCAGTACTGGAAAGAGGTCGGCAACGTTGAGGCCGGTCAAATCCCCATGGACGGATCCGGAACCAATACCTATGCTTCCACACAAGCACTTGGGGTAAGCCTGAACACGGACGAAACAAACGCATTACTTAGTAGTGTTCCTGAGGCTTTTAATACCGAAATTAACGATGTCTTGCTGACCGCATTGGCCTTGTCGTTTAGATCATGGTCAGGGTCAGCCAAAACATGGGTCACCTTGGAAAGCCACGGCCGTGAAGATCTGTTCGACGACGTGGATCTCTCCCAAACGCTGGGTTGGTTCACCTCTGAGTATCCGGTTTGCCTGATGCCACAAGGTGAAGACAATATCGCGGGCTCCTTAAAAGCCATTAAAGAACAACTTCGATCCGTGCCTGCCGGGGGTCTTGGTTACGGCATACTACGCTTCATGTCCAAGGACGGCGA
This sequence comes from Acidobacteriota bacterium, assembly GCA_030066195.1. Taxonomy (GTDB): domain Bacteria; phylum Acidobacteriota; class Holophagae; order Acanthopleuribacterales; family Acanthopleuribacteraceae; genus JASJCB01. The sequence continues at coordinate 19,857 of JASJCB010000081.1, forward strand.
GGTAGCCGAGGTCATGAATCGTATCGCTCGCCCTCCCATCCTTTTTAATTACCTGGGTCGTTTGGATGAAGTGCTGGCGCAAGAAGGACTGCTTCGACCCGCATCCGAATCTCCGGGCGCCATGGTTTCCAACCGCCAGGAACGGCCCTATCTCTTGGAATTCGTCAGTTCCGTCTCCGGCGGCCGGTTCACCATCAACTGCACCTACAATACCCAGTTGCACCAAAAAGAGAACATTCAAGGCCTGATCGATGCTTACGCTTTAGCCCTACGCGAGGTGATCAGCCTCTGCCTGCAGCCGGATTCGGGCGGCGCCACGCCTTCCGACTTCCCCGATATCGCTCTGTCACAAAACGAATTGGATCGCATTTACGCCGATCTGGCCGAGGCTTCCAATAAGCGCAACATTCAAATGATCTACCCGCTCTCCCCGCTCCAACAGGGCATGATGTTCCACTCACTCGTGGCGCCGGATTCCGGCGTTTACGTGGAACAAATCATGTGCGAATTGCAAGGAAAACTGGAATTACCCGCCTTCCGCCAGGCATGGATTGATGTACTGGACCGCCAATCTATTTTCCGGACCTTGATTCACGAGGTAGAGGGCGAACGCTCTGTTCAACTTGTGCGTAAAAAGGTCCAATTGCCCTGGGTTGAGGAAGACCTGCGCGCCGTGCCCGAGTCCCAGTGGGAAGAACAGGTAGATCGCATCGTTTTGCAGGATCGCATCAAGGGTTACGACTTCACCAAGGCGCCCTTGATGCGCCTGATCCTCATCCGATTGAAAGATGACCTATATCGTTTTATCTGGAGCCACCACCACGTTTTGACCGACGGCTGGTCCATGCCGCTGGTGTTACAGGAAATGTTTGCCTTCTATGAAGCGGCCCGAACGGGCACCCGGCCGGCCTTGCCGCCCGCCCGCCCCTTCAGAGAATACATTCGCTGGCTTAACCGCCAGGATATGGACGAAGCGGAGAGCTTCTGGCGCCAATACCTTGACGGTTTTACCGATCCAACACCTCTTGCGGTTGAACGGCGCACCGGCATAAGCCTGGATCAGGGTATGATGCCGCCCACGGTAACAACCTACCTGGATGAAGCCAAAACCCAGGCGCTTAATGATCTGGCCAGACAAGGTCAGGTCACTTTTAACATCCTCATTCAAGGCATGTGGTCTCTATTACTTCATCGTTATTCCGGCGAATCCGACATTCTTTTCGGCGCAATTGTCTCCGGACGTCCGCCGGAACTGCCCGGCGTAGAATCTATCGTGGGTCCCTTTATCAATACCCTGCCCGTGCGGATTGAGATAGACAGCAACGAGGACATGATTCCCTGGTTAAAGAGCTTGCATGGCATTCAGATTGACCGCGCCCGCTTCGAATACACGCCCCTGGTCGACATATTCCGCTGGAGTCAGGTCGTCGGTTCCGCACCCTTGTTCGAGACACTGCTGGTGGTTGAAAACCACCCGGTCGACAGAGCATTGGAAGAGAAGCAACAGCCGGGTGATCTTGCCGTCAATCATATGCACGCGGTGGAGCAAACCAATTATCCCTTGACCCTGGTTGTTATCCCCGGTGAACAGGCCATGGTACAGATTAAATACGATCCTTCCCGTTTTGACCGGGCGACCGTAAGGCGTATGTTAACCCATTACACCATCTTACTGGAGAATCTGCCCAACCATGCCCGGTCCAAGGTCTCGTCCTTATCTATTGTTACGCCCGAGGAGCGTCGCCGGGTCTGGGATACCTGGAACCAAACCGACACCTCCTTCCCTGCCGAAAAAATGATGCAGAGCCTATTCCGAGATCAAGTGATAAAAACGCCCCACAATACGGCGCTTATCTACGCGGATCAGGAGTGGGACTATACCCAACTTTACAGCCGCGCCATTCAGTTGGCAAACCGCCTGAAAAAAATGGGCGTTTCTACCAATCGTCTGGTGGCCGTCTGTATGGAAAAGGGCGGACCTCAGGTGGCTGCGGTTTACGCCGTATTGTTCTCCGGCGCCGCCTACCTGCCCGTCGACCCATCCTGGCCGGCGGAACGGCGCAACAAGGTTCTGGAGGTTGGCGAGGTTGAGCTCGTGATAACCGATGAAGACAGAAGTCGCAATGAATCCTGGCCGGCAGGAGTAGCAACGGTCTGTATGGCTCCAAGTTACCAGCGGCTGGATGTAAACGAGGCCGTGCCGGTATTGCAGCAACCCGATGATCTGGCCTATGTGATCTTTACCTCGGGCTCCACCGGCGTGCCCAAGGGCGTCATGATTCAACACCAGGCCGCCACCAATACCCTTTATGACATTAACCTCACCTACTCCGTTGGTCCCCAGGACCGCATACTGGCACTGTCCGCGCTGAGCTTTGATTTATCCGTCTACGACATTTTTGGAGTTTTGGCCACGGGCGGCGCCGTTGTTATCCCCGACGAAGACAAGGTCAAGGAACCCGCCCACTGGCTCAAACTCATGCGCCGACATCGGGTAACCCTATGGGATACCGTGCCCGCGTTGATGCAGATGTTAATCGACTATACAGAGGCGCTTCCCGAGGAAGAGACCCAATATCTGAGACTGGTCATGATGAGCGGCGACTGGATTCCCACCTCCCTGCCCGACCGGATTCGCAGCCGATTCACCCAAGCGGTCCTCATTAGTATGGGCGGGGCTACCGAAGCTTCGATCTGGTCTATTCACTACCCCATCCACGAAGTTGATCCCTCTTGGAAATCCATTCCCTACGGACGCCCCATGGCCAACCAGCACTTCTATGTGCTGGACCGCTATGGTGATCCTTGTCCCGTCGGCGTTCCCGGCGATCTCCACATTGGCGGAGTCGGTCTGGCCCTTGGCTATTGGGCCGATAAGGAAAAAACGGATGCCAGTTTCTTCACTCATCCTCAATCTGGTAGACGGCTTTACCGTACCGGAGATTTGGGTAGATATGGGGAAGACGGAGTCATTGAGTTCATCGGCCGCTCCGATTTCCAGGTCAAGGTAAACGGATACCGAATCGAACTAGGGGAAATAGAGGCCGCGTTACTAAAACATCCGGAGGTCAAGAAAGCGCTGGTAATCGTCAGGCAAGACCAGCCGGGACAACGTCGCCTGGTAGCCTACGCCGTGCTCAGGGACGGCGCCACGTCTTCTACTCAAGACTTACGCGCCATTCTTGTAGAAAAGCTCCCCGATTACATGATTCCCTCCGCCATTGTTCCCATGGAGCGTTTCCCGCTTACCTCCAACGGCAAAGTAAACCGTAAGGCTTTACCGCTGCCGGAAGTCGAAGATGGGGTTGTTCTTGAACATATCGCCGCCAGAACCCCCACGGAAGAAAAAGTACTGGAGATATGGACTGACCTGTTGAAACGGGATCAGATCAGTATGAATAACAACTTCTTCGATATCGGTGGTGACTCCATCCTGGCCACACGTCTGATCTCGCGGCTGCGCAAGATCTATGAACGAGAACTCCAGATGCGTGTGATCTTCGAAGCGCCCACCATCGCGGAATTGGCCCGGCAACTGGATACAACCACGCTAACTGCCGAATCGCTGCCTCCCCTGGTCCCCATGCCAAGATCCGGGGCTATTGCACTATCCTATGCCCAGCATCGTCTCTGGGTTTTTGAACAGTTGGAAGGACCTACCAGTGCCTATAATGTTTCCATGGCACTGCGCTTACAAGGATCTCTTGATCTTAATGCCTTCAGCAAGGCAATTGAGGGCCTGCTGGAACGACATGAAACCCTGAGAACAACCTTTGGCGAACATGAAGGCGTTCCCTCCCAAATTATCGCCGATTCGGCGCCCTGGAAACTCGCCCTCGTTGACCTGTCCCACAGCCAAAACGCCAAGGACGAACTCTATCGGTTCGCTCGCCAGGACGGACGTCTTCCGTTTAATCTCGCCACCGGTCCCTTGTTCAGGATCAATCTTGTTAAACTAGCAGAAAACGATCACGCCCTGTTGGTCAACATCCACCATATCATCACGGACGGTTGGTCAATGGGTGTCCTCATCCGTGATTTTGTCATGGGTTATGATGCCGCGTGCAAGGGTATCGCCCCTTCCCTGCCTCCCTTACCCATCCAGTATGCGGACTATGCGCTCTGGCAACGTTCCTGGTTAACCAAAGAGTTGATGGACGGCCAACTGAGTTATTGGCGCGAACAGTTGGCAGACCTGCCCGACACCAACCTGAATACCGATCGTAGGCGTCCGGAAGTTCGCAGTCTCAGCGGCGCCACCTCTTTTTTCACCGTTGAGGATGAGGTTACACAGTCTCTCAAAGAACTCTCCGGCAAGCAGGGCGTCACTCTGTACATGACCTTGCTCGCCGTTTTTAAGGTTCTACAAGGCTTTTTCACACAACAACAAGATATCGTGGTCGGCGCTGACGTGGCCAATCGAAACCACTATGAATTGAATGGACTCATCGGCTTCTTCATCAACCAGTTGGTCTTGCGCACATATATCGGCGGGAATCCCACCTTTATCGAACTTCAGAGACGAGTCCAAAAGGTGACGATCGACGCTTACAGCAACCAGGACCTGCCCTTCGAAACCCTGCTCACGGCATTAAAGGTAAAACGAGACCCCAGTCGGACACCTTTGTTTCAGACCAAATTTGTCCTGCAGAATGCCGGTGGCGAGGCGCCCGAACTGCCCAGCCTCTCCATTTCCGAACTGGTGGTGGATCAGAAAACCGCCAAGTTCGACCTTCTTTTGAGTATGCAAGAAACGGTACAGGGCCTCAGCGGCATCATGGAATACAGCTCCGAGCTATTTGAGGAAGGCACGATTCAGTTCATGCTCTCCTGTTACAAGACGCTATTAGCCGGAGTTGCCCAAAACCCAGAGGTCCGGGTGGAAGAACTTCTTTCCCTGCTGACTGAAAAGGAACGGGAACACAGAAAGCAAACAGAGGAGGACCTCGCGTCCTCCAGCCTGAAGAAATTGAGCCGAATCAAAAGACGGCGCGTTTAAGTACAAGGGAGAACGGCTATGAAACCACCATCACGCACCATTGGCAGATTAGGGAAAGTCAAACGTAAGGCTTTGTCACAAAAGGAATTAGTCAAAACCCATCACTTTGACGGGGAAAACCCGTTACCCCTTGTAGTCGAACCTAATATGGATGATGTTCTGCTTGCCTCCTGGCTTGAGAATCACCGCGAGCAGCTACACACTCATATCCAACGCTTCGGAGGCGTGCTTTTCCGCGGCTTCAACCCCAAACCCGAAACATTAGAACAGATTATCATCAACAGTTTCGGCAAGGATCTGCTTTCCTATACCTATCGCTCAACACCCAGGACCAAGGTCAGCGGAAATATCTACACATCAACAGAATACCCCCGTCACGTGTCCATTCCCCTGCATAATGAAAGCGCTTACTCCTCCGCCTGGCCCATGAGAATTGTATTCTTCTGCGCCATACCGGCCGCCGAAGACGGCGAAACCCCCATCGCGGACAGTCGTCGGGTCTACAATCGAATTGACCCCAAGATCAGAGACATGTTCAGCGAAAAAGGGGTCAAGTACGTTCGCAACTACCACCAAAACCAGGTCGATCTATCCTGGGAGGAAGCATTTCAAACCCAGGACCGCGATGATGTTGGCCGACAGTGTAGGGAAAAAGGCATCGAATTCGAGTGGCTGAATTCCGAACACTTGCGAACCGCCCAAAAATGCCAGGGTGTTGCCCGTCACCCCAAAACGAAAGAGCACGTATGGTTTAATCAGGCACACCTCTTCCACGTATCCGCACTGGCGCCGGAAGTCAGCGAAATCCTTTTGACTCAATTCAAATTGGAAGATCTGCCCCGCAATGCCTATTTCGGCGACGGTACGCCCATTGATGGATCTATTCTCGACGAGATACGCGGCGTTCTCGATGAAGAAACCATCACATTCCCCTGGCAGAAAGGCGATGTGTTGATGCTGGACAACATGCTGGCCGCACATGGCCGGAGGCCCTTTAAGGGAGACCGTAAGATTCTCGTCGGTATGGCTGACGCTTTTAATGCTTCGGATCTGGAGCGATGATGACAGACCAGGAAATGGAGGGCTTTCGCCTTTCTCCCCAGCAGAAACGATTGTGGTCTCTTCAGGATGGGATCTATCAGCCGGCTTATCGAGCCTGGGCCGAGGTTCGTCTGAACGGCCCGCTTTTAATAGACAAATTGAAAGCGGATCTTGAGGAATTGGTGGCGCGCCACGAAATCCTGCGTACTCGTTTTAATTTTCTACCCGGCATGAGTGCACCGGTCCAGATGATCGCCGATGAAGCGTCTCTGGATTGGACTTTTCTCGATATGACAGAGCTCGAACCATTAGCCCGCCAAACCCGCCTTGGGCAATTGCGGGAAGAAGAAGACCGTCGTGTATTTGATCTCAAAAACGGCCCCGTTTTCCAGGTCTCTGTTTTCAAAATTACGCAGGACTCTCACTGCTTATGGCTCAGCCTGCCGGCCCTCTGCGCGGATGACAGAGCCCTCGACAACCTGGTTCGCGGTCTCGCCGAAATAACCCAATCATCTCAAGTGCTTGATCCCGACGAAGAGCCCATGCAGTACGTGGATCTATCGGAATGGCTGCACGAATTGTTGACCTCACAAGACACCGCAGCCGGCAGAGCCTACTGGCAGAAAATGGATCACAGTGATGCCCTTGGGACGGGCCTTCCCCTGGAGCGACCCGCCGCTGAACAGGTGACCTATGAACCGGCCTTCCACGCCATAGAAACCTCACCGCATTGTTTGGAAAAACTGTTATGCCTCTGCAAAAAAGACGACGTAGATATTCCCGTGCTGTTGCTAACCTGTTGGCAGTCCGTGCTCTATCAATTAACGCACAAGAACCGTCTCGTTGTCGCTGTTGATTACGACGGCCGTAAATACGACGACCTGGCGCCCTTACCCGGATTATTCGCCAGGGCCCTGCCCCTCTCCTGCGATTTCAAGGCTTTGCCACGTTTCGCCGACCTTCTGAACAACAACAAGACCATCCTGGATGACTTCCTTAAATGGCAGGAATTTTATAATTGGGAGGATTCTTCCAGTGATTCAGACGATTCCGATGCGCCCCTCCTCTTCTCCTTCGGTTTCAGCTACGAATCGCTGCCGGACCCAATTGAAGCGGGCTCCCTCAGCTTTGAGACGGTCGACAGGCGGGTTGTTTGGGATCGCGTCAAAATCAAACTCACATGCACCCATGCCAAAGATCAATTAAGCCTTCGATTTGAATACGACACCAGGCTTTACGACCAGCAAATCGTTGAGAGAATTGCCGCGCAATACGTGGCTTTTTTGGCCTGTGTTCCCGAGCGAAATACCCAAATTGACGACTTGGTCCGGCTTGGAGATGCCGAAAGGAAATGGCTCCTGGAGGCGTTCAACCGGACCGCCGTCGCCTACAGTCAGGAAACCCTGTGGCAGCTTTTTGAAAAACAGGCCCAAAAAACGCCGGATAATACGGCCGTCTCCTACAAAAATGAGGAACTCACCTATCGCCTGCTTCGGCAACGCGCCGTTCGCCTGGCGACTCATCTACGCCGGACCGGCTATGGCCCCCAATCTCGGGTGGGCATCTACATGCAACGGTGTCCGGACCTGATGGTCAGCCTGCTGGGCGTTCTCGCGGCAGGAGCCGCCTACGTACCCCTGGACCCGGCCTACCCGGTCTTGCGATTAAAGTACATGATCAACGACGCCGGTATTTCACTCCTGTTGACCAGTCCCTTCACACCCGTGCCGGAATTTGGTGTAGAGACCTTCCAACCCGGCTCGCTTCCCGACGGCCCGCTCGCCGACTTTCAAGCGCCGGCCGTTAACCTCCAAAACCTTGCCTATGTCCTCTACACATCCGGGTCCACGGGCCAACCCAAGGGCGTAATGGTTACCCATGGGGGCCTCGCCAACTACCTGTGCTGGAGCGTGCAACATTACCAGGTGGCGCAAAGGGGTAACAGCCTGGCGCATACCTCCATCAGTTTTGATGCGACGGTGACCGGCTTGTTCCCAGCCTTGTTGGTGGGCCGAGCCGTTGTTTTGTTGGCCGAGGAGCAGGGCATCGAAGACCTGGCCGCCTCTCTCAATGAGCCGGACATCGGATTGGCCAAGATAACGCCTGCCCACCTGGAAGCGGTGGGCAGAGACCCGGAACTGGTGAAACCCCGTGAGACCTGGCCACTCATGGTTATCGGCGGAGAGCAGCTATTGGGGCGCACCCTCTCCTTTCTACAGGATCGCGTTCCACAAACTCGGATTGTCAACGAATACGGTCCAACGGAAACCGTGGTTGGCTGTTGCATCTACGATTCAGACCTGGCCGGCCTGCCGCCGGGCCCGGTCCCTATTGGCAAACCTATCGCCAATACAGAGCTGTATGTGCTGTCCCCTCGAATGCAACTATTGCCCTTCGGCGTGCCCGGAGAACTGTTCATCGGCGGCAGCGGCCTGGCGCGAGGTTATCGGAATCTGCCAGGCAGGACGGCTGAAGTTTTTGTTCCCAACCCATTTTCCAGCCGGCCGGGAACCCGCCTCTACCGCAGTGGCGATCAGGTCCGCTTCCTAGCAGAGGGCCGGCTGGAATTTGCCGGACGCAATGATCACCAGGTCAAGATTCGGGGATACCGCGTCGAACTGGGCGAAATAGAATCCCGTCTCAAACAATCCCCGTCCGTGAGAGATGGCGTGGTGATTGTATTCAATGATGATACCGGAACCCAACGCCTTGCCGCCTATGTGGTCTATGAAAAAGGAGCCGGGGAGAACAACGCCGCTTTGCGGGCCTGGCTGGGCGAGGCTCTTCCGGAATATGCAACGCCGGCTATTTTTGTCACCATGCAGAGCCTACCTCTGACCGCCAACGGCAAGGTTGATCGGGATAACCTGCCTACACCCGATCTGTCCAAACGGGCCTCGGATAATTATTCTGCCCCGCGAAACCCTTTGGAAAAGGGTCTTGTAGAAATATGGTGTGAGCTGCTCAACATGGAACGCATCGGCATTCACGATAACTTCTTCGAGATGGGCGGAGATTCTATTCTCAGCATTCAAATGATCGCAAGGGCCAAGCGCCTGGGAGTTCAGCTTTTTTCCAAACACCTGTTTAAGTATCAAACCATCGCCGAACTGGCCGAACACGGGGCCTCCACACCGCTTGTTAAGGCCGAACAGGGTCTGATCTCCGGCCCCGCTCCTCTGCTGCCTATTCAACACTGGTTCTTCGAACAGGAACACGAAGAGATCCATCACTACAATATGGCCGTTCTTCTTGATATCTACGAGTCGTTTGACAGCGCAACCATGGCCGACGCGGTGGATGCCCTGCTCAACCACCACGACGCCCTCAGGTTACGCTTCAAGCGCACCGAGGACGGTATTCACCAATACTTCGAAAATAATAACAAACCGGCCGCTACACCCTATTTCGAGCGCCGGGACATGTCCTCCATTGCCGCGGCAGAGCGGGCGACTGCCCTGGAATCGGCCGCCGACCAGATTCAGAGAAGCCTAAATATCTTCGATGGTCCCCTGTTTCGGGTTGTCTGGTTCGACTACGGTCCCGATACCCATGGCCGGCTCCTGGTTGTCGCCCATCACCTGGTCGTAGATGGTGTCTCCTGGCGTATTATTTTGGAAGATCTACCCAAGGCATACAAACAACTGGCCGCCGGCCAGGCCGTGTCTTTACCGCCCAAAACCACTTCATTCAAAAAATGGGCGACGCAACTGGTCGACTACGCCAATACTCAGAGTGCGGTTGATGAATTGGACGATTGGCACGCCCTGGCAGATGCCCCCGTGAAATCATTTGCCTCTGACCTGTGCGCCAATACGCAAGCATCGGCGGCCACGGTTTCCATTTCCCTGTCCGCACAAAGCACCGATGCGCTGCTGCACCGTGCTCCGTCAGCCTATCGTACCGAAATCAACGATCTTTTGTTGACCGCACTAGCCCTTGCCTTCCAACGCTGGAACGGTCAGGAGGGCTTGCTACTTGGCCTCGAAGGTCATGGTCGCGAAGAACTGTTCGACCAACTCGACTTCTCCCGCACGGTAGGTTGGCTGACCTCCCTCTTCCCCGTTTATCTTGTCCCCGGAAATCAAACCAACCCCGGCGCCGCTTTAAAAGCGATTAAAGAACAGGTTCGAACCATTCCCAACCATGGCATCGGCTTTGGCATCTTGCGCTATCTAAACAGCGACGCCTCCGTTACCTCGAAACTCAAAGATATCCCTGTTCCACAGGTCAGCTTTAATTACCTGGGTCAATTCGACGAGGTGGAGGGCAGCAAGGGTCTGATGGGTATGGCTCAAGAATCGGCGGGTCCCGAATTCAGTGAGCGAATAAGGCGAGCGAACGTCTTCGACTTCAATGCCATGGTCGCCGCCGGTAGTTTCCGGCTCAACTGCATCTACAGCGAGAACTTGCACACCAAAGAAGAAGCAGAGCAACTGGCCAGCCATTACCGGGATGCCCTGGAATCCTTAATCGAACACTGCTGCTCCCCTAACGCGGGCGGTCTCACGCCTTCCGACGTGCCCGACGCCGCACTGAACCAGACCGAACTCGATGCGATAGTGGATCTCTATGAAAATCGCTACGGCATCGAGCACATATACCCGCTGTCCCCCCTGCAACACGGCATGCTCTACCATTCCGTCATGGCCCCGGACTCCGGATTCTACGCGGTTCAGATGAGTTTCCAAATCCATGGCGACCTGAATATAGCCGCCTTCAAGGCAGCTTGGTCCCAGGTCATGGATACCCATGAAGTGCTGCGTACCATGTGCATTGATTTAGACCAGGCAATGCCCCGTCAGATCGTGTGTGCCCGTGTTAACCTGCCCTGGGAGGAGCACGATTTCCGCCACCTCTCTGCTGACCGGCAGGACGCGCACTTTAAGCAACTTATTCAAGCCGATCTATACAAGCCCTTTAACTTTGCACAGCCCCCCTTGATGCGTATGGTTCTTGTCCATATGGGCGACAACGGCTATCGATTTATCTGGACCCATCACCATGCAATTCTTGACGGTTGGTCTATTCCACATGTGATCCAGGACGTACTCAACTGCTACCAACCCATCCTTGAAGGTCGGTCAATTACGCTGCCCAAGCCTCAACCTTATCGTGAATTCATTCACTGGCTGCTACAACGTGATCAAAATATGGCTCGCCGTTTCTGGCAAGGTTACCTGCGTGGTTTCCGGCAAACAACCGCCTTACCCCAAAGCAGCGGCGAAAAAACCGAGCAAGTGCTCCGCGAGTGCACGCTCAACTTAACGCCCGATGTCTTCGAGAGACTACAGGTTTTTGCTCGACGAGAGAAGTTAACCCTCAATATCCTCTCACTGGGCGCATGGGCGCTGCTGCTTGGCCGTTACAGCGATAGCCACGATGTCGTGTTCGGCTCAACCGGCTCGGGTCGACCGGGTGAACTGGCCGGCGTGGAGACCATGGTCGGCGCATTTATTGTGACCCTACCCGTCCGCATTAAGATCCCGGAGGACGCAACAGTTCTGCCCTGGCTACACCAGATTCACCAGGAACAGATCGAACGCGAAGAGCATCAGTACCTTCCGCTGAGCGATATTGGACGTTGTTCTGATCTCCCCGGTGACATGCCTTTGTTCGAATCGCAACTGGTGTACCACAGTTACCCGACCGGTGTGACTGAAGAAAAGAGTGAACAACCCAAGGGCAATATGGTCATTAACAATATCGCCTCCCAGGCCAGAAACAGCTACCCCTTTCGGCTCCTGGTGGAGCCCAACACCTACTCGATCAGCCTGATTTACAATCCACAACGGTTCGATTCACAAACCGCACAACAGGTTCTGACCCATTTCGGGGCCCTATTACAGAATCTTGCCGCCAATCCGACCCGAAAGCTCTGTGAGATCCCCATGAAAACAGAAGAGGAACTCGCCGCGGAGAAGGATCGGAAACATGCTATGAAGAACAAGCGTTTGAAGTCCCTAAAGGGTCTGAAAGCCAAAAATAAAAGGTGATCACCCAGGTACCGGGTGGGGTTACTTTCCCCTACAACACATAGACAAGAGGCATCAAATTGACAGAGACAATGCGAGAGACACACGAAGGATACCGGCTCTCCCCAATGCAAAAACAAATCTGGTCCCACTCCCAAGAGGAAGACAGATGTGCCTATGAGACTCGTTTGACTGTCTCCATTGAAGGTCCGCTCGACGTGGATTTGTTGCAAAAAAGCCTTGACGTACTGGTGGCGCAATACGATATATTGCGCACCTGCTTTCGACGTCCCCAGGACTCGGGCAGTCCCCTACAGGTAATCACCTCACATCTGCCCATTACCATTGAATCAAGAGCTATAGATGGAACTGATCGCGAGGCAGCCGTCGCCCGCTTTTTCCAGGAGATGCGCCGAATACCAGTCGATTTCTCCACCGGTCCCTTGATTCGGCCGGCCCTCATGTCCATCTCCTCACAAGAGCACATTTTGCTTATCTGGGGTTCCATGCTGTGCGCCGACCAGGGTACCCTTGTTAATCTGGTGCGCGAAATTGCTGTTACCTATCATAACCATGGCAAACCCAAGCCGGACGATGAAGAGGAAGACTTACAATACGCCGACGTTTCCGAGTGGCTTTATCAGGCGCTTGAAGAGGAAGACACTCAGGCCGGTAGGGATTATTGGGCCGAATGGGACCTGTCGCCCTTGGCAGAAATGAGACTGCCATTTACCTCAAACCGCGACGGCGGGGAACTATTTTGTCCCCAGGCTCACGTCTTAGAGCCCGCGCCATGGAACCAGTCCTTGATGTCTTCATCCGGCGATTCTTTCCGAGACAGATTACTGGCCTGTTGGCTCATTCTGCTTCACCGCCATTGCCGTTACCCCAACATGGTCGTTGGCTTGCAGAACAACGGTAGAATTTATGAAGAACTGGAGACCATTTTAGGCCCCCTGACCAAATCACTTCCCATTCAGTTTAACCTTTCCCCGGAGACAACATATCGCCAATGCCTGGAAGGTGTGCACAAGGCCCGCGAGGATCTTACCGATTGGCAGGACTACTTTAACTGGCAGTTGATCTCAAAAAATGTCCAACAGGAAAGCCCTCCGAGTTTTTTCCCCTTCTCCTTCTCGTTCGAAAACCTTTCCGAGCCAATTTCCCAGGGAGGCCTGCGCTTTTCATTCCTCCATGGCACCGACCATGCAGAGCGCTTCCAGGTAAAGCTCGCGTGTACAGTCGTCCGGCAGCGAATCGATCTGACCCTTTATTACAACGAATCGTGCCTCACCTCCCAACAAATAGAAATCTTGGCGCAACAATATAGTGCTTTGGTGGGCGCCGCCCTGAAAAACCCCAACGCGGCCATAACAGATCTGGAGATGATCAGCCCAAAGGAACAGCAACGTCTCACCGTCTTCAGCGCCGTTGATGCTGCTATCGAACCAGATTCCTGTCCCCTGATTCACCAACGTGTAGCGCGCCAGGCCGAATTGACGCCGGAACGCCCTGCGGTTGTGTTTAACAGTAACGACAGAAAACAGTATGTGATGAGCTATCGTCAACTCGATGAGGATGCGAATCGTGTCGCTCACTGCCTTGCGGAGATGGGGGTCACCCCGGGAAGCCGCGTGGGCCTCTGCATGGTCCGCTCTTTAGAGATGATTACGGCCATGGTCGCCATTCTTAAAGCGGGCGCCGCCTATGTACCTATCGACTCCGATTTCCCCGAAACAAGAATCCACTACATGATCGAGGATGCCGGCCCGACCGTAGTGCTCACACAGACAGCACTTATCGAACACTTTTCCTCAATGGATATTACCGCTTTCTGCTTAGATGGGGATCAGAGCGCCATTACCGCCCAAAAATCCACGCCCCCAACCCATGACATCCACCCGGAGCAACTCGCCTATCTTATTTATACGTCGGGATCAACGGGCCGTCCCAAGGGGGTGCGAATCCCTCATCGCGCACTGGCCGCTTATGTAGATGGTGTGAGCACGCGTTTAAAATTGGAGCCGGAGGCCGAACTTGCGGCACTGGCAACCATGGCCGCGGATTTAGGAAACACGGCCATTTTCGGCGCCTTGGCCACCGGGCGCACGCTACGCATATTGCCGGAAGCAGCAGGCATGGACGCCCAACTGCTTGAACAACTCTTAACCCACCGTCCCGTGGGCAGTCTAAAGATTGTGCCTTCTCACCTGGCGGCATTTTTGATGTCCCCGCAACCCGTTCGACTGCTGCCCAAAGACTGCATTATTTTGGGTGGCGAGGCCCTCGATATCTCGCTGGTTCGGCGTATCCGTGACCTTAGCCCCAACTGTAGAATTATCAATCACTACGGTCCTACCGAAGCTACGGTGGGTGTGGTCAGCTACGAGATTCCCCCGGAACGCCCCGCCAATCAACCCATTCCCATCGGTAAACCCTTTGGTCAGGTTCGTACCTATATCGTAGACAACAAGTTCAGACAGGCGCCGCTCGGCGTTGCCGGTGAATTGGTGCTGGGCGGACCCAGTATCGCTCAGGGTTATTGGCAGCGACCCGCGCTCACCGCCGCACAATTTGCACCCGACCCATTCACTGGGCAAGCCGGTGCCTGGTTATACAAAACCGGCGATCTTGTCCGTTATTTCAGCGACGGCAATATCCAATTTTTGGGCCGCATCGACCATCAGGTCAAAATTCGCGGGTTTAGAGTGGAGCTATCTGAGATAGAAACCGTCTTAACTTCTCGACCTGACCTACGAGAAGCAGTGGTGATTACCCATGTTGGTCAGAACGAAACAATGCGCTTAATTGCTTATGCCACTACTCAACGGGGCACTCGGCTTGAAGCGGGCGAACTTAAAACGTGGCTGGGCGAGAAACTGCCCGAGTACATGGTTCCCGCCACATTTGTTTTCCTGGACGCCCTGCCCCTTACCCTCAATGGAAAGGTAGACCGGGCCGCATTGCCGGAACCGGATCAGGTGGTTCAAAGTACCGTGAAATACACCGCGCCGCGCACCCCTCTTGAGCAGGACCTTGCCGATATCTGGCAGGATCTCTTGGGCCTTGACCGGGTGGGTATTCACGACAACTTCTTTGAAATGGGCGGCGATTCCATCATCTGCCTACAGATGGTCTCTCGCGCCAAACGCATTGGCGTTCAACTGTTCCCCAACCAGGTACTCATTCACCCAACCCTTGCCAAGTTGGTTGAGAGCGGCGCGGTTAAGCCCAAGGCCGCCAAACCGGTCGTGCCCATCGAAGAGAAAGCTTTTGTGGGTCAAACCCCCTTAACGGCGCCCCAGATCGCCTTTTTCGAAAAGAACCTGGTCGAGCCCCGGCATTTTAACCAATCCCTATTGCTCACATCTAAAACCGCGCCGGATCTGGAAGCGCTTGGGCGCGCAATCGACGCAATTGTGGCCCATCACGATGTACTTCGTTCCCGCATTGCCTTCACACCGGCGGGACCCGTTAACGATTTTGGTTCAGCGGACCTAAAGGTCTCCTTGGAGGTGGTTGACCTTAGCCGCCTGGAGCCAGACGCTCGCGGCGCCGCCCTGGAAGAAAAAGCCGCGGCCCGACAAAAAAGCCTCAACCTGGCCGACGGCCCGCTCATCCGCTTTACCTGGTTTAGCTTTGGCGAAGAGACGCCGGGCCGTCTGTTGATCATTGCCCACCATCTGATCATAGACGGCGTTTCCTGGCGCATTCTTCTCGACGATCTTGCAACCGCCTACGAATTGAGCAGCCAGGATCGCCCTATCCAATTACTGCCCAAGACCGCAACCTATGCGCAATGGGCCGATCGAGACCGGTCTCGGGCCCCGGCCGTTCAAGAAGCCCAAACCTACTGGCATCTAGATCGCTTCAAAAACACCCTTGATCTGCCAATCGATCTTCCCGATGCAGGCCCCAATATTGTCGCTGCCTGTGACTCCGTGGCCCAATCTCTTAACGAGGAAGAAACCCAATTCCTTCTCAAACAGCTGCCCGCCATTTACCAAACGGATATCAACGATGCCCTGCTGACAGCTCTGGTGATGACCCTGGGGCCGTATACAGGCCGCTCACAGATTGGTTTGGCCATGGAAGACCACGGCAGAGAAGACTTGATCGGCAATCTGGACATCTCTCGAACTATTGGCTGGTTCTCCGGTGTTTATCCGCTCAAGCTGGAGTTTGACGCGACCCTTGATCCCGGCGATTTGTTGTTGTCTATCAAGGACCAACGTCAGGCGGTTCCCCGAAGAGGTACCTATCCGCTACTCAGGGAGTTGGGCGGCGATGCTTTTGCCACCACAACACCGCTTCCGCCCGTGTTGCTTAATTATCAGGGTCAAATAGACCAGGCGCTTTCCGGTGAGGTCGCTTTCCTGGCCGCTCCGGAGTCTGTCGGCCCCGAGCGCAATGATCAACAGATCCGCGATTTCAGTCTGGAATTTGTAGGTTTGGTTAGCAAGGGCTGCTTCTGGATCGAGTGTGCTTACGGCAAGGGCTCTCATCGCCGGGAAACCATAGAGACCCTTGTTGCCAATTACCTCAGCGCTCTGAGGAAGATCATTGCTAACGGCCGGCTCAAGGCTGCATCCGGCGACACCGCTTCAGTTAGACAGAATCAAGGCTGGAGCAGTGTGGTGCCCATCAGGGAGAATGGCGACAATCCGCCCTTGTTCTGCATCCACGGTGGCGCCGGGTCCGTGTTTATGTACGCCGAACTGGCCAGGCTCCTGGGAGATGACCAACCGCTCTACGGCATCCAACCACGTGGTCTTGAGCCCGGCCAGGAACCCGATCGTCGTGTTGAGGATATGGCTGTTACCTATCTTGAGGATATCCGAGCCGTTCAGCCCAAGGGCCCCTATTACCTTTCCGGTTGGTCACTGGGAGGTCTGGTTGCTTTCGAAATAGCCCGTTTGCTGGATCAAGCCGGTGAGAAGGCCGCACTCGTTGTTTTGTTCGACACCACCGCTCCAACCCATGCATTTGATTCGGCTCGGCAAAAGAACAAACATGCATACCATATCTTGTCCGATGTGGTTTCCCTGATGTTGGGCCCCAAAGCAGCAGATCAACTTGAGGAAAATGGTGACATGGACGCCGAAGCCCAATTACAAGATGCGTTTAATCGCCTCGAACGGGCAGAACTGATTCCGGCCGATATGACGCGCGACGAGGCATTCCGGCTTGTTCGCCTTGGTATCGCCCATACCAATGCCGGCGACACCTACACCCCCACCTATCGATTAGACGGTTCCCTTGTGCTTTATCGCGCCCAGGAAAATCCCTATAGCAATGAACAGGATCCCACCGTGATCGAATGGAACCAACGCGCCACCTGTTTCGAACATTACTCCACACCAGGATCTCACCAGAGTCTACTGCAAAAGCCTCATGTAGGCGTTCTGGCCACCCACCTGCAAGCTCGCCTGAAAGAGGCAAGACATGATGCTGTAAATTTTAAGAAGGATTAGCCCTATGATTGATTCTAAATACCTTGAATTCCTGAAAACCGCCAATACCGATGAGAATCCACATAGTGAACGCAGTCTTACCGAACACCTGATCGGTTGTTATAATCTGCTCAAGGAGTGGGGAAATACGGAAGATATCTGCCTGGCCGGTTTGTTCCACAGCATCTACGGCACAGAATCCTACCCCCTTACCACGATTTCCGCCGAACGGCGCCTTGAGGTCAAGCAGGTCATCGGCGAGAAGGCTGAAAACCTGGTCAATCTTTTCTGTCGTTCAGAAAGAAGCAGTTTCTTCACCACCATCGAGGATCCTTCTCCCTTGATCCGCGACAGTGACAAGGATGAATTGGTGCCTATCACCAAAGAAGAGCTCAAGGGGCTCATTGAACTTGAAGTTGCCAACGTGGTCGAGTTCATTCCCCATCGCAACGACATTCCTGCAAAGCTCAAAAATTATTACACCTATCTGTTCGGATTAGATGACCGGTATATGACTCAAGGAGCCCAGAACGCTTGGCGAAACGCGTTCCAATAGACCGCTTTTGTCTGCCTTAAACGTCTTTGTATGAACTTCGAAAGAATCGATTTATTGGAAGTTTATTTTGAAAAAGTTATTGGTTTTCATATTCCGCTACTCTCCCGTTCTCGTCATCCTGGCAATGTTCGCGGGTATGGTGACCGGCGCGACGAACACCGTATTGATTGGTTTTATCAATACCGCGTTGGATAAACAGGGTTCTGTTCCCAGCTCCTTGATCTGGGGCTTTGCCGGGGTATGCCTGTTGTTACCTATATCCCGTGTCGTTGCCCAGGTTCTTCTGACCTCTCTTACCCAGCAGGCAGTTTTTGACCTGAGAATGAAATTAAGCAGGCAGATCCTCTCCTCGCCTCTGCGACGTTTGGAGAAGCATGGCCCTAGCAAATTATTGGCCATCCTAACCAACGACATCGGCGCCATCAGCGGTGCTCTGGCTAACATTCCCTTCTTGTGTATGAACCTGACCATTATTATAAGCGGGCTGGTCTATTTATTTTATTTGTATTTCGAGGCAGGGATCGGCGTTTTAGTGGCCATGATCCTCGCCGTCGGCATCTATGCTAAAATCAATAATATCGCACGCTTCCATTTCAACCAGGCGCGCCAAAAGCAGGATACCCTTTTTGAGCACTTCGAGGGCATCACCTCCGGTACCAAGGAACTCAAACTCCACAAAAAGCGACGCGAAGCTTTTCTCAACGAGTTACTCCGTGAAACCGCCATGGCCTTTCGCAAAGGCAACGTCATGGGCAACGCCTGGTATGCAGGCGCCGGCAGCCTGGGTCAGTTCATGTTTTTCTCCATCATGGGAACTCTCGTCTTTCTGCTGCCTGAGATATCCCCTGATATTACGCCTTCGGTGCTGCGCGGATATACCATGGTTCTCTTGTACCTCACCCTGCCCTTGGATGCTTTGACACAGGTAGTTCCTGCCTTACAAATGGCCGTTATTTCTCTTCAAAGAGTCAACGAACTGGGTCTTTCCCTGAGAGAGGCCGACGCCGGCGGACAAAAGGAGACCCTGAAAGTCGACACGCAAGAATTCGGACCCGAATGGCAGAAGTTACAGTGTAAGGACCTCATTCATTCCTATAACACCAAGGATGACGAAAAGGCATTCACCTTGGGGCCCATCAATCTTCAATTCACTCC
Source organism: Acidobacteriota bacterium (assembly GCA_030066195.1). Taxonomy (GTDB): domain Bacteria; phylum Acidobacteriota; class Holophagae; order Acanthopleuribacterales; family Acanthopleuribacteraceae; genus JASJCB01. The sequence goes on from JASJCB010000081.1 coordinate 39,036, forward strand.
TGGAGAGTTGGTGTTCCTTGTTGGCGGCAACGGAAGTGGTAAAACCAGCCTCTCCAAAATCCTCCTGGGTCTGTATACGCCGTCCGAAGGTGAACTTTTGTTGGACGGTGTACCTATTGTCCAAGAGAATCGCGACAATTACCGCCAGATGTTCACGTCCATTTTCGCTGACTTCTATCTGTTCGAGAGCCTGCTGGGCATAGACCATCCACGGCTCGATGAAAAAGCCACGGAATACTTGGAACGTCTTCAATTAAGCCGCAAGGTTCAGATTAAAGACGGAACCCTTTCCAACCTGAATCTCTCTCAGGGACAACGCAAACGCCTGGCTCTATTGACCGCTTATTTGGAAGATCGGCCCATTTACCTTTTCGACGAGTGGGCGGCTGACCAGGATCCCTATTTCAAAGGAATTTTCTACCATTCATTACTGCCCGAGCTCAAGCAGAGAGGAAAAACAGTCTTTGTAATTAGCCATGACGATCATTACTACGACGTTGCGGACAGAATCATAAAACTGGATTATGGACAAGTAGAATACAACCAAAAACAGGCCTAACTTGTTTCAGCATCATTGGCAGGGCGCTCATGGTTCTTCACCACGGTAAAGCCATTTGCGGATGGCTTTGCTCAAATGCCGGATTTTTCCATTAGGGTGTACATCCTGGTGACCCAGGTCCAAGTTACGCATATGGCGAAACTCCGTTCAGATTCCTTCAGACTTTTGGCGTCCCCTATTCTTGTCCTTTCCTGTTCTCGGCTCGCTTGACCGGCGGGGGTGCTCCGGTTTAAGATCCATGATCCATAAAGGAGGTGGCGCATGTTCGGCCTACAATCGATCGATCATGTTTGCGAGGTCAGCCTGATCAGCGGTTGCAATGCGCCTGCCGCAACGCCGCCCGATGTGTTTATCGAGTTGCCTCACGGCGCCACGGAAATGCATCACTTGCAAGCCGCCAAACGCTTGACGCGCCAGTATCCGGGTGATCGTCACGACCTGTTCTTTACCGCCAACACCGATCAGGGATCGCCCGAATATGCCCTACGTCTGGCCGAGATGCTGACCGAAACCGATCCTTCCATGAAAGTCTTGATCCTACGTTGCCTCCTTCCCCGTACTATCGTCGATGTCAACCGGATCTGGGCCAAAGATGAAGAGGCAGGCGCGGCCGGGCTCACTCGCGGCGTCCCCGATTACATCACGCATCCCGACGACCTGGCGAAGATCATCGCTATTTACGAACGCTATCAAGACCAGGCCCGCAAGGGCTATGATGTGGTTTGCGGCAACGGCGGTTTTGCTTTCAATCTCCACACTTACGCGCCTATCTCCGTCAAGCCGAATCCGGACGAGTATATTGTCGACACCCTGATCAAGGCCTATCAGCCGGACATGGTCGATACCTGGCCGAAACGACCCGTCGTCGAGTTGATTACCGCCCCGCCCGGCGGCGCATCCCTGACCGACGACGCCTTATGCGCCGGAATCGTCGAAGCCTACGCGGCCATAGGCATCGAAGCCTTGGAAAACGATCCCTTTCCGCTGCATCCCGCGACCATGGCATATGAACACGCGGTCCGCTACCCCGGCCAAACCCTGACGCTTGAACTGAGCCGCGCCTCTCTGGCCGAGGTTTTCGATCCCTTCATCATTATGACCATCTGCCCGGAAAAGGTGGAAACCATGACCCGTCCCCCGGCCGCCGCATTCCAGGCCTATCGCGAGAAACGAAGCGGTATCTTGACCCCCTGAGTTTATCGAGCGGCCTGCCTCCCTGGACTTCAAGCCGGCAATTCCTCACCCGCGTCAGTTTGACTCGTAGGCCCGTATGTGTCAGGCGCTCATTTTTTGGCAGATCGGGCCGATATCTCCCGTAGTGTTGCCGTTAGCTCGTATCAACTGACGGCCGGGAGTATCATGACCATTTCGCGATGCAGTCTATGGATCACTGCCTTTTTACTGGTTGAGGCGGCCGAGGCGGGTACCCCGCTGCATTTTCACCACCTGGAAGATGAGCACGGTCTCCCCGACCCGCGGATTTCCGCTATCACCCAGGATACGCGCGGGTTTATATGGATCGGCACGGACAGCGGACTGGCCCGCTATGACGGGACCAAGGTCAAGGTTTTCCTACCGGCTTCCGGCGATCATGACCAAAACGTCATCGGCGCCCTGGCCGCGGCCGACGACGGCGACCTGTGGGTGGGCACGCACGACCGGGGTCTCTTTCACTATGATGCCGCTCTGGAGCGCTTCATCCCGCACGGACAAGCCAAGGGCCTGCAAAATCGAGCCGTCACCAGCCTTTTCCTGGAGAATGTTTCTCGGGGCGGCAGGCTTTGGATCGGTACGCACTCCGGCCTGGCGCGCTATGACCCTGAGTCGGGCGAGTTGCAAATCTTTACCGCGGGCAATAATGATGAGGGCGGTTTGCTCGATGATCAGATTTCCGCCCTGGCCGCCACGCGCTACGGCCTTTGGGTGGGCACCGAACTGGGCGGCTTGTACCTGTTGGATCGGGAAAGTGAACGATTTCGTCACTTCGGCCATGACCCCGATAATCCCAACAGCCTGGGATCGGATTCGGTGACCGGTCTGACCGCCGGCGGTGACGGAATTTGGGTGACCACTCTGGGCGCGGGTTTCAGCTACCTCGCCGATCCCGACGTCGGTACATTCCAAAGATACGGCATGCAGGATTTCGGGCATGAAGATCACGCCGCCGAATTTACCGCGCTCTTGGAAGATAGAGCCGGTATCCTCTGGGCGGGCACCGATCACGGCCTTGCTCGCATCGACAAAACCACCGGAAGGATTGTCCAAGTCTACCATCGGCACGAGGCGGACCCGCTCAGTCTTGCCGGCGATGTGGTGTGGACCCTTTTCGAGGACCGTGCCGGGGTTTTGTGGATCGGTACCGAAAATGCCGGAGTGAGTCGCGCCAACCTGGCCCCCATACACGGGCCTGAATCACGCTCCTGGCCCGGCGGCACCGGGTTTCGGCATTATCGCGAAACGAACGGCCTCAGTCATGCCGTGGTCACCGATATGGACCAGGGCGAGGACGGCTCCTATTGGATCACCACGCGCGGCGGCGGCTTGAATCTTTTCAATCCTGAGAGCGGCAGCCTTCGCCGGTTCACGTATCGGCCCGATCGCAAGGACAGTCCGGTAACCAATCATTTGGAGACCGTGCTCGTGACCTTCGATGGTTCGGTCCTGGTTGGGTCCGATCGAGGCGTCTCCCGCTATAACGCGGACGGCAGTTTTGACCATATGCCGGGCGAACGGGTCCGCGTCCTGCTCCAAGCCGGGGACGGCGCCATTTGGGCAGGCGCCCGTCGCGGCGTCTTTACCCTCAATCCGTCCACGGGTCGATTCCAACCGGTGACCTACAACAAGATAGAATCCGGCTATCCGGTTTCACGTGTCCAGGCCCTGTTCCAGGATCGCGACGGCCGCATCTGGATCGGATCGGAAAACCAGGGCATGAACCGGTACGATCCCGCAACCGGCAATTTGATCGCCGATCAGCAATTGGGCGGCGGCAGGGTCAACGATTTCTACCAGGACAAACGCGGTATCTTGTGGGCGGCTACCGGCAAGGGGCTGTTTCAGTTTGATGGACAGGTTTTCAAACCCCTGACACATCACTTTTTACCGCCGGGCAAGCCCGTTTTGTCGATTACCGGAGACCACAATGGTGAGTTATGGGCGGCCGGTGTCAATCGCTTGACTCGCTTCGATCCGGTCAGGCAACAATTCACCGTTTACGATACTGCCGACGGCCTGCAAAACGGCGACTTCATGCCGGGTGCTGCCCTAACCGGCGCGGACGGCGATCTGATATTCGGCGGCGTTTGCGGCTTCAATCATTTTCGGCCGGATTGGATCACCCGTGACCCGGTGGCCCCGCCGCCGGTCCTCACCTGTCTCTACCTGGATGAGAAAGAAGTCACCGTCAATGACGCCCAATCGCCGCTGGATGCCTGCATCACGCATACGGAAACAGTCCGTCTGAAGCACTTCCAGAATCACCTCAGCGTACACATTGCCGCGCTTCACTTTGCCGCGCCGGAAAAAAACCGCTTCCGCTACCAACTGAAAGGCTCTTCCGACCAATGGTTCTCCAACGAAACCGGCGTTTTGGATTTCCGAGGCCTGAAACCCGGCAGTTATGCTTTAAATGTCAGAGCCGCCAACAAGGATGGACGCTGGAGCCAGGAGGCTGCCACCCTGCGTATCGATATCGCGCCGCCGCTCTGGCAGAGATGGTGGGCCTGGTCCATATATATCATCATAACGGCCCTGTCGGTTACCGCCTATATCCGCCGGCAGCGGCGCAAGTACCAGGAAGAACACGAGCTGAACGAACGCCTCCAGCAGTTGGACCGCTTGAAGGACGAGTTCCTGGCCAACACCTCCCATGAACTGCGTACGCCTCTCAACGGCATCATCGGTCTGGCCGAGTCCCTGATCGAGGGCGCCGCCGGTCCGGTTTCCGGTAACGTGGCCATGCACCTACGCATCCTGGCCGACAGCGGGCGACGCCTGGGAAACCTGGTCAACGATCTGCTTGACTTTTCCAGGCTGAAGAACCACAAGCTGCAATTGCATTTGAAGGTAGTCGATCTGTTTACCGTTTCCGAGGTGGTGCTGACCTTGATTCGACCCATGGTTCAAAAGCCGGGTCTGAAGCTGATCAACAAGGTTCCCCGGAACCTGCCCGCCGTTCACGCCGATGAGAACCGATTGCAGCAAATGCTCTATAACCTGGTGGGCAACGCCATCAAGTTCACCGACAGGGGCAGTGTGACCGTATCCGCCGGGGTCATGGCGGATTGGATTGAGATCTCGGTCAGCGATACCGGTATGGGCATTCCCAAGGAAAAGCACGAGCAAATCTTTCGCGGGTTCGAACAACTGGACGGTTCCTCCACACGCGACACGGGCGGCACAGGTTTGGGACTGGCGATAACCAGGCAACTGGTTCACCTTCACGGCGGCCGGATCGATGTGGATTCCGAACCGGGTAAGGGCTCCACCTTCAGCATCACCCTGCCCATTGCCGGGGGGAAGGTGAAGGAGGCCGAAGTCCTTCCGGAAGCACTGGACCGGGAGGAGCGAAAACCGGACCTGCCGCCGCCGGCCAATATCTCGGCCCCGTCGCGAAAACAACCCGGCAGTGTTTCGGGCCGCGTCCTGATTGTGGACGATGAACCCGTGAACCGGCTGGTGCTGTCCAACTACCTGGTGCTCCACGGCTACGAGGTGGTGGAAGCATGCAGCGGGCAAGAGGTTTTGGACATGATGGTTGCGGGGGAACCGTTCGATATGGTGCTGTTGGACGTGATGATGCCGGGTCTCAGCGGTTACAAGGTTTGCGAGGCGTTGCGGCGCACCTACCCGGTCGGCGACCTGCCCATTATCTTCCTCACCGCCAGGCAACAACCGGAGGATTTAACGGCGGCCTTCGAATGCGGCGGCGACGATTTCCTGAACAAACCGGTCCACAAGGACGAACTGGTGCAACGGGTTCGCCACCACCTGGAACTGATGGCGGCGCATCGCGATTTGAAGAAGCTGAACAACACGCTGGAGGAACAGGTCAGAGAGCGCAGCCAGGCCATGATTCTCCAGGAAAAACTGGCCTCGCTGGGCATATTGACCGCGGGCGTGGCGCACGAAATCAACAATCCCAACAACTATATCAGCGGGGCCGTCGGTAATCTGAACCTGGGCCTGAAAGATTTCTGGGGCACCCTTCTGCAACTGGCGAGTGGTGAAAACGAGGCGGTAAGCCTGCTGGAGAGAAAGATCGACCCTCTATGGGAAAGCCTGGATACCATACGTCAGGGCAGCGAGCGCATCAAGGGGATCGTGGGCGATTTGCGTATGTTCAGCCGCATGAACGAAGCGGAGACCAAAACCGTCCTGCTGTCGGAAAACCTGCGCGCCGCCGCGCGGCTGATTATGCCGGGCTATTCGGATCGTATCGACGTGGCATACGATTTTCACGACGACCTGCGCACGTACTGCAAACCGGCCGATATGAACCAGGTCTTCGCCAATCTGATTTTGAACGCCTGCCAGGCTGTCGAAGGCAAGGGTGCGATTCGGCTGATCACCCGGAAACTGGAGGAGCGGGCGATCATCGAGGTTCAGGATACGGGCAAGGGCATTCCCGAAATCATGCGGGACCGCATCTTCGAGCCCTTCTTCACCACCAAGGAGGTGGGACTGTCCACGGGACTGGGTCTGTGGATCTCCTATCAAATCGTCGACGAGCACAACGGCAAGATCGAACTGGAAAGCACACCGGGCAAGGGCAGCACCTTCCGCGTGATTCTGCCGATGAAGACTTCGTAACCGGGTTACAGCTTGTCAGGATCGGGGAATTCCGACGTGACCACCGTACAAGACAGGATGCGGGAAATCTGGCAAAGAGGGCGTCCGCTTTCCCGTTGCCACTGAAGAAATGCATTTTGCACCGCCGACTGCTCCCGTTTACTGTTCCCGTTCTTTTCCAGAATGCCCTGGCGTTGCAGCGCGGTGATGACATCCCTGGTCAGCAGAAACGTATCCTTGCCCATGCGCCGCAGGAAGAAGGGGCCGGAGTTTCCGCCCAAGCGGCTGCCGTGTTTCTTCAACCATTGCCAAAGGCCCGTAATATCGTCGTCGGGCCAGTCCGCGATGAATTTGCCGAAGTTGCCGTGTTGGGACCGGACCTCCAAGATCAAGGCGGCGTTGGCGCGCACGGTGCGGATCTTTTGGGGATTGCGCACGATATCGGGGTTTTGGGCAAGCGCTTCCAGGTCGGCATCGCTCAACCGGGCGGCCTTTTCGGGATCGAACTGAGTAAAAGCACGCTCGAAACCGGGCCACTTTGCCTCGATAACCCGCCACACGAAACCCGCGGAGAAGATGTGCCGGGTCATGCCGGACAGGTAGCGGTCGTCGGAAACAGCGCGCAGTTCCGCCGCGGTTTTGGGTTGAGGCAACAGGCTTTCCAGGGCGTCTTCACCGCCCTTGTACCGGCTTGCCGCGCGATAAATCTGATCAAACGAGAGCATTCAAAATCCTCCCCGGGAGTAACATCATCTGAATAAGCTTAGTACAATATTTTTAAAGCGCACATTCCATTTCTTTGCTAGGATCTCGATACACCGTTAAGGCTCGCCGGAGCCTGGTCGGGCAATCCTTTTTCCCCGTATCGCGATTCTTATATTAAAATGACGGAAAGACTTCTGTGTAAATCTCCTGGCATGGAGCACGGGGTGTTTTTTTCAATGCCTATAGGCAGACGTGGAGCACGTCAACAGGATCGATATGATATTACTGGCTGACCATGATGACAAAAGAAGGAAGAGTCTGATCTCTTTGATCGGCGAGATGGGGTACTCGCTCACCGCGGTAACCACCGCCCGGGAACTGATCTGGAACCTGAAGAACACCTCGGTGCGCATGCTGATCGTCAATCCGGAACTGCCGGACTTCGGCGAACGGGCCTTCGACCTGATCGGCAAGCTGCGTGCCCGCTACTCCAAACAGGAGGTTCCCATCCTTCTGATCACCCATCCGGAGTGGCGAGGCGTCATCCTGGCCGCTTTTGAAAAAGGCGTCAACGATATTTTACCCGCCCCCTTCGATCAAGATCTGGTCAGGGCGCGCCTGGCCCATCACTTCGCTATGAAGAAAGAATGGGACGACCTTCGCGACCAATACGCCCGTAACCAGGAAATCCAGAATATGAATGCGACCGGCGCCGGTATCGACCGCACCGTTTCCATGGACCGAACCGTTGCCGTCGACCGGACCGTCGCCGTCGACCCGCAACTGCTACGGGAACAAATAGAGGAAGACAGTTCGGTCGGCCACGATACCTTGGACATTCCCGAGGATGCGGGCGAAGAAGAGGAAACCATATCCGAGGACGCATCCGCCGGGCAACAGAAAGAATCCCCGGAACAACCCGAGGTGCCCGCTCCCCAGGCTCATGCCGATGACTTGATGGCCCGCACCGTGGTGGTGGCTCCCGATGACCTGACCCGGACGCAATTGGTCAATCCCGACGAAATAGCATCCTCGATTCAAACGCCCGAACTGGATAACCTGCCCATCGATAAAACCGTGACCATGGATACCGGCACCAACCCGCAAAAGCTCTTCGGCGAGGACACCGATCCCGACAAACACGTGCCCTGCGAGCTTCCGGTCAACCTGGAGTTGGAAACGCGCAGCACCTTCTGCAAGACGATCTGGATGGCCCGCAGGGACCTGTTGCTGCTGTGTTTCGAGGATTTGCCGGAGTTTGCCTCGGCCGGTATCCAGATGTACGATACGCAGGGCTCCAAGGTGGTGCTCACCGGCAGGGAAACCCGCCGGGAACCGGTGCGCGACGGCGCCGAGGGCGTGTGCAAGATCCATGTGGAATTGACCGATGTGACGGAGAACTACGAAAGCCTGTTCTTCCTGCTGCGCCGTACCTACCAGGAGAAGGGTCTGCAAGGGCTGCATTCGGCCTTCCCGGGCGGCTCCGCGCCGGAAGAACACTACGCGCGCAACCTGGGCTCCACCATGGCGTTCTCGGCTTCCGAACTGTCGCTGAACCTGATGAAGGGATTCCGCTACAAATTCGTCAAGCGCCTGGGTCGGGGCAGCTTCGCCTCGGTCTACCTGGTGCGCGACATGGTGCTGAAGCGCGAGGTGGCCATGAAGGTGCTCAACCAGGACTTCTCGCGCCAGAGCCAACCCCGCCTGAACTTCCTCAGCGAAGCCCAGATCGCGGCCCAGTTCCACCATCCGAATATCGTCTTCGTTTACGAGGTCGGCGAGATCGGAGCGAGCGATTACGAAAAACACCTGTCCTTCCCCGCCAATGTCATGAACGAATACCCGGACCGCTTCATCTATTTCACCATGCAGTTCGTAGAGGGCGAGAACCTGCGCAACCTGCTGGAACAGGGCGCCCCGCCCAACATGGATCAGATCTTGGAACTCATCGGCCAGGTGGGAGACGCCCTGGCTTATGCGCACGGCAAGGGCGTGGTGCACCGGGACATCAAACCGGAAAACATCATGGTGACCCCGGAGGGACGCGCCCTGGTCGCCGATTTCGGCATCGCCACGTTGACCCTGGAGGACGACCCCGACGATACCGAGGTCCGCACCGCCTGCACGCCCCGCTACGCCTCGCCCGAACAATTGGAAGGTTTTCCCCTGGACAAGCGCACCGACATCTACAGCCTGGGCATGGTCGCCTATGAAATGCTGGCGGGCAAGGGACCCTTCCACGGCAGGTCGGTCAACGAATTGATCTTCCAAGCGCTGAAGAAGGAACCGCCGATCATCGACAAGAACCCCGCCTTGGAGACAATCATCTACAAGTGCCTGGCCAAGAAGCCTGAGGATCGCTATGAAAGCGCCGAGGAATTGTTGGCCGAGTTGCGCAAGTTCAAGGGTTCGCTTTCCAATCAGAACTTCGACAATACCCTGAAACAGGACCTGTCCAAAATGGTCAACGATGTCATCGTGGCGTCCAACACCAAGAACGCGGGCGCCGCCCTGGAGAAGGTGACCTCCTTCCTGAACCTGCACAAAACCGACGACGACGTGGAGCAGATCAAGGAAATCAAGCAGCGACTGTCGGAACCGTCACTGGTCAACCTGGTCCTGGAAAAGAACCTGAACTACGATAACTTGCAGGTGCTGATCCGATTCTTCACGGAACTGGGCACCACGCGAGTGGTGGCGACCCTGCTCCAATGGTTCTCTCGCGAACCCGAGGCCCGCAAGAAACAATGGCTGGGCGAACTGGCCCTGATCAGCGTAGGCCGCGACCTGATGCCGCTGGTGGACTACGGCCTGGAACTGCCGGACCACGACGCCTGCATCCTGCTGAAATGCTTCGCCAAACGCGCCCCGAAGACCCGGGAAACCATCTACCTGCGCTGGTCACTGCACGGCGGCTACCACACTCAAATGGAACTGCTGAAGATCGTCAAGGAAGCCGAGGGCCACGAAACCGAAATCCTGAACCTGCTGAACCTATACGCCAACGGCAACGGCACCCGCCACAACAAGGTCCGCGAAATAGCCTCCCTCCTACTGGACGGCCGCCTGTTGATGATTTAAAGCGCCGGCTGCAAGCGATGCGAAGCGAACGCGAAACCCTGGGCGCGCACACATCCTGTGTGCTAACAAGCGATGCGAAGCGAGCGCGAAACCCTGGGCGCGCACACATCCTGTGTGCTAACAAGCGATGCGAAGCGAGCGCGAAGCATTTCGTTTCCGATTCAAGTCGGTTTTTGATTGTCAGTCAGCGTGCCGAGGCGCTTTACCGGGGTTGTCATTGGTTGTGTCGGCAATTCCGGAATCAAAGAATCCGTTATCATTCCTTGACCCGGAAAAGTCAGGAGCAAAGAATCAGTCCTGATTCCTCGACCCGGAAAAGTCAGGAGCAAAGAATGAGATCTGATTCTTTGCACACTGAAAAGTAATGTGAAAGGAATCAGTTGTCGTTCCTTGACCCGGAAAAGTCAGGAGCAAAGAATGAAAACTGATTCTTTGACCCTGAACTTTCGGTGCGCAAAGAATGAGGACTGATTCTTTGCTCTCCGACTTTTGGAATCGTGAAATCAGGGATCGTTCCTCGATCCCGGTCGTCGAGAATCAACCAATCAGGCGATAAAGTGAGGCTCGCCTTCTCAAAGATCCCGTATTCAGCTGTATTTGGTTGTCAAACCCGAAAAACGAGTTGCTCCGGACCGAAAGCATGAAAAACCTCGCCGTGCTGCCCGTCAAGAAACAACCCGGTGACAAGATCATACCATCCACGCCGGAGGGGATTTACCCCCTGGGCGCGCACACATCCTGTGTGCTAATAAGCGATGCGAAGCGAGCGCGAGTAGTAATGAGTTTTCCAGAGTGACCTTGAGAAAAGGGTGAGCTATTCGCCTGATTTCCTAAATCAAAGCAACTCAAGGCGCCGCCCTGAAGAAATGGCTTAACATTGGACAGAATACCATCAATCCGGTACTCCATTCCAGCTCCATTTAGAGCAAACGATATGGGCTACCTTCCTATCCAGGGGTTCCGCCTCGCCTCGCCCGGAGGGCGATTCTCGGCTTGCATGCACGCAGGATGCGTGCGCGCCCAGGGGTGGCATTTCATGCTACAATCAGGCCGTTCTTTCTTTGTTGGAGCCGTCGTTTGTCACCCACTTTAATAGGCGTTGTAGGCATTACCATTGCGGCATGTTCCCTGGGCGTCGCTGTATACAACATATGGCTGTCCCATTTCAGGAAGAAGGAACCGGAACGAATCGAAGAACCGCCGGCGGAAGCTCCGGCCGACGAGGGCTCGTTCGGTCCCGATCACCCCAATGTGGCGGTTGACCTCAACAACCTGGCGCAATTGCTGAAGGCCACCAACCGCCTGGCTGAGGCCGAGCCCCTGATACGCCGTGCGCTTGCCATTTTCGAAGCGAGTTTGGGCAAAACGCATCCCAATACGATCGGTGTACGTCGCAATCTGGAGATCTTGCTTCAGGAAATGAAGGGTTGACGGTACATCGCTCGGCCGGCGGGAATCCTTCCGTCCGCCTGGGCGCACACACTTCCGCCATGCATCGCGTGGGAAATACGGGTGCCAAATGTAAAAGGAAGGTGAAAGCACCGAAGCCAAATAAAAACAAACGCCCCACAAGCAGTCAGCTTATGTGGTGCTCAGTCGCCAGCCGGCTCGAAATTTACAGTCCTGCTCTTCGATCAACCGTTCGGTTTCCATACATGGAATCAATAGCCGTTGACCAGGTTCTCGAAGTTCCTGGCGTAGATTTCATCGTCCATGGCTGTTTGGGTTCGTCTTTCTTCGCGGAACGCTGCTCTTTCGGGGTCATCGAAGAAAGGGCTGTCGATTTTTTTGACAAGGGCGGCCAATCGCTTTTCACTGAGGCGACCCTTTCCTTGATTCTTGATTTTTTTATAATTCGATATGACGGTTTTTGCCTGGATTAAATGCAGTCGAGGGTTGGCCTCTACCCATTCGATATAATCCTCGTAGGCCGACACGGCCTCCCCGTAATTACCGATCATGGCTTGAGCATCGGCAAGGGACAAGAGAATGTCCGCATCCTGGTCGATTTTTGGTGTGGTCCCAACAAAAAAATCTGCCCTCTCGGTATACTCAGTATAAATATCGACCGTTCTTTGCGGATCATCCAGCTTGAACAGAATCCCTTTGAACAAAACCCGGTTTGCCTCGGCTGAAGTTCCTCGATTATAAAGATTGGCCTGGTCCAAGGCCGTAACGGCACTCTCCAATTCACCAGCTTTCCAAAGTAAACTAGCATACATAAAATATGCGCTGTCCATAAGAGCTGAAGCTCGACTGCCCTCGATCTTACCTTTTTTGTAGGCCTTCGTTAGTTCCAGGGAAAGCCTGTTGATTTTTTCAAGGGTCCGAATGGCGTGGTGCAACATTTGGTCTTGACTCAGTCCCTTCAGTGGGCGCTGCAAGGATTGAAAGATATCGTTTTCGAGTTCCTGGATATCTACCTCCTCCGTGGCGAGGAGTGTGAAAGAAAGGCAGATCAAACTGGAAAGTGTTAACAAGCGGAGCATGGTTTACCTCTCTATTGAATACACGTATCGAAAAATTCCGGGATCAGGGTGTTGTAATAGCCGAAGGCTTAATTTAGAACAGTTATGATTTTTTTGTCTTGAAAAATTGCCTGTTGAACAGTATCAAGTCTTTTCACAAGGTAATCGGAAGCTTTTGTTGCTATCTTGCATCGAAGCCTCTTTAAAGCATCCTTTTGTAAAAATGCAAGAAAGGAAACCAAATCACTTTCCGATAGTTGTCGGTAGCGATAGAAGGCTTCACTAAGGTCCAAGCCTTGTTCAGCCTTCTTTTTCGCGAAAAATTGGGCCTCAATAAGGGACATGGTCTGTTGTACTTCCATCATGCTTGTAGGTACACTTCCGTTTACTTGACTCGCTTGGAGAGTCAGCCTTATGAAAGTCAATGCTTCACACCACATCATCGACATTTCCAAGTAGATCTGCTTGCAAAGTCTGCGTCTTGATGAAGAAATGGTTTCGAGATACCCTTCAGGAGCTTTTTCCTTGACATTAAGAGAACCTGCTTTAATCTTTTTTCCAGTATTTGATCGGTAAAAGGAAAGAAGCTCTGCTATGTCCTCGTGAGTCAAACTCTCGCTCAGTGCTTTAACTATGTTTTCTTCCTCAGTGATTTCGACTATGTCTTTAAGATAAGATTTCTCTTGCTCATAAGGATGACCATAGCGCTCTACATCGGCCCGTATTTCCTCAGTGGCAAAAGCTAGTCTTTTTGCCGTACCCGTGAGGTGTAACATCTCTTTAATGATGTCTTTTTTGGAAGATGTGGGAGAGTCGGAGGCTAGAGCGAAACTGCTTATAGAAAACAGTAATACCAGGCGTAAATCAATCAAAAGGCGCTCCAGTCGTGAATTATGCTCAATGAAGGCAGTTTTAAATTAGCAACCCTTCTTTCCCCTGTCAAGCCATATTTGGCCATGCGGCCCTCTGAAGCAAGCGGCGCTTTTTTGCTATTGTTGCCGACATTCAGACACCAGGCATGGATAAGCGACGGCCCGCTTTTAGACATCGGTTGCGCATCACGTTCAGGGCAATCTCGAAAGTTCCCGAGGGCCCGGCGACCCTGACGCCGCCGGACCGTGAGCATTATTTATCGGGCTGCGGGGTGAAGCGCAGGTAGGGCTTGACGCGGGTCACGCCCTTGGGGAACTTTTCCGAAGCCTGTTCATCGGAAAGGGCCGGCACCACGATACAGTCATCGCCGTCCTGCCAGTTGACGGGCGTCGCCACCTGATGATTCGCCGTCAGTTGCAGGGAGTCCACCACGCGCAGCAACTCGTCGAAGTTACGGCCGGTAGAGGCGGGATAGGTCAAGGTCAGTTTCACCTTTTTATCGGGCCCGATCACGAATACGGAACGAACGGTCAACTGATCCAGCTCGTTGGGATGGATCATGTCGTACAGGTCGGCAACCGCGTTGTTAATATCCGAGATGACGGGGTAGTTTACATTGGTTTCCTGGGTTTCTTCGATGTCTTTGATCCAACCCCTGTGATCTTCCAGGGAATCGACACTAAGAGCCAGGATCTTGACGCCGCGCTTGTCGAACTCGGGCTTGATCTTGGCCATATAACCCAGTTCGGTAGTGCACACGGGTGTGTAATCCTTGGGGTGCGAGAACAGAATCCCCCAGGAATCACCCAGCCACTCGTGAAAGTCGATGGGACCCTCGGTGGTTTCCGCTTTAAAATTTGGGGCGATATCACCCAAACGAAT
>JASJCB010000222.1 GCA_030066195.1 Acidobacteriota bacterium
CCCCGTCGCGAACAAACGCACCCCATGCCGGTAAGCACGCTCTCGGTACTCCAACGTTGAATGTCCCTGCGGTATAACGTTTTACGGGTACGCTTGTTCACGCTACCCTGCTTAAATGTAGCGTGAAAAAGCCCCCACGTAAAAAGACCTGAAGCCGGAACTGTGACCTTATAATCTGAATAAAAGGTGCTTATCAGCGTGGTGGGGGTTTATTCGCGCCGGACAAACAAATACCCAAGACCAGGAAAGACCAGCCTTCATCGTCAATTGCGGCCGGCCAGGATGCGTTGAGTGTTGGCGTATAACCGTTCCCAGCTTTTGTCGATGGGTCCGCGCCACAACCGGACCGTACGATCGGCCATGCCCTCGATCGCCACCGCCGGCAGGGCGTCCGGGTGCGTTTGCAGATAGACCTGGTGCTTTTGAATGCTGTCGAATACCTGGGGATCGCGGGGGATGAAGCCGAAATGATCGAAATCCACACTCAGGCGGGCGGTCAGTTGCTTGTTGATCTTCATCAGGTAATTCAGGTCTTCGAGGCCGACACCCATGTTGATTACCAGGCGCGGCCGGATGCAGGACACGACTCGGCGCGTCACAACGGCGTATTTGGGGTAGTCCTTGTCCATCAACTGGAGCAGTTCCCCCACGGTAATGGGGTTGTCCTCGATAGATTGGACGAACATCTCCTTGACCTTTTGGTGAAGGGGAAAGCATTTGCGCACCACGTTTTCGATGGCGCGGAAGACCAGGTTTTTGAGGAAGGTCATCAAGTTCAGCATGGCCGGAAACTCAGGCGTGGTGATCACGATGCCGTTGGGCGCCACCGCGAAGAAGTCCAGGTTGTTGTAGGAACTCCCCGCGCCCAGGTCGATGATCACGAAATCGGCTTCCAGTTTTTTCAGGGCCCGCAACAGCTTGATCTTCTGGGCATAGGCGATATTGCCCATAAACAGGGACTGGCCGTCGCCGGGGATGAAGCGCAAGTTGGGGAACGGCGTCGGCACGGCCAGTTGATCGAAGGCCATGCCCTTCACCTTCAGGTAGTCGCCCACACCCGCGTACTTGTTGGGCAGGCCCAGGAAGGTGTGCAGGTTGGAGCCGCCCAGGTCTAAATCGATAACGATGGTAGACTTGCCCGACTGAGCCAGGGCCAGACCGAGATTGGCGGTGAACCAGGATTTCCCAACGCCGCCCTTGCCCGATGCAACGGGAATGATGATTGGCTGTTTGCTCATCCGGTCTCCTTTGGAGTTCACCTTATTTTAACGCGTGTCTGCGCCCGCAACAACCTCAACCCAAGCCTAAGTGTGCGCCGGCCGCACGGGCTGCGGAAAACATCGTTTTCCTTTTTCGGCCGGACCTTCCCCAGCCAACTTTTCTCTTGGCACCTGGTGCCGGCCTCAAATCGGACACCCGCATACAACTTGAGGCTTGAAGCATGGGGCTTGAAGCTTGTATGATCATGCTGCCTCGAACGTCAGTTAAGGAGAGGGTGGATGATACGAAGCGATTGGCAGAGGGAAGAGATCAGGGCAATTTACGACACGCCGCTGATCGAGTTGGTGTTTCAGGCCCAGCAGGTCCACCGACAGTATCACGACCCCCGAGCGGTGCAGAAGTGCACCTTGCTTTCCGTCAAAACCGGGGGCTGCCCCGAGGATTGCGGTTACTGCCCCCAGGCGGCCCGCTACCACACGGGCGTGGACGCGCAAAAACTGATGGACCTGCCCGACGTGGTCGCCCAGGCTCGCGCCGCCAAAGAAAGCGGCTCCACCCGGTTCTGCATGGGCGCCGCCTGGCGGGAAGTAAAGGACGGTGCTCAGTTCGACCGCGTGTTGGAGATGGTCAAGGCGGTCAACGACCTGGGTTTACAGGTCTGCACCACTCTGGGCATGGTGACCGAGGAACAGGCGGCCAAACTGGAAGCGGCCGGAGTCTACGCCTACAACCACAATATCGACACGTCCGAATCCTTCTACGGTCAGGTTATCGGTACGCGGACCTACGAGGACCGGCTGAATACGCTGAAGCATGTGCGCAAGGCGGGTATGACCATTTGCAGCGGCGGCATCATCGGCATGGGCGAAACTGTAGAGGACCGCATCGATTTTCTCCATCGCCTGGCGAGTTTCGATCCGCACCCGGAAAGCGTGCCCATTAACGCCCTGGTGCCGGTAGAGGGCACGCCGTTGGGTGATCGACCCAAGATCGATCCGCTTGAAATGGTGCGCACCATCGCCACCGCCCGCATGCTGATGCCGCGTTCCGTGGTTCGCCTGAGCGCGGGCCGCCTGGAACTGAGCATCGAGGCCCAAATGCTGTGTTTCATGGCGGGCGCCAACTCAATCTTCGCGGGCGATAAACTGTTGACCACGCCCAACCCGAACGTACAAACGGACGACGACATGTTCCGTGCCCTCGGCCTGAAAGTGATGGAACAGGCGCCGGACCCCCGCGCCGCATGTAAGGTTTAGCTTCAGGCAACCTTATCCCGGCCCTTGTCACTGAATACCAAAGGGTGGGGCGACGTTGTCCCACCACATGGGGCTCAAGTTGATATATCACCAAAGTCTTTGTCGGCTAACGATTCTTCAGGTCGTAAAGTGAAATGATGCCGGTTCGAAGATGCGGTAGCCCCGGTTGCCGAAGCAGTAGATCAAATAGGGCAGCACGGTTTCCTTGGGGGCGGCGTCGCGGCGCTCTGCCGTGTAGGCGGCCAGTTTGGCCAGGTGCGTTTTATCGGCCTCGAAGGTTTCGGGGTCGATTTCCTTACGGGCGGCTTCCGCGTTGGAGATGTATTTGAATTCCATCAGGTAGCGCGTGCCGTTGAAGGGCGTGTGGAACTGGCCGGTCATTTCCAGGTCGGTGCGTCCCGAGGCCAGGGATGATTCCATGGACCAGATGTAGAGATCACTGAGGTGCTGACGGCAAAGGTCGTAGAAGGTGGTGCGATAGAAATTTTCATTCACTTTCTGAAAGACCGCTTCCGGCATTTGCGAGATGTACAACCGCCAGTAGGCGTCGAACAGGTCAGGCAGGTCGGGTTTATCGACAAAGGTCAACATGGCCTCGGCATAACGGCCGCCCTGGTCGATGTGGTACAGGTTGTTGAAATACTCGCTGAAGATGGTCTTCATGTTCAGGTTGGGCAGGCACATATAGGCCCTGTCCCGACGAGTTAACATCCCCAGATAGAAGAAGGAGATAGGGTAGAACTCCGATTGGAAGAACTGCCTGACGTTGAACTGCTTTTTCAAGAAGGTTTTGTTGTAGGCCAGTTTGCCGTCGATGAGCAGTTGATCCACCAACTGTCTGGTGTGATCCGCGTTGGAGGCGGTCAGCCGCTTGACCCAGGAAAGATCGGTCTTCAGATTGGTGTCGATCAGATCTTCCGGGATTTTCTTCGATTGGGTGAGTTTTTCGAGGAAGTAGACCAGAATGGTCGTGTTGTATAGGGGGGTTGCGTTCGTGTCGACGAAATGATACCCGTTGTAGTTGTCCTTGATCACCGCATTGACCTGCGCACGGGTTTCCGGCGGGAGTTGGTAATCGGCATAGACCTGATCCAAAAGGTGATCCACTTCCTCCTGCGTGAAACCGACCATGGCTTCAAAGGCTTCTTCCAAAGTGAGGAATTGGGCGATATTGTAGCCGGAGGCCAGTTCATCGATCAGCATGGGCAGCACGCCCGTGATGAAGATACGTTGAATGGTAGCCTGGCCTTTTCCCTTCTTCAGGGTCTTGAAGAAAGTTTTAAAGAAACTTCCGTCCGCGGTCAGTGCATCGTAGAGATGATTGTTTCGGGCCACAATCATCTGATTGGCAAAGTTATCGTATTCATCGATGGTCACAAACAGCGGCGGCAAGTTGTCTCTTTTGATAAAAGACAGGATCAGACTAAGGTTCTCCGAGGCATCGATATCCAGATCGAGGTTTTGCAGATCGGGGAAATAAGCCCTGTTCTCTCCTAGAAATGCATTCATCTCGATATTACAAATCCGACTGAAACCGCGCGCCACTTCTTCAGCAGTGCCGGTGCTTTTCATGACCGAGAAGTCGAATTGCAGGGTCAGGCAGCTGTTGCGTTGCGCGGTGGGGTTGGCGCCGACGAAGGTGTCGCCGAAGAATTCGTCGAAGCGGTTGCGCATGTTGACATCGTAGTAGGTGCTCAGCATGCTGCAAAGGAAAGACTTGCCAAAGCGCCTGGGTCTTAGGTAGACGGGGCTCTTATAGATTTCCAGCATGGGAATATAGGCGGTTTTGTCAACAAAATAGCCGTTGGCCTCACGCAGGACGCGGAAGTTGGCTTCGCCGTAACAGACGGGTCTGGGGGTCAAGCGCCACCTCACAAGCAACTGTCTACCCTTATCTTAGCAGAATCCCCCCGAAACCTTGCGGATAACCCCGAGATCCAACCGGGCTGCCCGTTGCCCGGGTACAACCTCGACCGCCTGAGGTGGGGTTGCCTATAAAAAAGGCGGGCCTGTCAAATACCTTGATGCAGCCGGCGACAAAACTATATACTTCCCGGGGACATGGGGGGGAAATGGATAAGAAAGCCGCGGACCGGTTGGAATTGAAGCGGGTGTTTACCTATATATTGATTGCCGGCCTGGTTTTTTGGTGGCCTCTGGTGTACTTCGTTACCGGTCTGCCGACACCCTTTGCCCTGTTTACCCAATTAAGCGACTTCGGCGCGGCGCTTATGTTTGTCACCGGCGCCAATATCGCAAGCGCTACGGCTGTCGGCGGCGGCATTGTTTTCAATCCTACGTTGCAACTGGTCTTCGGTGTCAGCGGTTATTCAGCGCTCATCCTGGCCGTTCTGGTGCAATGCGCCGGCATGACCAGCGGATGCTACGGTTGGTATCGCAAGGGCGAATTCGCCGGCATCTATCGACCCCATCTGGCCGTTGCCGCCGCCGTCACCTTCTTCGCTACCGCTGTTTGGAGCGTGGTCTTTTTGTTGGTCATGCCGCTTCTGCCGCAAACCCTGCCTATCATCATGAAGTTGGCATCCACCCTGGTTTCTTTCTATGTCGCCCGGTTGGTCTGGTTGGACATCAAGGAACGCGAGGTTCATATCGAGAAACTGGAGCGGGCGGCCGAGGAAGGCAATACGGAAGCGGCCATGCGGGAGGCCCTCGAACTCGCCCGTGCCGATCACGGACCGAAGGTTGCTGCCGATCCGGTCAAGATGGACCGGCGCATCTGGGGCTGGCTGATACTGGGATCGCTGTTGAATGTCTATACGGCAGTCGGCGCGGGCCAACTGCTTTTCGCTCATTTGATCAAGTACTTCAAGACGCCCCCGAAAACCGCGGTAGCCATGGGCGCCATGGTTCAGGCAATCAGCGTGCTCACGCAATCCGTGTTCATCCTGGTCTTCATGCGGGAATTCATTCTGGTCCACCTGGTTTGTATCGGCCTTTTCTTCTGCATGGTAGGCGGCAGGACGGCGCCCTACGTATTGACCCGTCCTCTAATCGAGCCCTGGGTCAAACACGTCCTGGCTTTGACCGCTCTGGCCATGGGTTTGACCTCAGGCGGCATGCTGCTGGTCTCGTTTTTGTAGCTGCGGTTGCGCCGGCATTCTTTTCCGCGAGATCAAACAGGGCAATCCCGGGCTGTTTGACAGAAATCGGCGACCAAGGCGTCGTCCAATTCGCGCTCGTCGGGAAAAGCAATGCCCACGACGGCCGTGACGGCGCCGTCCCGGTCATGCAAGGGAAATGCGACGGCCGCCTTGGCGTCTACCGCTCGGGCGCCCGGTTTTACATGACCGCTTTCATCTTCTTTCAAATTGCAGGTTTGAATCGGTTTGTTGTACTGCAAAGCCATGCCGGCCATGCCTTTGCCGTAAGGGATTTGCCGTACCTTGTCCAGGACCGGCGGTGGGATATTGACCGCGGCCGCCAGGGTCAATACCCGATCATGATGCAGGTGAACCGTACCGGCTACAGCACCGACCCCCTCAAGATAGTTTTTAAGCCAGGATTCCATATTTCCACTCATGATGACGCCCCTATTGGGAAAATTCCAGATGCCGATGAATTAATCTAGCACGAATAATCGGCGAGAAACAGCCCGGGGAAATCTCTTGCGTTTTAGGGGGTTTTAGCCTATGATAGTGTGGCAAAAAGGGTGGTGGCCGAAAATAAATTAGGGGGATAAGACCAATGACAATCCCTTTTGAGGCAATGCGCTTTAAGCAACTACGTTTTGGACCCATGTTACACCAGGCGGCGGCAAACCCGGATTTCTTCAACCAGGTTCATGTAATCTTCGGCGGTACCGGCGCGGTCGGCGGCTCCACGGCGCTTCGTATTCTTTCTTTTTATGACGAGGCCGCATCCTATGGCAACCGGCCGGACAACAACCAGTTTCACCTGGCTGTAACCGGTTTGAAGAAAAGTGAGATCCGCGACTTTACCACGCGGCTTTTCCATACGCATGAGCGGCGTTTCGGCCATATTCCCGAACAAATCAAGGGCCTGGGCTATCGCACCGCCAATAACGCGGTCATCCATATGGAATCTTTCAGTATCGAGCCGTCCCTTCCCGAACTGCAAATATTGAAACGCGAAAGCGAACACCAGGCCGTGGAACATTTCTTGGAGAGTCATCAACTGACTGACGTCTCGCCCTTGTTGGAGAAACGCGATACTCTGATCAATGCCATTCGTGGCCAGGGAAAAGGCGCCTTCAGTCATTATTTGGAAGGGTTTCGCGAGCGCTTTTTGAAAACAGGGGAGAACAAGCCGTTCAACAGTGTTGTGGTAGGGATACCCCTGCCCTCCGTGGCCACCTACCATTCCAATGATCTGGTGCGCTTTGCCCATGCCCTGGGCATTCAATCGGAAGAAGATTTGAATCTGCTGAAAGACGCCTATCTGGAAGCCTTTCCCGAGGACCTGGCTTTTGTGGCCGACCACCTGGCGAAAGAAGTTGTGGTAGCCCACACCACCGCCGTCGGCGGTATGTACGATGAAGACCCGGACGGCAACCGTACGATTCGTTTGGGCTTTGCCCACTCCGCCTCCGGGGCCAAAATGCTCGAGAAGCAACGCCATGCCGAAACCATGACACGGCTTTATTCGCAACGGAACATCAAGATGTTGGTCACCGCGGCAGCCATCGGCATCGATGAAATCCTGTCCCATACGACCTCTCCGTTGATGCCCGCCATTTACTATCAGTTGGAGCAAGCTCTGGCAGAGGGTTACCGTTTGGTTCCGGAAGCCGATTTGAAACACAAGTCTCTCCATGTCTATCAGCCTTGCGAGCTGAATGTGTTGAATCCCGGGCAGGAACCCATCGAAATGACCAAGGGCCATCCGCTGGTGATGGATTATGTGATTCGCAGCGGTGAAAACGGCTTCTTCACGGTGCCCAACGCCCAAGCGCTTTACCGGGTGATGCGTGTTGCCTCGGACAGCGAACTCGGGTTTGTCATGGCGCGTACCGCGGTTTTCGGTGACTATGCTCACAACCCGCGTTTTCGGGAAAATATCTGCTACTACACCGAGACCGATTACAGTCGCCAGGTTTTCGACCTGCTGGGCCAACCCAGTCTTCGTGAGAATGAGCTTTCCGGCCTGCAACCCAAGGCATTACAGTTTCTCGGCTCTTGTAAACACCAGAGCGAGTTGCATACACTGGGCCTTTTGATTCTGTTGCATCGGCTGAAAACCCTGGACCTGTCCAGTGTTCGTTCGCGCGGTCCCTTGGAAACCTTCGATGCGGCCCACTATTTCGAAACCCACTCGCGCACCTTGAAATACGATGACGTAGTGACCTGGCGGGTGGAAACCCTGGCCGATGAGTTGCGGACCCTCATCACCGCGAAGCAAGTCACTGACCTGGATCGCTTTGTGCCGGTCTATCACCTGCATCCGCGACGCCAGGAGGCAATTCATCGCATTCTTCGGTTGGTTTTGCATGCGGTATGGACGGTGCCCTCCCTGGGGACGCCGTTACTGTTCGAACGCGATGACCAGGTCATGGCGCTCACCGGGCCGTACGCCGCGCCCGTCGATGCTGTATTGCCGTTTCGTTACAGCCTGAAAAAGCGTTTGCGCAAGAGCTTCCGCCATAAACAGGACCATCCTGACGAAACCGAGTTCAGGCGCTTCTGCGAATGGCACTTTGCCAACGGTTTTGCTGATTTGCGGCCCGGGGCAACCCTGGTAACGACACGCTCCCCGGAAGAAAACCTGGAAGGCAAGGTGACCACCTACTCCAATGAAAAAGAGTTCCTAAAGGCCCTCGCCGAACTGGAACCCTATTCCTTCTTTACCACCAGCGGCTTGACGGCCCTGTTGGTGCGCTTGAAGGGATTGGCCCGGTGGGCGGGAGAACTGGACTTGAGCATCGGTACCGCCAATGACTTCCGCTCACATTTCATGCACGACGATTCAGGGCAGGTGCCGGTGGTGCCGGGCGTTGTGGAGGCATTCCGCATGTTCTCGGAAGGTCATGAGAAAAACACCGGGTCGGAGCCCTTGGACGGAAAATGGGGCTATGGCTGGACACTCCCGGAGGGTCGATAAGGGCAGGTCTGGTGACAGAAAGCCGCCGCAATAACTTCTTTTAATGTTGCGACTACATTAATCAATTACATCTGTCACGACCTGTGAGAAAAATTAGCTCATGCTTCAACAAGAACATCTTGACCCGGCGAACTTAATAGGATTCTAAACCCGTTAACGGATTGAACCTGCTATCAGGCAACGGCTGAGGAGGCGTGAGAAAAGTTGACAGCCTAATGTTGCAACAAGTTTAATATTTTGTTTAACACCGCGTAAGAGTTTGACTTTAAGTATTTTGTGTTTGCACTAACTGTTACTGCTGATATAGTCCTTTACAGGTTGGAACTGCCCTTTTTCCCTTGCAGGCAGTAGGCCCTCTCGTGAGCCGGAACATTGATTGCGAGAAGGTTCGTCACAATTCATTCGCGGGTCCTTTCCCTTACGCAGGCCTCGCAACATAGAACCACACCGTTAAGCATCGAAATTTTTCAGGAGGATGGCTTGAAATACCTGTCTCTACTTTTCATTCTATGTCTACCCCTGGGCGCACAAGACCGTTTACCTACGTTAGATGCCCAATTGCGCGCCATTACCACTACCGCCGCGGATGTCGATACCGTCGGCCTGATCTTCAATCCAAAAGACGTCGCTTTGGAAGGCACCCAGGTAACGGTTAAAACCCTGGCCGTACCCGCGACCAACGGACCGGTTCTCATCAAGAATGCACGCGCCATCATGGGCCGGGTTCAAGCCGTTTACCTTGTCAAAGGAAAAATTGTAACCACCCCCAAGTTTGCAAGCTTCATCGTGAAGCTGGCCCAGAAGAAGGGAATCGGCGTCTACACCAACGATCCCGATTTGAAAGACGTCGACGGCGTCAATCTGGTGGCCGCCAACTCCGCGGGCAACTTTCGAGTAGCGGACTAATCCAAACGGTTCAAACCTTCAATTAAAAACTCCCTAAATCCGGAGCCGGGCCGTCCCCGGCTCTCGTCGGTTCTATAAAGCTCCCTAAAATTGTGTTCTTCCATCCGCTATGGTCCGCGGCTTCGCCGCGGGCCTTTTTCATTTCAAGGCGTAAGAGTTCAACCCACATGTTCATGTAGCTTAGCTTCCGGTGCCAAAAGCTTTATAATGGGTGCTTAACTCTGCCCTTTTGGAGGTCCCATGTACCTCTGGATGTATACCCTGATGATGCTCCAAGCGTTGGAACCGGCGTTGCGTTTCACCCGTTTGGGGATCGCCCAGGGTCTTTCCCAAGGAACGGTAACCTGTTTGTTGCGTGACCGCGACGGTTTTTTCTGGTTTGGAACTCAGGACGGCTTGAACCGTTATGACGGCTACGAATTTGTGATCTGGCGCTATGAACCCGGCCGGCCTGACTCATTATCGGACGGTTTCATCAACTGTTTGCTGGAAGACAATGAAGGCCGCATGTGGGTGGGTACCAATTACGGCTTGAACCGCTATGACCGGGAGAACGGAGGTTTTATTCGTTATCTGCCCGGCGATCGGGAGGGTGACTTACCCCATGAGCAGGTGCTGGCCCTGGAAAGCGACAACTCGGGCCGGTTGTGGGTGGGGCTGCTCGGCGGGCTCTGTCGTTTGGTTCCGGGCACGACCGCCGGTCGAACACGGTTCGAGTCGGTGTTGTTCAGGGAAGTAAAGGAACCACAAGTGCGAACTCTGCTCCGTGATCAAACGGGCCGGCTTTGGGCCGCCGGCAGCGGCATCTACCGCCATGAGCCGGACCGTGACCAAATGGAATTGGTGGGAAGGGGCTCAGCGGGGTTCGAGCCGATGTTGGTAACATTGATAACGGATTTGCATACCGACAAGCAAGGCAATATTTGGGCCGCGAGCAGTGACCGGGGTCTTTTCGAAATCGTGAACCCTTATGGTGCGCTTCCGAAAATCGTACATCACGGATTTCCGTCCGGGTCGGCCGGTGACACGATTTATGCCCTGGCAAATGATTCGAACGGTACCTTGTGGTTGGGAACGCATGAAGGTCTGTCAGCCTACGATCCCGAGCACGGCATCGTAGGACATTTCCGCCACGAACCGAGCCGAGGAACCAGTCTTAGTGACGACCGGGTCCTCTGTCTGGCACACGACAAGGACATCCTCTGGGCCGGCACCTATTCCGGCATCAACCGCGCGCTACGCAACAGTCCCTTCCGCCACTTCGTCCATCACCCCGAGGATCCCGACAGCCTGGGTTCGGCCGGCATCCGTGCTTTTGCCGAGGACACCGAACAAAACCTTTGGGTGGGGACCACTTCTGCCGGGCTTGATTACTACGACCGCGCCACGGGGCGATTTTCCCATTTCCGCCACGATCCTGAAAACCCTGACAGCCTGCCGGCTGATCGCGTGACCGCACTCGCCTGCTCTCCCTCCGGCGACTTGTGGGTGGGTACCGTCAAGGGCCTCAGCAGGCGCGATGCCGGCGCAGACGGGTTCCGCCATTATCGTCATGATCCCGACGATCCCAACAGCCTGGGCTGGGGCGGCGGGGCTACCGCGCTGCTGTTCGCCTCCGACGGTAACCTGTGGGTGGGAAACTGGGGCAGCGGCTTGAGTCGCTATCGTCCCCAACATGACGATTTCGAGCACTTTATCCCGCCGGCGCAAAGGAAGACATTTTGGAAGGTGCGCGTCCTTCGCGAGGATAAAGAAGGTTCTCTATGGCTGGGGACCTGGGAGACCGGGTTGTTGCGCTTCGATCCGGCGACGGCTCGCTTTGACAACTGGCTGCGCGACCCGCGTGATAACAATTCACTGCCCCATGATCGCGTGCTTTCCATTTGCCTGGCTCGCGACGGGGTGATGTGGCTGGGCACCGCGGGCGGCCTTGCGCGCATGCGTCCTGACGGCAGTGGGTTCGATACCTTTACCCATCAGGACGGCCTGCTCAACAACGTGGTTTACGGTATTCTGCAAGACGATCGTGACCGGCTGTGGTTGAGCACCAATATGGGGCTCAGCCGCTTCGATCCCGTGGAGGGCGCCTTCCGCAACTATACGAGGCTGGAAGGCTTGCAAGCCGATGAGTTCAACAACAACGCCTACCTCCGAACCCGTTCGGGCGAACTGCTTTTCGGCGGCGTCAACGGCTTCAATATCTTTCACCCCGACGCGGTGCGTGAGCAGGCCGCACTGCCGCCCGTGCGCCTTTGCCGATTCAGCGTTTTCGATCGGGACAAACTGCTCTATCGTGTCGGCGAGGGTTATGCGCCCATCTCGCTCTCATATCGCGAAAACTTCTTCTCTTTCGAGTTCGCCGCGCTGGACTATGTCAATCCCAGTCGCAACCAATACCGTTACAAGCTGGAAGGGTTCGACGAGGATTGGATAGACAGCGGCACGAGGCGTTACGTGTCCTACACCAACCTGGACGGCGGTAACTATCGCTTTCGCGTGCAGGCCGCTGCCGACGGTTCTTGGGGAGATGCCGGTCTTGCGGTCCCGGTTCACGTCGCTCAGGCGCCCTGGAAAACCCTTTGGTTCCGCTTGGGTGTCGTGACGGCCCTTGCCGTCCTGCTGTGGTCGTGGCATCGCCTGCGAGTGAGCAAGTTGGTGGAAATCGAGCGCATTCGGGTCCGCATTGCCTCGGACCTGCACGACGAGGTGGGCAGCGCACTGACCAAGATTTCCCTGTTGAGCGAGTTGCTCAGGGAGGGCTTGGAACCCGATCGTAAGGCTCACTTGCTTGAGCGCATCGGTCGGCTCGGCCGCGATGCCGTGACCGCCATGGGTGATCTGGTCTGGTCGGTGGATGCCCGCAACGACACCGTGGGCAGCATGATCGATCGCATGCGTGATTTTGCCGCGGACACATTTGCCCGGGAGGGAGTGGAAGTTGAGTTCGAGTTACACGGTTTGCGGGAAACCCGGCGCCTTCCCGCGGACCTGCGCAAGAACCTGTACCTGGTCTTCAAGGAGGCGCTGACCAACGTGGCCAAATACGCGGGCGCCTCGCGCGTGCGCGTTCGGCTGGAGAGCAGCAAGCGGGATTTCCTGTTGGCGATCAGCGACAACGGCCGGGGGCTGGGGAAGAAATTACACCGAAGCGGGCACGGTATACGCAATATGAAAATGCGCGCCCGGGATCTGGGCGGCGAGCTACAGGTCATTGACACCGGCAGCGGTCTCGATGTGGTCTTGACCACCGAGCTCGCGGCGAACAGGAGGACGATTTGGCAACAATCCGCGTAGGGGTGGTAGAGGATGATTGTGAGATTCGCGAGAGTTTGGTCACCGTTCTCGAAACCTGGCCGGACTTCACCTGTGATGTGGCCGCATCGTCTGCGGAGCAGTTTTTCGAATCCTTGAACACCGAAGATCCACCTGACATCGTGTTGATGGACATCGGTCTACCCGGGATGTCCGGTATCGAGGGTATCGCTTTGTTGAAGGAGCGCTGCCCTGAAGTGGATATCCTGATGCTCACCATTTACGACGACCCCCACAGGATCTTTGACTCTTTGCGGGCGGGTGCGACAGGATATCTGCTCAAAGGGGCCAGGCTCGCCGAAATACGCGAGGCTTTGCGCGAACTGTATCGCGGCGGGGCGCCCATGTCGCCCCAAATCGCCCGCAAGGTCGTCGCCTTCTTCCGTCCGGACCGAGCCCGAAAAACGCCCTCGCCGTTGACGGAACGAGAATGCGAGGTGGTCGAAGGCCTGGTAAGCGGCGCCAGCTACAAGCTCATCGCCGACCAGATGTGCGTCTCCATCGAAACCGTGCGGTTTCACATCAAGAATATCTACCGCAAGCTGCATGTTCATTCGAAGGCCGAGGTCATCTCCAAATCGCTGCGCGGTGAGATTTAAGCGCTAGGCGGTTCCCCTACCGAAACCCGGGCCGGCAACCTGTCCAAACTTTTCCGGTTCGCGTTCGGTACAAGAGCGCCGACCAACGTTTCATAGTCGCCCGATGACCTTCTCCGAGAAAAAACCACATCTTTATGGAGGTAGGCTCCCTTGGACACAAAGTCCATAATGATCATACAACAGGATCAGTAATGACAAAGAATACCTCGTCGGCGCTATTCCTGTAATATCACTCAAGGAGAAAGAACATGCGAATGCTATTAAAACCCTTTGCAGTATTGATGTTTTTGGTTTTCGCCGCGGCCGGCCCCGCCTTTGCCCAGATCCCCAACATCATCGGCCAGGTATACTGGCCCAATGGTGATGAGGTAGAGAACGTCCTTCTGGAGGTCGGTTACTCGCGCGCCAATTGCAATGCACCCAACGGTACGGTCTGGACCAATGTCGACGGCACCTTCGACCTGGTCGGTTGTGATTGGCCCGCCGGCAACTACTTTGTACGCATCAGGCCTTTTTGGGTGAACAATACCAGGTATGAAGCCTGTTGGACGCTTGTTGAGTTCGACGGGCGGTACCAGGCCTTTGTGGACCTGCATTTGCAGGTGAGCGACCCAATGATGATTCTCTGTTCGGTGATGAGTTGCACGTAAGGAGGGCATCGTGAGATATATCAAAGTTGTTGCCTTGTGTCTGGTAGTGTTGGTGAGCCCGGTGTTCACTGCCGGGGACAAGGCCGTGTCCCAGGAAACGGTCTTGGTCACACCGACCATTAAGGGTTCTCTTTACTGGCCCAACGGCGATCCGGTCGAGCAGGTGCTTATCGAGGTTACCTACATGAGGTTCGATTGCACAAACGGCGGATCGGTCTGGAGCGATGAAGACGGTAAGTTCCAAATCAGGGGCCTCAAGGCCGGAAGCACCTACCTGCTGAAAATCAGGGTCATCACCCTTGACGGTGATTCCTATTACACATGCTGGACCTCGGTCCAGGTACCGGACGGAACCGTTACACGGGATCTGTACCTGGAAGAGGGTTCTTCAGATGGATGTCCCGCCTATGCCTGCCCCTAAATCAATGCCTGATCGCGAAAGCCCGGCAACCACATCGATCGGTTGTCGGGCATTCCAGGCAACCGGCAACTGGAGAAATCGCCGGCGCCTGAGCAAACACGGCTGCATTGCCTGAAGCGCCGGTCCTAACCATCGAGAAGCCGGGTGCGTACTTTTCCGCCTTTGATCAAATCGATTTTCAGAGCTTTGGTTTTCGGCTTCTCCGTGGTCTGCAGTTCAATGGTGTAATAGGCTTTCAATTCCTCATAAATGCGCTGCATGGTTGCCTTGAGGTCAGACACCGTTTCCAATCTGGTGTAAATGGAAGCCGTTGACATCGCCAACTCCAGCAACCGATGATTTCTTGTACCGAGCGCAATACCGTAAACCATGGTGTCCGACTTCGCCAGGCGCGACTTCAAAGCTTTGAAAGACGTATTCGACGTCGTATCCAGGCCGTCGGAAATGACAATCATAATCCGACTGCCTTCAACCTGTTGTAGATCGTCATGAGCTACCAGCAGGGCGTCATAGAGCGAGGTACGCCCACGAGCGTCCATGCTGTAGATCGGCGCGCGCAGGCGTTCGGCATTGTTGCTGAAGGGATGTAACCGCAGGACCGTGTTGCCGAAGGCGATCAGTTCGACCTGATCTTCCGCTTCGATATTATTCAGGAAGGCGCCTATCGCCTCGCGGGCGGACTTTACATATCGGCCCTGCATTGAAGTACTGTTATCCAAGACAATGGCAATGCGCAACGGTTCACGGCTTTTCTCGAAACGCACCGGCGTCAGAGGTTTGCCCTTATACTCAAAACGGAAATCCTCCCGGTTGAGATCAGTCAAGAGATGGTTCTTCCTCCTGGCCACCGTACGCAGTACGGTGCTGTACAGTTCAACCTCCTCGTCCACTTGCATCACGTTCACATCCATGCTGACGGTTTGCGTAGTCCGGTTATAGAACCAGGCCTGCACCTGAAGGGAGACCGTACCTTGCAGCCCGATCGTGTTGAAGCGAACCTCCTTGGGAATGGTGTCCAATTCGGCGAAGACCTTTCCATTCAAAGAGCAATCGATGCGTAACGGCACGCTGGGGGCGCCGGCTACAGCAAAGCGCAGCATGTTGTAACGGGTCACCGTATCGCCGCTTTTGTGCGAAAGAATGCGCATGTCGATGTAGGGGTCATGGGTGAACCCGTCGCGTTTTGCCAACAGAGCCTGCCTGTGCTTGTTGATGCGTTTGGTCAGCTTGCGGTTGAAGGCAGGGTCCAGCATGGGTGCGAATCGCCGCTGCACGGCCAGAGCCATGTCTTGCCGGTTTATTTGTTCGTATAAGCCGATCAGGTCGGTCAGGGCATCGCGATCGCCGGGCACCAGGTTGAGATAAGCATCCAGAGCCGCGAGCTGTTTCCGTTTATCGCCGGATGAATGAGACTGCCAATCCCGATAGGTACGCTGAATCCAAGCCAACTGGTTTTGATAGGTCGAAGACTTCACGACGGGCGTCCCGTCGGGTTCGGTGGTCACATAAGCGGTGCCCAAGGCATGTAAATGACCCAGTGAATCCGCGGAGGTGGACGCATTTTGATAACGCCGCCCCCTTGTCTTCAGCGAGCCCGAGTTGTTCCATAGATCATCGCCCGCCCGAAGATGCATTTCGATACCGCTTACCGGTTCATTGGTGCCGGCCCTTCTCGGCCGCGCCCTCACCGCGTCCTTCTGCCTGTTGCTTTGCGCAAGGACGGCTTGGGAGAAAACCTCGGCCCAGTAAACCTGCACGACATATTCGTCATGTCCGGGCAGAGAGAAGGAGGAGGGGCCTTCCGGCATGAGCAGCATGTCGATAAACTGTCGCGCCTCTTCCCAACTGTCCAAATCCCGGCGGCTGAAACGACGGTATTGTTTGCCCAAGAGCCTGCGTTCCGCCAGGTTGACGCCCCAAAACAAATGCATGGCTTTTTCGTCGCGCTCCACGTGAATCTCGTGCTCCTGAAAGTCCAACCAGGTTCCTTGAAGATCTTCCAGGACCGTTACGAAACGAAAGGCGTGGATCTCCCGGTTTTGCTCCCAGTTGTGGAAGTCGAACTGATTGAAGACATGGCCCGTTTCTTCCAATAAGGTGAGCTTGTGCCGCGGGTTCCCCAAGACGGTATCGGGGCCCAACAAGCGGCTTTGCGGCGTGACCGACAACTGATCACCAGTAAATTCCAGTTTTAAGTCGCAGAAATAGTGGAAACGAGTGGGCGCCGTCATGAGGACGCAGCATAGAAAAAGCAAAATCACACTCCGAACAGCCTGCCTGGAAATGGCTGAAGATATAGACATCCTAAACCAAAAAGCAAAATCGATGCCGTAGAAAAATGCGGGTTTGAGACCCGGGATGACCACATAAAAGGACAAGCGAGAAAATGGCGTGACCTGAAATGCGAATCAAGACCTTTTCCCAGGCGCATTGACAAAGCCTGCGTCCAAATGCGTTACCCGATCGAATGACAAGAAGGGAGGATCTCATGAACAAAAGACGCTTACTTCTCTTCGTGGTCTCGTGGGTTTCCGCGGGGCAACTCACCGCCTCGGAACGGCCCTGGCACCAATGGGGCGGCCCCGATCGTAATTTCATTGTCGCGGGAAAAGCCCCGGCGCCTTGGGGAGAGGAGGGACCGCGCGTTCTCTGGAAGCAAGCGCTGGGACCCGGCTATACCGCCGTGGTTTCCGACGGAAGGCGTCTTTTCACCGGGTATTACGATGAAGCGAGGGGAGAGGAGGTCGTGGTTGCCCTGAGCATCGGCAACGGCCGTATTGCCTGGCGACATCGCTACCAGGAAGCCTTTATCGGTGACGGCTACGGCCCCGGACCCAACGCCTCTCCGCTTGTATTGGAGGGCCGTGTCTACATGATCGGGCTTGGCGGCAAATTCTTCTGCCTGGAAGCGGAAACCGGTGCGGTCTTGTGGTCACACGACCTGGTGAAAGACTTTGGCGCGGAGATCCCCTGGCACGGCTATGCCGCTTGCCCGCTGGTTTACGGCGACACCCTGATTGTTCCCAACGGCGGCAAGCATGCGGTCCTGGCTTTCGATCGAAAAAGCGGTAGGCTGCTTTGGCGCACGGGCAAGATGCTGATGGGTTATGCCTCGCCTACCTTGATCGACGTGAAAGGCAAACCCCAAGCGGTGATCTTCTCCAAAAACGACATGTTCGCGTTGGACCCGTCGAACGGCCGCCGACTGTGGCAAATTGCCCATCGCCACGCGCCCATTCACAACGCGGGTCTGGCCCCGCTGTGGGACAGGGATTCCGGCACCCTCTGGACCTCCATCCGCGGTATGCGTAAGGGCGACGGCAGCAGGGCCTTTCGACTGGCCGACGAAGGCCCCGATTATACGATTGAAGAGCGCTATTACGACCCCAAGTGGCGTGTGGAGCCCTTCTCGAACGCCTTGCGCATCGAGGATCGCATCTACACCACGATCGGCGACCGCAGAACCGGGGTGGCGGCGTTCGATATTCAAACCGGCGAGGTGTCCTGGACCCATGCCGGTTTCGCTCCCGGCAACCTGATCATGGTGGGCAACAAGCTGCTGATTCAAGATGAAAAGGGCCGGCTTGCTCTGGCCGTACCAACGGAAAACGGCCTCACCATCGAAGCCGAACATACCTTCGATGTCAAACGCCTGTGGACCCCGCCCACCTTCCAGGACCAGAAGCTTTACATCAAAACAAGGCGGGAACTCATTGCCCTGGCTTTGTAGCCTTCTCGATACCCCCGCACAAATCTCGATTTACAATCGGCGCGTCCCCAAGAAAGGCCGGTGGGCCCGGGCGACCCCTGTTTGACCCGCGAAAATTGGAGGGCGGCCCGGGCGACCTCGGTTTTACCGGCGGAATTTCGGAGGTGGCCCGGCCGCCCCCTTGTTTCGTGATGAAAAAGGAGGGGCGGCCCGGGCGACCCCTGTTTGACTCGCGAGAATTGGAGGGCGGCCCGGGCGACCTCGATTTTACCGACGGAATTTCGGAGGTGGCCCGGCCACCCCCTTGTTTCGCAATGAGAAAAGCCGGTGGGCCCGGGCGACCCCTGTTTGACTCGCGAGAATTGGCGAGCGGCCCGGGCGACCTCGATTTTACCGACGGAATTTTGGAGGGGGCCCGGCCGCCCCCTTGTTTCGCAATGAGAAAGGCCGGTGGGCCCGGGCGACCCCTGTTTGACCCACGAGAATGGGAAGGCGGCCCGGGCGACCCCTGTTTGACCCACGAGAATGGGAAGGCGGCCCGGGCGACCTCGAGTTTACCGGCGGAATTTTGGAGGGGGCCCGGCCGCCCCCTTGTTTCGTGATGAAAAAGGGGGGGCGCCCCGGGCGATCCCTGTTTGACCCACGAGAATTGGAAGGCGGCCCGGGCGACCCCTGTTTGATCCGCGAAAATTGGAAGGCGGCCCGGGCGACCTCGATTTTACCGGCGGTATTAGAGGCGACCCGGCCGCTTGTCTCGTGATGAAAGGCAGCTTTGAAAAGGCGGGAAACGGCAAGCCGTTTCCCTGCTGAGGTTATAGTTTCAGTGTATATCCGTAAGCATCTTTCCAATTGGTGAAGTCAGGAAAATATCTGAGGTCATCGAAAGCCGGGAATTCAATACCGGGCTCCAGCCGGACATCCTGATTGAGATCGCGGCCGTCGTAATCGATGACCCGGTAGGTACCTTTTGTCTCGATCTTCTCACCAGTCAGATAAATGTAAGGCGCGTATCTTGCCCTGTAAGCAAGTACGTAACCCACACCACCGGGGATGGTTATGGGTGGGAACGAATCTTCGGCATTAAGTGTCGCCTGATAATCGAGGGAATTTTTGCCTTTGTTGATTACATCGTAGACACCACTGTAATGAACAGGATCATTCGGTTGACAGCAGATGCCCTTGTGGTCGTGTTCTTCTTTAATGTGAAGGATATAGCCGATGGCTCGTGGGTGATCAACCATGGGAAACAGCTCTCTTCTCACTGCAATGATCTGGAGGTCGAGGAAGCAACCATGCACGTCGATGACATCGTAAACACCACTGTCTTCCACCAGGGTGCCGGGTCGGTGAATCCTGGGCATCGGCGGATTATAAATCTTGGATTCAGTGTATTTCGTGGGGTATTCCCGTTCACGAGGCAGGCTGCAGGCATCTTTCCAGACATAGCCGTAGGGATCGTGGAGTTCCCCGAAGTCCGCAAAATGCTCACCGCGCTCGCATTGCTCCTCCGCGAGAACAAACCCGTCATGGTCGATGATGTAATAGGAGCCGCTTCTTTCTATCTTCTCTCCCGGAAGGAAAATATAGGGTGAATAGGCCGCCCTGTAACTAAGCACATACCACTTGCCCATCGGCCCGCTTGCGGGCTTGATCATGGGTGGAAACGAATCACCGGCCATACAGGTAACTTGACGGTTGATAAAATTTTTATTGGCATCGACGACTTCATAGACACCGCTGTAGAGGACCTCTTGACCCGGATGGAAGAAGATGCCTTTGCGGACATGTTCCTCCTTGAGGTGCAAGATGTACCCTATCGCGCGGGGGTGCTTCATCTCGGGAAATCCTTTTTCCTTTTCCGCGACGATTTGAAAGTTGAGGAAGCAGCCGTGCTCGTCGATCGCATCGTAAACACCGCTGTCTTCTACCCGCGTACCGGGCCGGTGAATCCTCGGCATTTGCTGAACATATTCTTCGGCATGCATTTTGTTCAGGGTGTAACCCCACTCATTGCCTTGAACACCGGGGAACAAATCATCCTTTTCCACGCTGATCCGGCGGTCCTGG
>JASJCB010000392.1 GCA_030066195.1 Acidobacteriota bacterium
GATATCTTGATCGATAAGACGTACCGGGTTCAACTGTTGGAATTAAACCCCTTTGTCCCACGTACGGACCCTTGTCTGTTCTCCCATGAAAAAGAAGATTGGGACGGCTCTTTTCGCTATGTCAAAAGTGAAAATCAGTGAGACATCTCTCCAGCCCAAAAACGTAAGCGCCGGTGTCAGGAAGACAACCGGCGCTTGTCTGGTCAAGTGGGTAGGGATTTTGGATCAGCAATTGAAAAAGGTGGGACAGTTTTCGGTTACGATATCGCACACTATCGGCGAAGTCTCACAACCCGCCTGAAAGGTGTTGAGAGGTGTTAACGAACCACCGTTGATTGCTTCCATGTCGCGGCGATTTTGGGGCTGGGTAACAAAACTCTTGATCTTCAAGTTCTCTAAATTCATTTTCATTGCGCTCACCTATATTACAGGAAATTCTCAAAGCAAGCTATTTATACAACATTGCACTAACCACGTCAAGAACCGGGTTTACGAATCGATAAACCGAAAAACATTTTAACGCGGTTACCCGCCTGCGACTCTTTCGTAACCATCTGAGGCGTTATTTCCAAACCGCGGCAGACTCTCGCCTGGGAAACAAGTCATTTACTTTTCTTTAATTAATTCCCTCCCGTGGTACGGCGTAACCTCACGCATGGGTTTCACCTTCCCATTCCCGGCGGCTTTCAGGGCAACGTGGGTCGCCGATGTCATGGCCGGGGGTTTGTCGGGAATCCGGTCGCCGTCAAAATCCCGGCGCCGGCGGCTGCCTCAGCGGCGGTGTAACCGGCATGCTGTGATGTCTTCCTCAAGCAAGTTTCAGTTTCCGGGATCTAGAACGAAATAAGCTACCAATCGGCAACGGCCGTGTGGGTCATGCTTAAGCCTTTACCTGAGCGGTAAAAAATCTCGTTGAGCCCTTAGCTCGCCTTAGGATATGTGGACTTTCCTTAAAAAGCCCTGATCGACTTTTCTCGACGGCAGCGCGTCTTGAATAGCCGCGTAAATGGAAGGCGGCGACCCAAGACCTGGAGGTTCGACATGACCAGCCCGTTTTTCACGCGTTTTCTTCAAGATCAAAAGATCGACAAGGAGCAGACCAAAGCCGTACAAGGCGGCAAGCCCGATCAAACCATGAAGTATCCCTCCGACAACGACGAATGGTAGACCTCGATTACTCGATGCTTCATAAAGCCCGCGTTCCCGTGCTCCGGGACGCGGGCTTTTTCTCGGGCCAACCGGCAACGGCCACGTGGATCATTTCATCCAGTTTGGCCCGGACCTCAGCGGAGGTCATTTCACCGCGGCGGAAGGCCATGGCCAGGTGATGCGCCAATAGTCCGGGGTTGTCCATGGGGTAGGCAATCCCCGTTCCCTGTCGCCCGTAACCCCATACGCCCTCGGTCCAACCCCAGACCTCATAGGGCACTCTCAATTGAGGATCGGGCTGGACAAACTCGGGATCATCGGGCCAGATGATCCTACCCAGGCGCAATGGGCGGCAGGCGACCAGACTTAGCAGCGGCTCGTGGAACCCTTCTTTCACCCAGTAAGAACCGAAGTCAACGATGCGTGGTCGCGGCGGGTTTCTCTTGATATCCTCCGTGAATTGCAAATTGACCCCTTCGAATAGACGGTTGCTGCCGTTGAATCGAGTCATCTCCAGGATCCACTCCTGTAACTCACGGGAAAAGGTCATTTCACCTTCGCCGTAGTAATAGCGAACCACGCCGTCCACTGCCCGGATCTGGACATAAGTGTCCGATCCCGTGGAGGTGATACCGTAGCGGCGCAGGATGCGCTCGATGTCCATCTCCATGGTTTCCGTCAGCGAACCCGGATCTTTCAGGCCCCATTGGTAGATAGGCCTCAAATGGGCGCGCCGCAACAGCAACGCGGTGGGTATCTGGTTGCCGTTCTGAATAATGGCGTCGAAGCCGGTATGCAACACCGCATAGATGGGCACCGGTCGCGCGATATGACCGGCATGAGCCAGGACGCGGGTTATCAACTCACAATAGAGTAATTCACGTAATGCCTCGCCCAACATCAAAAGACCGTTGGCGTGAGCGCTGGGATTGTAACCCTTGCTCGGGGCCAGGCCGATGCCTTTCACATCCAAAAGGCCGCCTGCATCGGCCGGGTGGAAGCCGAGTTCCACCACAGAGGGTAGCTCTCGCGAGACGCCGAGGGAAAGAACAAGCGAACGTCCGTAGTTGAACGGCCGCCAGGCGCGCATGGTCTCCTTTCCGGTGGTGACGGGCGTGTTGATTTTGGATTGCTTAACCTGGTAGGCGGACATGAACCCGGCATTGGCAACCAGCCAGCGGTCGATAAACCGATGGACGGCCTCACGCCTCGCGGGCGCCTCCAAGCCGGTCAGGCGAGGGTGGGCCCGGAGTATGTTTTCATCGCGGAGAAACGGAAAGTCATGCTGCAAGAGCCGATAATCGGCGGTAACCACGCGCGCGGTTTCCAGCTTGACCACGCGATCATTATCCTTGGGGATATGTTCGAAAACGCCCATGTGCCTGAGAACGGGTCCCTCGGCAAAAGGCAGCGGTTTTAAAGCTACGGGAGGCATAACACCACCTGGCTGAATCCGTTTACGGCCTTAATCTAACCTCATCCTACAGGACCGGCAAGAAAGAAGCCGGATTCCATTTCTCTTCAAAGCCTGGTGTAGGGGAAAAATTTAGCGGCAGGTCCTCCCCCGGCTAGACTCTTTCGAAGACGGCGGCCATGCCCTGGCCTACGCCGACGCACATGGTGACCAGCGCGTAGCGTTTGTTCTGTTCGTGGAGTTCGTGAATCGCCGTCAACGTCAAGCGGGCGCCCGTCATGCCCAGCGGGTGGCCGATGGCGATGGCCCCGCCGTTGGGGTTCAGACGCGGGTCGTCGTCGGCAATACCCAGTTGACGCACCACGGCCAGGCTTTGGGCGGCAAAAGCCTCATTCAGTTCTATCACGTCCATTTGGTCCAAGCTGAGTCCGGTTTTGGCCATGACCTTGTTGACCGCGTTGACCGGACCGATCCCCATGATGCGAGGAGGAACGCCGACGGCCGCGCTGCCCAATAGGCGGGCCATGGGTTTCAAACCGTAGCGTTCGGCGGCCTCCCGGCTGCCGATCAGCAGTGCGCAGGCGCCGTCGTTGATGCCGGAACTGTTACCCGCGGTCACGGACCCCCCCTTGCGGAACGCCGGTTTCAGTTTGGCCAGTTTTTCCACCGTGGTGCCGGGTCGAATAAACTCGTCCTGATCGAAAATGAGGGGATCGGCCTTGCGTCGGGGGATGGAAACGGGCACGATCTCGCGCTGGAAACGGCCTCGTTCCCGTGCGGCCTCGGCCTTGTTTTGGCTGTGTGCGGCAAAGATGTCCTGGTCTTCACGGCTGACGGCATGTTCTTCGACCAGGTTTTCCGCTGTTTCACCCATGCCCTCGGTTCCGTATTGCTCATCCAACTTGGGGTTGACGAAACGCCAGCCGATGCTGGTGTCGAACAATTGCGCATTGCGGCCGAACGGGGTGGCGGTTTTGCTCATCACATACGGGGCGCGCGTCATGTGCTCTACGCCGCCCGCAATGTAGAGGTCGCCGTCGCCCAGGGCAACGGCCCGCCCCGCATTCACCACGGCGCTCAAGCCGGAGGCACACAGGCGGTTGACCGTTTCGCCCGGCACGCTGTCGGGAAGCCCGGCCAGCAGAAGCGCCATCCGCGCCACGTTGCGGTTATCCTCGCCGGCCTGGTTGGCGCAACCCATGACGACATCCTCGATCCGGTCCCCGGGAATATCGTGGCGCGCCGTCAACTCGCGAATCACGTGGGCGGCCATATCGTCCGTGCGCACCGCCGATAATGAACCGGTGAACTTACCTACCGCCGTGCGAACCCCGTCGAACACAAATACGTCTTTCATGCTTTTGCCATCCTCCGTTTTACAAAGTGGCCCCAAGGGCCCTTAAGTCTAACATCGGGACATTCCCCGGAACAATGGGCCGGTAATCATATGCAGGGTTTTCGGTGTAAGGCCGGCGGCTTATGACCGGCGATCATCGATCTGGTCGACCACGTTCTCATGGTTCGCGAACAGCTTATCGTGAGAGGATCCGGATTTGATCAACATCACCACGACAAGGACTGCCACAAGCGCAAGACCCCAGGTCAGGCTGAGCAGGTAGAGTATTGAAGCCATGATAAAGGCGCCGAGTGAGGCCAGGAACCCGGTAACCAGCCAGCCGCCGATCACCGCCAGCATCCCCGTTACCCGACCGTCGGCCGATTCCCTGTCCCAGGTTCGGTCGGCCAACGAAGCGCCCATGGCAACCATAAAGGAGATATAGGTGGTGGAAAGCGGCAATTTCAAAGCGGTGCCGATTGAAATGAGAATACTGGCCAGGGTAAGGTTCACGGAGGCGCGCAAGAGATCATAGGGCGGCGCGCCTTCCATCATCAAAACCATGGGATCGGTGCGGCTACGAACCTTTTGACGCAAGCTCGCGGGCGCCAGGGCCTTTGCCGTATGGAAGAAGGCATGGGATGCTCTCACGACCGCCCTGGCAAACATTGTGGTCTTGAACCGCTGCTTCATATTCCCCGCCGCGGCCAGACGTACTTCCGTATCCGTCACCGCCTTGGCTTTCTTTGAACTCCACAAGGCCGATACCATGATAGCGCCGGCAAGGAGGAGCGCCCAGTTGGGGGTGGGCACCTTGCCCGAAAGGTCCACGCCTTCTACAAACACAGCCTGGCCCGCCGCGACCGTGGGGCCGATGAAGTTGACCAGGTCATTGCCCGCAAAGGCCATGGCCAGCGAACAGGTGGAGCTGAGAATGATCACCTTGAAGATCAGGCGGTACCTATGGGAAAAGATGATGGTTAACACCGCGGAAATCACGAATACGACGCCCATGATGGTCCAAACGTGACCTTGGATGAAGGTTTTGGTCTGCTCGTCTAGAAAGGTTGCGGATTTAAGTCCCTTGAAGAGTACGAAGTACAACAAACTGCTGAAACATAGCCCCGTCCACAGCCAGCCGACGCGGGGAAAGGTTCTCTCCAAATCGTGGGTATAGAGCAGGCGCAGAAGGAACATGATGATCGCGGCCGAGAGAAAGGCAATGATGACAGACATAAAGATGCCGCTGTAGATACCCAACACGGGCCCGGTATTGATAATGCTCAGGGCGCTCGATAAGTCGCCGCCCTGCATCCAGAACATGACACCGATGGATGCGCCCACCAGTTCCGATACGATGCTCACCGTGGTGGAAGTAGGCAGGCCGAAGGTATTGAACAGGTCGAGCATGATCACATCGGCGGCCATCACGCCCAGATAGACACACATGATGGCGGTGATGTTGAGTTCGCCTGACTCGTAAAACCGGCTCACATCGAACACGCCCTTCCTGGCCACTTCCATCATGCCGCTGGAAAACAAGGCACCGAAGACCACGCCGATAGAGGCAACGAATAGAATGGTTCGACGGGTGGCAATGCGCGAGCCCACGGCCGAGTTGATAAAATTGACGGCATCGTTGGTGACCCCGATCCAAAGATCCAGAACCGCAAGGAGGACGATGAAGCTGAAAGCAACGATCAATATAGTCATGGATTCTCCAGAAAGCTATTCATAATTTTAAGATCGGCCTTGTCCATTGGGCAAAACATAGTTAGAAAATAAACCCAGCGGCAGGGTATTCTAACCCATTTTCAGGAATGTCGGCCTGGGATAGGAGAAATATTTTATGCGATTTTTGTTAGGAAAAGCCCCTTGCGAAAATTCCTCGGACGTCTTTTGCTGGCACACATAGCATTTAAATTGACTGATGGGAAGAGGGGCGCGGCCCCTCTTCCCGTTCCTCGGTTAAAAGTTCAGGCGATAAGCCAGGGACAGATTACGGCCGGGCAACAGGGTCCGGT
>JASJCB010000216.1 GCA_030066195.1 Acidobacteriota bacterium
AAATTTCGAAACATCGTTCCGCCCCGGTGACCATGCTTGTCTGTAAGAGAATACGCCCATGGACAACCGGGGCGATCGAGTTTTTGGCCGAAATGAGGATTGTCCCGCTGGGCCGATGCTTCTTTGAGAATCAAAATCCTCACAGACACGGAGGTCGAACCACGTTCCGAGCAGAATATGAGGTTAACCGACCGTGACTAACCTTGTCCGGATCCAATACGTCCATACTCAGCGGGGTAGACCTGCATATCCTCGGAAATATGCAGACGGAAACGGTTCGCAGATCTCTCACTCAAAGCGCACCCGGCTCATGATCCGCGCCGGGATTCCCGGCGGGTCGTGGTACAATCCGAAATCCCGCGATGATCGGGCCTCATCCATGAATACCGGAGGATTCCGCTATGCAACAACCGGCCGCTGCCAATATCGCGTCGTTCCTGCCGCAACTTGCCGGCCGCAACCCTCATGCCCCCGCGGTCATCTACCCGGAGGGCCGGGATCGTCAAGGGCGGGTGAGTTATACGCATTACACCTATCTGCAGTTGGACCGCGAGAGCGATCTGATCGCCGGGGGGCTGGCGGCGCACGGCTTGAGGAAAGGCATGCGCACCGTCTTGATGGTGAAGCCCAGCCTGGATTTCTTCGCGTTGACCTTTGCTCTCTTCAAAATGGGGGCGGTGCCGGTGATGGTGGATCCCGGCATGGGTGTCAAAAATCTCAAAAAGTGCCTGGCCGAAGCCGACCCGCATGCTTTTATCGGCATCCCCAAGGCGCATATCGCCCGACTGCTGCTGGGTTGGGCATCGGGCTCCCTGAAGGTCACCGTGGGTCGCCGGTTGTTTTGGGGCGGCCCGGACCTGGACGATATCAAGCGCGCCGGCGCGGTCAATGCCGAGCCCTTGCCTGACACTTCAGCTGACGATATTGCCGCCATTCTTTTTACCAGCGGTTCCACCGGCGTTCCCAAGGGCGTCATCTACAAGCACAGCACCTTCCTGGCTCAAGTCGAGATCCTGCGCGACGTCTTCGGTATTCAGCCCGGTGAAATGGACCTGGCCACGTTTCCCTTGTTTGCCCTGTTCGGGCCCGCCCTGGAGATGACCGCCGTGGTGCCCGATATGGACTTCACCAGGCCCGCCAATGTAGATCCCCGCAAGGTCTTCGAAGCAATAGAAAACTTCGGTGTGACCAATATGTTCGGCTCGCCTGCCCTGTTGAATACGGTGGCGCGTTACGGAACGGCGCTGGATGTGAAACTGCCGACACTCCGCCGTGTCATCAGCGCGGGGGCGCCGGTTCAAGCCGCCGTGATGCGGCGCTTCGCGCGGATGCTCGATCCCAAGAGCCAGATCTTCACCCCTTACGGCGCCACCGAAGCCCTGCCCGTGGCGCGTATGGGTTCTCACGAAATCTTGAGCGAAACCGCCGCGTTGACCGATCAGGGCAAGGGCGTTTGCGTGGGTTTGCCGGTGGGCGGCATCGAGCTGTGCATCATTCCCATCACAGACGACCCCATCGCTGAATTCGATCCCGATTCGGTATTGCCCGCGGGCGAAATCGGCGAGATCTGTGTCAAGGGCCGAGTTGTGACCCATGCCTATTTCAATCGTGAAAGCTCGACCGTATCGGCCAAGATCCAAGATCCCGACGGCGGTTTTTGGCACCGGATGGGCGATGTCGGTTACCGCGACGAAAAGGGCCGGGTCTGGTTTTGCGGTCGCAAGGCCCATCGGGTGATCACGGAAAAGACCACGTTGTTCACCATGCCCTGTGAGGGGATCTTTAACGCCCACCCGTCCGTTTTCCGCAGCGCCCTGGTCGGCGTGAATCGAAACGGCGGCGTCCAACCGGTACTATGCGTGGAGCTGGACCGTGAGGCCCATGTCATCGATCGGGAAACGGTACGCCGGGAACTATTGCGAATGGGCGCCGAACACGAGATCACCCGAGATATCGAAACCATTCTCTTTCACAAAGGTTTCCCGGTGGACATCCGCCACAACGCCAAAATCTTCAGGGAAAAACTGGCGCTTTGGGCCGCAAAGCAATAAACCGCGGCCGGTTCGGAGGCGGGACGAACGAGGACATCCGATGACCGAACTTCGCAATCTATTCGAAATCCAAACCGACAGCGGCATCAAAACCGTGGAACTCCATGAGGGAGACATCACCAAACTGTCCTTCAAGATAGACATTCTGGTAACTTCCGCGTTTACGGGACACTACCTGCCCGTCAAGGGTTCACTGATCCAGGCCATGCAACAGATTGGAGTCGATATGGAGGCATTGTCGCGCAAACCGTTGTTGGACCTGCGCGATAAGTTCAATGTGTGGCTTTCCACCAAAATAGACCGACAGAATTTCAAGTACGTGGCCTGTGTCGAGATCGTGAGTCTGCAGACCAGGCATGCTTCCCTGGAAAAACCGGTGAGCGGTTTGTTCTCCCTGCTGGCGGCAACCCAATTCATGGATATCCCTCTCGCCTCCGTGGCCATGCCCCTGATCGGGACGGGACAGCAACGGCTCTCCCCCAACGAAATGCTGGCCCGGTTGCTGCCTCTTTGCCAAAAGGCGCTGCACGCCATCCCGGGCCTACGCAAGGTGATCTTCGTAGAGATCGCGCCGGAACGAGTCGAGAAACTTGACGAAGCCATGAATGAATTGCTGGGCCGTTCCTCACACGACACACAACGCCTGCCCAAAACCGCCGTGGCAGCGTCCTTGATCGGCGAGCTGATCGATGAAACGGCCCATTTGAAGTCGACCTTCGAACCCCATGACAAAACCCGGCATGTGATTCATGATCTTCAGGTCCGCTTGAAGGATCGCAACTTGCGCTTTTTCGAACAGGGAATTTTCTTCCGGCGCCTTATCGAGGCGCTGCTGGCAGATTTGCATGGAGAACCGGTCAAGAACCTGTTCCAGGGTATCGAGGCTCTTCGGGGGAGGCATGTTGCGTCTTGGATGATCGGCTACTTGCACCAGTTGCGCATATTCGGCAACGAAGCGGCGCATTTCAAGGAGCCGAGCCGGCGTTCCCCGGCTTATATCGATCCGGAAGACCAGGTGGTAGCCGTCCACTGCCTCACGCGTGTGGTTATCTTCTGGACTACCTTTCGAAGAGATCGAAAAGATCGCGCCGGCAACCCCGCCGGTTGAGTTGCCGGCCGATTGTATATCAAGGACTACTCAATTGTTTCAG
The DNA here is from genome assembly GCA_030066195.1 of Acidobacteriota bacterium. Lineage (GTDB taxonomy): Bacteria > Acidobacteriota > Holophagae > Acanthopleuribacterales > Acanthopleuribacteraceae > JASJCB01. Next base: position 3,203 of record JASJCB010000216.1, read on the forward strand.
GTTCTCTTCGAACCGGGCCGACTCAAGCAGAGAAATCCCGAATTTGAAGCCCTGTCACCTTGTCGGCGGCTTGTTCATGGGCATCGGTGACCAGTTGATGGATGCGCTCGTGGAAGCGGGACATGGTCTTAAGATGAATGCTTTCATTGTGGTCCGACAGTTGCACCGAACAGTTCTCGCCTTCAATGCGACCGGAGAACCGGTAGATGCCCTGGTCGGCGTTGACCGTGTTCAGGGTGAATTTGTTGGCGAAGAACACGTTTTGGATGCAGGAAATCAACAGCTCGTGATTGTTCCAGGTCAGCGGGCCGATAGTAATAATCCGCTCCTCGGGTAATTCGTCGGCAGCGGCCCTCATTTCCTCTTCCTCCAGGCGCAGGCCCGGTTTCTTTACGTTGAACAGACCGACCAGGATAGGCGGCGCCATGATGGTCGTCACCAGGGTCATCATGATCACCACGCCGAACATGTCCGTACCGATAAAACCCTGACTGACGCCTACCCCGGCCACAATCAACGCGACTTCACCACGCGGCAACATGCCGATACCGATACGCGCCGCGCCGATACTATTGAAGCCCACCAGGAAACAGGGCAAGCCGCTGCCCAGAACCTTGGAGACAATGGCCACCACCGAGTAGATCAGGCCGAAGACGAAGGCCTTGCCCATGGCTTGGAAATCGACCAGCATGCCCATGACCGCGAAGAAGATGGGCACGAAACAAGCGTAAACCGGCATCAGGCGACGTTCCAGATGGTGTGAAATCTCTTCCTTGGAGAGCGACAGTCCCATGATATAGGCGCCGATGATCATGGCCAGGCCGAAGGTCTCGGCAATACCGGCCAGCAACAAGGCCAGACCGAAACCGAGCGCGGTGATGGAACCGGCGGTTCTAAACCACATCATGCCGCGCGCGATGGTCTTGGAAAGCACGATGCCGACAGCGGTCGCCCCCAGCCAGAAGCCGAATGCCTTAAGCGCAATGATACCGATCCGGCCCCAGGCGACGCCGTCACTCCCGGCAGCGTTTGCGACAGCGATCCCGCCGACAATGGCCAGGATGAGAATGCCCAAGACATCATCGATCACGGCCCCGGCCAGGATGGTGGTTCCCTCCGGCGAGTCCAGTTTCTTCTTCTCCGACAGGACTCGCGCGGTAATGCCTACCGATGTCGCCGTGGAGACCGTGCCCATAAACAGGGCGTCGGGACTCATGAAACTGCTGCCCGTGAACCATACATATAAAAGGTCCCCGGTAATGAACGAACCCAACACGCCGCCCACGCCCACCGCGGCGCCCGGCCCCGAATAACGCATAAACTGGTAGAAGTCGGTTTCCAGACCCACCATGAACAGCAGGATGATAGAGGCAACCGTGGCCACGCCGTATAGCTCCGGCGTCACGGGTAACTGCCCGTCGGTCATCAGGGGAAACAGGGCGCCCGCGCCGAAGTCCAAATAAGGACCCAGGGCATAGGGCCCGATCAACATACCGGCCGCCAACTCCCCCAACACGGAGGGCTGTTTGAGGAAACGCTCGAAGATCTCGCCGCCCATCCGTGCAACCAGCACGATCAACGCCAGTTGCAGCACCAGTACCATCATCTGGTGGGTAATGCTGTGCTCCTCACCGTGACCGTCTTCCTCGGCGTGGTCGTCGTGATCTTCAGCCCCGCTCTGTTTGCCGTGGTTATCGACCTCCGCCTCGCGAGCTTCTTCCGGTCGCGACTCTTCGCCTGCCATGGCCTCGGTTTGATAGGGCGCCGCAAACGCGGTTGCATGACCGATCAGGAGCAAGAACGGCAAGACCCGAAGGCAGGCGAGGAACTTCAAATCTGACCTCCAACAATGCAATACAGCCATCGATGGACCAAAAAACATGCCGCTGCGACCCGATGCAAGTTACAGGGTGTCGTTACAGGCTACATTCAAGCGTCATTATAGCATGAACGGTCCGACCTGACCGTCGGCGCCGTCGGCCTTGAATGCCGGGCGGATTCAGAGTTCGAGGTTCGAGGGCAGCATGGGACCGGAAAGCAGGCGTTCAAAAACCTTCCAGCGTTCAGCACTTTGATCGGCTGTACCTCCTTGGGCATTCACCCAGGCCGCCACCATATCCTGGCCAAGGTTGTAATTGATGACATAAGCGCGATATTTCGATATGAATTTCAGCCGTTGCCCGGCGCGGTCACGGGAGAAAAGGGCGTAGTCCACCAGCCACTGAATGGTCTTTTCCCGGTCCCAGGTTCCGTTCAGGTAGTTGCGGGCGGCCTCATTGCCCGCGTAGGACAGCTTGCGGACCAGTTCCATGATCCGGTAGTATTCGTCTACCCCGGCGGGATCCAAACCGGCCAGGGGAAATAACACCTCGCGTTCAAAGGCCATGCGTTCTTCACCGGGGAAGGCCACGTCGATGCCGAAGTTGGCGCTGCCCTCGGCGATCAGGGACTGGGGACTGAACAGGGGATAAACCGAAAACTCCAACCAACCGCGCCCGGTAACCATGTGTTTTTCCAGCAGGGCGTTGTAGACATGATGTCCGGGATAACCCTCGTGACAAGCCAGGTCCACGGCACGGTCGATGGTAATGGGGAAATCGGTATTGACCTGGATCAGACTGTGGGCCTTGCCTTTGTACCAGTTGTAACCGCTCCAGGCCTTGTCTGTGACATATTCCACCACGAAACTCTCGCCCGAGGGCAGTTCCATATGTCGGCCGGTGCGCTCGCGGGCTTCTTCAATGGCTGCCTTGAAAACCTTGTCCAACTTGTCCGGCGGGATGATGAAGCGCTTGCGATAGGCTTCCAGGCGGGTGGTCAACGAACCTTCGCCCGGCAGCGCCTTCTCCAACTCGGCGGCCAGCTTTTTGAAGTGATCCTCGCCGAATTCGGGCGGTTTGACATCGTAGAGCCGCTCGGCCTCCTGATCGAAGGTCATCTTCTTGCCGGACAACCATTCGGCGCGGGCGGTCAAGGCTTTGATTTGTTTGGTCAGGTAAAGATGCCGCTGTTTGCCCATGGCGTCCAGCGAGGAGGTGTCCAGTTCGGCCAGCTTTTTGGAAAGTTCACCGGCCTTCCCGATGATGGTCGCGAGGTCCAAAGCGGCGCGCTCGGCTTCCTTTCGCCATTCCTCGGGTCCGTAGTAGGCATCCACGTAATCGGCATCGTGACGGCCCATGCCCAGCACCAGCTTGACGTAATCTTGTGAAATCTCGTTCATGGCGTCCATGGCTCCCGCTCCATCTGCCGAAATGCCCAGGCTTAACAGCATCGCTACAAGGGTGAACATGGGGTGTCTCCATCTTCTAGAGATTCAATATCTTAAACATAGATCAGCCCGTTCCCGCTACAAGAATCGGACGACCGGCGGAAGATTTTCCTTTATGCAATCGTGTTCAACCGCTAAGATCCCATGGTTTGCGCGACAAGTTGGCCCGGAGGTTCGTGAGATGAAAGGCATCGTATTGGCAGGCGGATCGGGAACACGGCTTTACCCCATTACCATGGGCGTCAGTAAACAGTTATTACCCATCTACGACAAACCCATGATTTATTACCCGTTGTCAGTGCTCATGCTGGCGGGCATTCGCGAGGTTTTGATCATCACCACTCCAGAGGACAGCGCGGCCTTCCGGCGCCTGTTGGGAGACGGCAGCCAGTTCGGCATCGCCGTCAACTACACGGTCCAGCCGGAGCCCAAGGGCCTGGCTCAGGCCTTCACCCTGGACCCCGAATTCATCGGCGACGATTCGGTCTGCCTGATTCTGGGCGACAACATCTTTTACGCCCACGATCTGACCGTCGCCCTGGAAGAATCGGCAAACCTGAAGAGCGGCGCCCGGGTCTTCGCCTACCAGGTGAAAGACCCCGAGCGTTACGGCGTGGTTTCCTTCGACGAAAACGGGGTGGCCATAGATATCGAGGAAAAGCCCAAAAACCCCAAATCGCATTTCGCGGTGCCGGGCCTGTACTTCTACGACAACCGGGTCAAGGAGATCGCCGCCAACCTGAAGCCCTCGGCGCGGGGCGAATACGAGATTACCGACGTCAACCGTCACTATATGGAAATGGGCGAGTTGACCGTGCACCAAATCGGTCGCGGCATGGCCTGGCTGGACACGGGCACCTATGAGTCGCTGGTGCAGGCCAACAACTTCGTGCAAGCCATCCAAGACCGCCAGGGCCTGAAAATCGCCTGCTTGGAAGAAATTGCGTACCACCACGGCTGGATCACGGCGGAAGCCTTGGAGCAAAGGGCCCGCATGATGGCCAAAAACGAATACGGCCAATACCTGCTGTCCCTGCTGGATTAATCCCCCGGCGGCTCGATTGGATCTTCGTTCTTCAAAGCATCCAATACCCGGGCTTCGAAGACCGCGGCCGTTGCACAACTTTCTTTGACGCGTGGCCAGGCCCGGGTTAACTCGGCTTGTTGCGAACGATAGTTACGAGGGTTCTTCTTGCCCGATTGGCGCATCAAACTCCCGGCCTGCTTGCTCGAAAGCCATCGACCGAGACTTCCGCTGCATTCCAGGTTGCTTAGTTTGTCCGTGTCACCTGGAAAAAACACGGGGACCATCCAGGCGTCGATTGCCCGAGAGGGAATGCAAATCACGCCGCGATCTCCGGGATCGTGTTGCAACCACCGTCGGACCACCGTTTCCAGGGCGTTGACGGTATCCACGGCGGGTGGGCATGGATGCGCACAGGGAAGATCATTCACTTCAGGATCGAGAACACCGATATCCGCGTAGTTTTTTTCGGCCACATCCGCGTCGAGTTGAATAATGATCAACTGTTTGCTCTTCAAGGACGGGTTACGGGCAAGCCCGGGAGCCGCTCCGTGTTTTCGGCACCAGCGATAAACGCCGCCCCAGCCCTCGCCTCGCGCGCGGGCCCGGTGATCGTTGCGATCCGGCTGCAAGGTTTCGGCAATATAGTTTCGGTCGCTCAAAATCGCGTCCAGCGCGCCGGAGAGAACAATGGCATCCGTCACCCCCTCGACCACCAACGCGATGTTGAAACTAGATGACATCGGGCACACCACCGAGATGGCCCATGACCCATAATCTGGAAAGCGGCAGGTCTTTTTCCTCCGCGAACCTGGCCAGTTCCTCGGTATAGACCACGCGTTGCACCACCGTGTGTCCCTTGTTGTTTCGGCTGACGGTGAACAGGCGTACACGGTCGTCTTTAAGGGGCAGGCCGTCGAGCGCCGAGGGATTGTGGAGGGTCATCAACAGGCACCGATCTCGTGCGAAGCGGGGCAGCCAGTCACAGAGACACTTGAGCAAACCTTGAACAAGGCGAGGGTTCAGGGCCTGGTCGGCGTTATCGACCGCCAGCCATTTCGGCGCCTGGGGATGCAAGGCCAACACAGCGAAATAGAGCACATAGAGGGCGCCTTCGCTGGCGTCGTAGCCGGTGAGCGTGTTCTTTTCCTTGTCCATGAACCGATCGGTAAAGCGCAGAACTTTTTTGGCGCGAGGTACGGCGCCGGAGAGGATATCGCTTACGGAATCGGCCGCGTCCAGGTCCGCCATCCAATCTACAAGACCCAGCAGGTCTTCCCATAACTCCATGGCGTCGTCATCGCCTCCAATCTGTGCGCGCACTTCTTCCACGGCTTCGGCCAGTCGACCGCCGGAAAGCCCCATGGGAGATCGGCTCTGCATGTCCTGAACCAGGCCGCGCATGACCTGGGTATTGGGGGAGAAAACCGCGTAATCCCGCAAGGCTTCCAGGCACAGGCGCAAGGGATCGCGCGGGGACAAATCCGGCAGCACCTTTTGGGAAAGACCGTAAGTATCGTCTTTACCCCCGTTCGCATCGCGTTCGGCCACCGATTGGCCGAACGATTGGAAATCTTCCATTTTGTAGCGCCACATGGTCTCGGGTTGTTTTCGGTGGTATAGGGTTAACCCATAACGGGCGTTTTCCACTTCTAAACCAAATTGGATCTCCGCCGGCGCACTCATGCCGGCGAAGGCGCTTTGGTACAGTCTGGGGACCCCGAGGCGAACCCCGGCTCGCGATAAGGAGGTGTCGTCCACTCGTCCGGATGCCGCGGCTCCCAGGACGCCCAGAGCTTCCAGAATATTACTCTTCCCGCTGCCGTTGGCGCCGATGAGCACGTTGACGACGCCCAGTTCAATGTCTTGTTCGGGAATCGATCGGAAAGAGCCGATATGGAAACGCCTTGACGGTCCCATGGCGGGGCTTTCATCTTCTGCCGAGACGGATGCATTTGCGGAAACTGGTTTTCGACCCTTCAGGAGAATGGGGGCGGAGGTTATTGCTTTCAGTTTTCCAGGGCTCACCAAACGGTGCATATGAACCGTCAATTCCATGGAATAAGGATCGATTTCGATGAGGTGAAACGGCTCCCGGGTAGGCCCCGAATTACTGAGTTGGACACAGGTACGCCCAGCCTGGTGGAGCGATAGAGAGTTCTCTCTCTCAGAGTAACCGGTAAGAACCAAAGCACAGCGATGCTCGATAAGCGGCCAGGTTTCGTAACGGTCTGGTGACCACCAATATTCTGACGGGTGGTGCACCAGGGCAATCACCAGGTCGCTGTCAACCACGGGGTTGAGATGTTGGTTCAATTGATGACTTCCGATCATCCAATCCGTACCCTTGGCGCCACCGGACATCCAACTGCTGCAAAGGCCCACGACGCCCAAACGTACACCGCGTAAATCAATCCGGCAGTGCCAATAAGGCTCTCTATGAGGTTGCTCTGTCACGGTACGAGCAAAACCACTGTAGTCGGTGAACCGATCGAAGAATACTCTCTTTTCGAGAGGGGTCAGTCTCTGTAAAGCATAGGTTGAAGAGTCATCCAGGAGAACAGATTCCATACTTCGAACCAAGGGACTGATCCTGTGGAGGTCCGCATCATGATTGCCGGGCACCAATAACAGATGATCGAGGGGGAGATCACCAAAAAGCGGCCACAGTTTATTTTCTATGAATTCCAAGGCGACCCGATATTCTTCTTCTCGCCCCGAATAGGCGATATCACCCGTGACGGCGACCAGATCAGGTGCACGACCGCCGGCCACTTCTTTTTCGATGCTCTCAATAAGGGTATCTAAAGCCAATCGATGCGCGGCACTCGTTTCACTACGAAACTGGAAATCGGAAAGATGAAGAATACGAATCGGTTGGTTCATCCATGCCTCGCCCGAAGTGCGCATTTGATGGAACCATCATAACCCATTTAGGATAGGCATGTCGGGTTCAATCCGAAATTGTTTCGCCGTTGTTCCCTGAGCTATCCGGCTCGCCCGGGTCTTCGGGCAGCGTGGGCGGGGGTTCGGCGATATCGCCGGGTTCTTCGGCCAGGTGGGTGTGCGGCTTGAAGCCCCAGATGCACCACAGGTGGCCCAGGCCGCGGGCGTAGGCCGCCGATTCTTCGGTCACCGCCTCATTGAATCGGTCGCGGCATTTCTGCCATAGGTTCTTGAAACGCTCGATCAGGGCTTCATCGGCGCCGCCCCGTTCCAGATAACCCAACGCCGCTTTAAGGGCCTCTTCGTCGTTGCGATCGGGATGTTCCAGGGCCAGTTTGCGCGCCTGCTTTTGGGCCGGGGAGCGGTAGGGCGGCGCCATCCAGCGCACCAACTCGTTGGCGCGAATATCCACGTTCCACAGGCCGCGCTGTTCCAGCCAGCCCGGCACCAGGTTGCCCACCGGGCGGCCGTCGCCCATGGCGGCGCGTCCCTCACTCATGACGAAGGCGCATTCCCGGTCCAAGAGGCGTTCCTCCAGGGACAGTTTGTAGGTGTTGGTCCAGTTGATGTCGGCTGTATCGGTTGCCGGTTCGAACAGGGCGATGCACCCGCCGGGTCGTGTTACTCGTATCATCTCGTCCAGAACGGCGCCGGGCTGCTTGACGAAACCCAACAGGTTCTGGGCCATCACACAATCGAAATTCTCATTGCCGAAAGGCAGTTCCTCCGCGGGTCCCTGGAACACCCTGAAATCCGTAAAGCCGAAACGGTCGGCCAACTGCTTGGCGGTTTCCGCGACCTGTTTATCCCGGTCGATACCGTAGACGCCGCCGCCGCGCAGCACGAAGGAGCCGAAGTTGCGCATCAGGTAACCGGTGCCGCAGCCCACATCCAGCAGGTTTTGACCGGGGGCCAGGTTGAAGGCATTGGCCAGGCGCTGAACCTGCTCTCGGGTCCACAGGTTGTCTTCCATGATCTTCATGATGTCTTCGTGAGACGGTCCGTTGTCGGGTGCGTTCATGATGCCTCGTCCTCTTGGTTTCCGGCCGCAATCTTAGCATGAAATTGCCCCGATCCCGGTGACCGCGTTAAGGCAATCTCAAGTCATGAAATTCAACAATTTTTTTAAAACCACTAATGCCGCAACTTGCCGACACAGCCTGGAGATAATTGAGTAAGCGGCTTAAATCAAACATATTCGGCCACAGAATGCACAGAGAAGAATAGGTGTTGGGTCAAGAGTTTTTAGCCGCGGATCTCACGGATCTTCGCTGATCTGGAAAACGGTTTGCAGCAGTCTGTCTGCTTTATTTCCTGATCTGTGAAGTTATGTTGTCTTGTCGATTATGTGATGACAAGCCGAGAAGTTGCTGAATCCATGGAGCCGACTGGAGAATCTCATCACATAATCACGAGAGGTGAACAGGTTTTGGGACCCCTCCTTTGGTCAGGTTGTCGAGATATTGAAGAATCGATGAGTTCTGCCAACTCGGCTTCCCATGTTCCCCGGTACCATCTGAGGGGCTTTGTAGTTGTTGTAGTACCTTGCGCTTCATTTCCATATCCATCCGGGCATAGCAATGGGTCGTTTGGATGCTACGGTGGCCGAGCCAATCCCGGATAGTCGTTATTAATTGGCCGCTATGCAACAGCATCATTGCCGTTGCGTGCCTGATGGTGTGGGTCGAGACGGCCTTTCCGGCAATGGATGGTGCGTCCTTTTCCGCCAAATTTGAATATTTTTTGACCAGGTTGCGAATCCCGAAGCGCGTGAGCGGCAGACCTCTGTGATTGAGGAAAAGCGCCGTGGTTTCAGACGTGGTGGCAGCTTGTTGCTCAAGGTGTTCCTTGAGCAAGGCAACCGTGTCCGGCCAGAGGGGACAGCTTCTTTGCTTATGCCCCTTTCCCATGAGCGTAACCTTCGCCAACTCCCCTAAATGAAGGTCCTCGGGTTTCAGGTCGGCAATTTCTTGAGCCCGTGCGCCGGTATTGTACAAAAGATACAAGCATGCCTTGTCGCGCTTGCCTAAATGGGATTGCGGATCGACCGTATGGAGCAGTGCCTTGATCTCCTGGTCATCTAAATATGGCATGAGCTTTTCTACCACCCGCTTTTGCGGGATGGCGTGGACGCGCTCACCTAAACCGATCAATTCAGGTTCTCTGGTGGTGAGATACCGGTAAAACGATTGAAGAGCGGACAATCGGTGATTGCGTGTTCTCGTACAGTTCTCACGCACCTTTTCCAAATGATCCAAGAAAGCAAGGACGACGTCCTTATCCAGGTCTTCAACTTCGAGTTGATCAATGGACTTGCCAAGTTTTTCAGAAGAGAAACAGAAAAAGAGCCTCAAGGCATCCCGGTAGGCAAGCTGAGTATTCTCAGCGAGGCCTTTGGTTCCTCCCAGGTAGTCGCGAAAGTAGGGTTCCACGTAACGGCCGATCGTATGCTTCTTTTTCATCACGCGCCTCCATGTTCGATATGCGTTTGGAAATAGTTCAGGCTGGTTTCATAGGCATGGCGCCACAATTCAGGGGTCATATGGAGGTACAATTGAGTAGATGAAACATCCACGTGACCCATAAACGTGGCCAGGGCGGGGAGGATCTTGTTTGGGTCCCCGCCCTTTTTTATTTCCCGCATCAGGGTGGAGACAGCAAACGAATGCCGAAGGTCATGGAGCCTGGGAGCCTGGCCGACACCGGAATAGATGCCGGTTTGACAAAGGAGGCGGCGAAAAGCCTTACGTGCCGGGGTATAAGAAAGACGCCCGCCCTTGATGTTGGGGAACAATGGGGAGGTGGCGGTTGTTAAAAACCTTTGGCTACGACGATCAAGATAGAATTCCAGAGCCGCGCCTGTCGATGGACTGAGCGGTACCCAGCGCTCTTTACGGAACTTACCTTTACGGACAAATAAACGCAGGTCGCGGCGATCAATGTCTTCAAGATTGAGCGCCAGGGCCTCAGCGATGCGCAGGCCCGTGGTGAACAAGAGACCGATCAGAGTTTTCAGTGTGCGCCCCCGAAGTGGGTCACGAGAGTCGAAGGCCTCGGCTGCCCGTATCAAACCGCGGATCTCATCGGGTGTGAAAATGTGGGGATTGAAGGCCTCCGATGAACGCGGCGTGCGGTATCGTTGAGGGACCTGACAATCGACATGGAACCGGGTCAGATAGAGGCAATACTGCCTGACCGTTGCCAGGTAAGCGGCTTGGGTTGCCGGCTCCAAGTGAGCGAGGCCGGACATGTACCGGTCGATGATCGCAAGATCCGGAAACTCGCCGCCAAATCCTACTTGGGTCAGGTACCGGTCAAAATATCTCAGACGGGCAGTCGGTGTCGTATAATCGGCTCCCAGAGAGCGGTGTAAGGAGCAGAATGCTTCCATCTGTGGGGTTTGGCAACTGGTGAACAGATCGCTTTTCATGAGATCACCTCCGGCCAGTCCAAAGCAACCGGATTCAGCGCCTGGAAGTCGATCTTGGTGTATTGGAACGTTGTCCTCAGATGACGATGACCAAGCATATCTGCAATGGTTTTCAGTGTTTGGCCTTCTTTCAGCATCCTGGTTGCAAAACCGTGCCGAAAGGCATGACTGCCCTGAGGCCGGCATGGAATGCCCGCTTTCTTGAGACGGTGGCGGATCATACTCGATAGGGTGTGGCGTGTCATCGGCTTGTAGGGCGCTTTTCCAGTGAGGAAGACTTCGGGGACCTTGGTTTGTGGCCTGCCTTCCAGTAGGTATTTCAGAAGACATTCGCCGACATCATCAGTCAGGGGTTGGCTCACGCTCAGGCCTCTCTTATGAGCAGGAAAGCGAATCGTGGCCCGGCGCCAATCAATATCGCCGAGTTTCAGGAGACAGACCTGGCCTCCCCGAACACCATAGGTGGTGAGAAGTTGGAGAATCGCCCGGTCCCGCAAATCGACCTTTGTTTCCAGCCCAACTGAGGCGATCAGGTTTTGGGCATGGTCGGCCTCGATGCCTTTGGGAACTTTAGCCTGTCGATAGTCCTTCGGCGTTGGCAAAACCAGGCCCGGATCCTGATTCAAATAGTTGCCCGACAGGCAAAAGCGGAAAAATGTCCGTAATGTTGCTTGCATTGAGCGACGTGCGCCAATGCCATGGGTTTGCGAGTAATCCAGGAAGTAGGCGATGAGTTGTTGGGAGGTCAGATCTTTGACCGCCACATGGAGTTCCTCCAGTTGATCCAGGAAGAGGTTGAGATAACGCTCCCGTATTTCCAAAGTGGAGGTTGATGCGTTTTTCGTGTTGCCCATCCAATCCAGATACTCGCGAACAATTTGGCGTCGAGGCTGCGCCTGTATCATGAGGATCTCATTCTCTTCAAGATACTTCTGGAACCGGTGAACAGCCATGATCATAGTTTTGGGATGCTGCATGCGGGAATAATTGTGGCACACATCAGAAAACCCTTCGACCAGATCGATGGTCAGTTCCTGAATCGAAGAGACGCCCTGGTCGGCAAGGTATTGACTCCACCGGCTTACCCAGGTGAGCAGGTTACAAATGTAGTTGTGAGAGTATCCATAATCGGCCAACCAATCACTGAATGAATCAAGCAGCGGAGCAACCGGGCCAACTTGAAGGCGGTCCAAGGTGCCGGCCAGAAGAAAGAAGTTTCCGAGCATGATAAGCCTCCAGGTTTCAAATTAAGGGCAAAGCCCTAGGTAGAGGCTACAGCCTGGAAATTATGTTGTGTGAACTTCGGGGAGTTCAGACGCAACCGACTGGCGATTAAGGCGTCGACTGGTTGGATTTGACCCAGCAACACATAATCGGTTTCGTCACATAATGCATAGGCTTTTATCTTCTGCGCGAATCAAGTCTCGGTAAGTTGACGTAAGCCCCGCCGCGCAGGAGATAAAACCTGTTGGACTAAACCTACTGAGCCAACCCCTATGAATTTTCTATATACCCCCTGCCGGGATTTTTAATTCAGTCGGCACTTCGAATGGAATGCCGGGCTTTCAGGGAGTTCCTCCGGCGCGTTGCCTCGGTGATTTGCGCCATTTGGGTTCGGCGAAATTGGCGAAATTGGCATCAGGGACAGTTCTCTCCTGTCAGTTTATGGACTACTGAAATTGGGTGTTGATTGATGAGTTTGGAGCAAGAATAATCGGCTAGGAGGTGTCCCACGTAGCCTTTATTACCAGGTGCCGGAGATCGTTTGAAAATGGGCGAATATAGACCAGCTTACCTTTTTGGCAAACTGGGCAATTCATTTTGGACAAATTCAAGGCTTCCTCTGCCTTTTCCTCCTGAGGTGAATCCGCAGCCGGCTCCTGTGGTCCCTCTGAGCAGGGGATCGATAAATGATAGTTCCGTGGTCGCAATAAATGAGTGAGACTTCGTCAAAAGCCTGTCAGTGATATTGAACCACGGGTCCCCCTTGGGTAGAGATGGAAAAGTGGAACGACGAGGTAAGATTCCCTGCTCAAAACACGCACGCCCAGCGTTCGTGAGATACGAAGCTGGGCATGGGTGTTAACAAAGTGTTAACAGCTAGGGATTGGCGAAGAGCGTCAGTTGGTGCTCCGAGCGGTTGTGCGCAAAGGTCTTCCCTGACTTGATCTGGGCATTCAAGCGCTTGATTTGGGTGAGCAGGTCCTGGTTCTGCTGAGCCAGCAGCGTCGTCTCGTCGGATGGAAGCAGGCTGCTCTGGTCGAGCAGGTCCTGGCAGGGGTAACAAAACCATCCGTTACGGGTGTTGGTCTCAGCCTTTCGGTTGCTGCATTGAACGCATATCCCCCTGGGCGCGATAAGGTTGCGAATGCCATCTTGGCCCAGCCGCTTCCATGCCCAGGCCTGGCGAAGGTCGAGTCGTAGTCCGAAGACCCGGTTTTTGGTCATGAACCACCCCGATGAGGCTCGTGAAGCCCCTTGAGCCGGCAGGCTTTCCCCACCGTGTAGCGTGCGTAGCGGATCGCATCCGCCTGCCCTCTGCGGTGTCGTGCCCGCTCGATCAGGGTTTCCTGGACCCAAGTGGCCGGCCACCCGTGCTCCAAACATCCCAGAACCCAGCCCCACTCCAAACGGCTCATATCGGGCTTGGTATGCTCGCGGCGCGGACTCGAGCGGGTCGTTGTCACAGGGTGAGGCGTTACTGGGAGGGTCGGAAGATAAGGTCGGGCATGGGTGCAGCTGTGTAGATTCACCCAGCACCCCCGGTTAGGTTTGTGGTTTCGAAAGCCGGGAAGACGCCCCCAATGATCGCCGGAGATCGAGCCAGGATCTGCTGCCCCCTGCAACCTGGTGACCAGGTCCCGCTGGACACCGGCGCGTTGGGCCTCGTTGAGCGGTAAGGTGGTGGCGAGCCAGAGATGGGCGTTCCCTGAGCTTGTTTCCACCACGGCGGCGCGGTATTTACCGGCGATCCTGATCGCTATCGCGATCGGAAGATCGTCAAGGAAGACCACCGGCCAGGCGCCATGGCGGAAGGGGCGGAAATAAACGTCGCCACCGCGGGCATTCTCCGCACAGAGCCAGGGAAGACGACGTTGGACGCCCGTGCTCTCAAGTTGCTGAGCATGGGTCGAAGATGGGGCGAGGAAGTCTTGGGCCAACCCTGCATGATCACGGCGTTGGATCGCGAGATCGAAGTGTGAGACGCCGGTATCGAGAAACCAGTCGAGCAGTGAGCCGACCGGCCTGATGGATGGTGCTCTCATAGGACCTCCGAGAAGTCAGAGCAAGATATAGCTTGCTCGGGCTCGTGCAACGGTAAACTCATTTGACGGTGATGGTCGAAGGCACGCTCATGTTCCAGTATGTGAGGAAGGGCCTCCCGGTGGTAACGAACCAATACGGGCATCACTTCATCGAGGAGCTCAAGCAAGCGGGAAATCTTGAACAAATCATCGGTGTCCATCACGACCTCCTTGCCCGCTTGGGCGTTGGCGAAAGCTGGCGTGAATAGAGTTCGAGAAAGAGCTTTTCGTCCAACTGGGAAAGATCCCTGTCGGCGGCCTCGGCGAGAACCTCGGCGGCTAAATTATTGAGGAGACGAAGATTGCCGGAGCAATGCGTGACCAAGGCATCGATCAAAGCGGGCGTCATTAAATGGGAGGACCCTGCCTTGTCGAGGACGGTCTCGAGATAGCTCCTGAGCGTATCCTTATCGTAAGGCTGGATCATCAGGCGATGTTGGATGCGGCTACCCAAGGAAACCAGGCTACTGGCACGAAACCGTTCGGGTAAACGTGTATCTCCGCATAAAACCGTGGTCAGCAAACACTTGGAATCAAAATGGGCGCTGCCCAGAAGGCGGATTTCATTAAGGCATACCGAGGCAACTTCCTGTGCTTCATCCACCAGGAGAACCGGTCGAAAAAGCGTGGTTTGAATGTGCTCCTGCCACCGCTCCCGCAAGGCCTTGAAGCCTCCGTAGCGATTGGCCGGGGAGAGCTTGACGCCAAAGACATCACCCATTTCCCGGTAGAAGTCGCCCAGAGAGCTCTGGGGCCTTTGCATCACCCCCACCACCACATCCTCGATGTTGGAAAGGCGATGGGCGAGGAGTTGCAGACTCTTGGACTTGCCCAGGCCCGGTTCACCGGAAATCAGGGCATAGCCCCCGTCCATGACCAGGTTTTCCACGCGGTAGAGGAAGGAGTCCAACGCGGGTGGGGACCACAGCCCGTCAAGAGGAATATTGGCATGGAAGGGGTTCCATTTCAGGCCATAGAGAGCCAGCAGCTGCTTATTTTTCATGATCGCTCTCCTGTTGATCTCGGTTGTAGGGCAGGTAGGCGGGGAGTAGACCGGTTGCCGCGTAGTTGCGCATGAGCTCTCGCAGCATGGGGGGATAGGGGTCGGCATCATCAGGCGCCTGGAGGGGTTCGGGAAGGGCGGCACAAGGAGAGACAAATCGCCGCGACCCATCGGAATTTTTTTCCTTGTCCTGTGGATAAATCACCGACAAGAGGTCATCGGTCTGGGGATCTGCCAGATAAGCACTGCTGAGGTCCCAAGACCGGTAACGGACGGAAAGCCGTTGAAAATGGCGAAAACGGGCCGGTACTTCGAAACGCACACCCTCCAAGCTCAAGGTCCCGTCACTGCGCCGTTGCAGGCGGTTGTCGGCACGGGTGAACGCATAGTCCATGACGTCGCGCTCGGGCGCTTTCCGCGAGACATTTCGCCCTTCCATGAGGCGAGTCAACGGCGACATCTTGATTTCGGAATGCTCGCCGCGATTGTATTCCATCTCAACCCAGGCCTGGCAAGTCCGATTCAGCTCATCGAGTGTCAAGGCTTCTACACGGGTGAGCATGGCCAGGAAACGACCTTCCAACTGGACCCAAAAGGCTTCTTGTTTTCCATTTTGGTAGGGGCTGTAGGGTAGGGTCTTTTCGTGTTGGATACCCAGTTTCCCAAGGCCCCTGCGCGTTTCCTCGGCCACCATGGCCGCCCCGTTGTCAGTCATCAAGCTTCGCGGCAATCCCCGTTTGAACAATGCCTGTTGCAGCCCGTGTAACAGGCACGGCGTCGTTTCATTGAGATACCATTGGATATGGCAACACAATCGAGAGTGGTCGTCCAAAATGCACAGCGCGATGGGGGTATGCCATTGACCCGCGGCATCGATCACGCGAAGACTTCCCTGATGAAAATCCAAATGCCACAGGCCATGGACATAGCTGATCTCATAGCTTCGGACCTCGCGCGTTTCCAAGCGCTGAGCCGCCTTGGCTTGTCCTGCCGTTTGCTTGATCCTCTTCCTCTTGACCCAACCCTTCCTCTTCATGATACGACGAATGGTGGTATACGACGGCACATCACCTAACTCCGGCTTTTCTTTCGCCAAGGCGGCCAGATTATCGGCATGCAGCTTGTAGCTCCAGTGTTGATAGTTTCGATATTGATGTTCCAGGGCCTGCAGCAGCGCGGGCATCCAAACCCGTGTCTTCCCGAGATCTTCTCGAGACTTGCGGCCAAGCGCTTGCACGGGGTCTTCCGATTTGAGCGCCTGATAATACCAGCGCTCGATTGTTGACGCGCCGAAGGTCACATAGGCGTCCTTACTGGGATGCCGGTAACAGGCACCCGCCAGTCTTTCGAATTCCGCTGACAGCGTGCTTCCCGCTTCAGGACCGGTCGCCAGTAGCCTCCCTATGATCGAAAAACGCAGCTCTGCCCAACTCAATATCTTCTTTTTGCTTTTTTGCTTCAATCCGAGTTTCCTCCCTATCCTAATCGCAGGTTCTTGGATGATTCTGCCTCCAAGTCCTGATTAAGACAGGGAACCACAACTGCCCATTCCGACGGAACGGGCCAACTTCTGCGGGTGGCCGATGAGCCTCAAAAATCGTGCCCATTTGCCAGGAATTTCAAGCACGCCGTGACCCCGACTAACCCCTGTTCCAGCGACTTGCCCATCAAAAAATGATCCAAGAGATCTTTAGGGAGAAACCCGTTTCTGATGTCAGCCGATACTCGGCCCCGCAATCTTTGCCACACCTGACTGCCGGGGAACACCTCACCGAAGTAGGCCATCCATCGCTTCAAAGTCTTCCGGGCCATACCAAAGCTCCGAGTAAGCTTGCCCATGCTGTGCTCGGCCTGTCGTTCCTGAAGCAGGGCTGCCGTGATCACCACCACGGTCCGCCAATAAACGCGTCTGTCCATGAACAAGACCGACGGCGGCGTGGCTCGCCGGCGACACCCCTCTCTCGAACAGCAAAAGCTCAGGCGAATCAGCATTGCATCGCCGATTTCATCCGGGCCACCCCGGGGTTTTCTAGAATAATTTGCTTGATGTAAGCGACCGTTACAATTGGCACGAGGACAACCTTTGACTCTCAAGGCATCGGCCAATGTCTGGTCAATCGTGTAAAGCGTCTCATAAAGTGCCACTTTTAGAACAAGCTCTGATAGCATGGACTCCGCCATATTTTTGGATTGGCAAGAGAGTCCTCTTTGGAATCGGCAAATTTCGTGAGGGGGCTCTCACCCTAAACCTCGAATAATTTGCACATTTTCACCAGATTTTCTATCAGTTATCGTGCCGCCTATCA
>JASJCB010000082.1 GCA_030066195.1 Acidobacteriota bacterium
CGTCAATTCTTTGAGCTCCATGCGGATATCCTTAAGTGTCGCGTTCGACCAGGTACAGGGTCACCAAATCGGCAAAGCCATGCTCGCCCCAAATAGCCAGGATGGGGTGTTCCACTAACTTGGGATAATAGGTTCTGTCCCTGGGCAATTTAAAATAATGATGATTGGGTTTGGGAGGCAGATTGGGAATATAACGAGCGGGGTCGCCGAGATCCATACCGCGAATACGGCGCTTATTGAGGATGGGAATGACGTTTTCCGAGGCAACCTTCAGGCCCAGAACCCTGGTTTTGACATCCTCCTCATGCATCTCGGTTTCAAAGCAGATATAGGCGTCGTAGCGCTCCTGGAACCAGTCTTTTTCCATATCGCAGACCAACATATCGCCCGAAAGTTCGAAAACCCGCGATTCGTGGTCTTTATCTTCCAGCAGAGCCAGGATGGCGTCCAGATTGGCGTGGGCCTTTTTAAAGCACTTGCCCAAGGCATCGTGATCGTATTGGGGCACTTCTACCAGGTCGTCCCGATCGGTCTCCAAGGACAACATACCGATGATCTCGGCAATCCGGGTATAGAGGACAAACGGATGCAGGCGGCGCGTACTTGCCAACTGGGAAAAGCTGTTGGCCGCAACGGCTACCGACTGGATTTTGAAGCCGTCGATAGCCTTGGCTGATCGTGCCGCGGTTTTGGTCTTCCAATATTCGCGCAACGCCCGATTCTTGGAGTCCAGCCGATTACCCAGTTCGCGCATGATACGCAAAAGCATGGGCGAGGCGTCTACCTTTATGCAGGGTGGGATGAAGTCCCGGTCCGGTTTGGGAACAGCGCCGAACTGGCCGGAACGAGAAACGGCCGCAATGGGAATGACCTCGTAACCGAAGGTAGACTCGCTCTCGAAAAGGATTTTGGCATTGTATTGCTGGATTTCGATTTCACGGGGCGTACCGCCCTCGGCCATATCGTAAACGGATTCAGCACGGGAAATATAGCGATAACGATGACCGCCCCGCGCCTCCTTGTTGTAACGTTTGCAGTTCGCTTCCTCGGTATGCAGCTTCGGCAAACCCAGATAGACGATCAGATAACCCTTTTGTTGGTTGAGCTGCTCGCCGAATTCCCTGGAGGCAATCTGTGCATTGCCGGGATAGGTCAAACGGGCGCCCGAGGGAAAGCGACAGTCGATCTGGTTGATGAGAAAGGTTTCGTTCTCACAGTCGCTTTCGGAGAAATCCAGATGCGCGATGCCGTAGGCATGAGGTAGAAAGTCGCCGATCAGCGACTCAACCTGCTCCTGCATCTCCAGGAAACCCTGTTGAAAGTGATGAGGGTGAATGAACTGGCCCTCTGTCCAGGCGATATTTTTTGCGGCCATGCGGCTCCCTCAGCGTTTGAGGTCTTCGTATTCTTTTTTGGTGATGATTCTGATATGGTCGCGGCTCACCAGCACATAGATATCTTTGGCCTTGTAATAGCGATCGCCGATGATCAACTTTTGCGATGCGGACCCTTCCACTTCGGCAAAATCGACCACGACCAGAAAATCGTTTTTGTTGTTGGCGCGCTCAACTCTCATGACTTCGTTCTGGGCGCCGCGAATCACCTTCTTCTGGATACCGGAAAGAGTTTTGACATCGTCGCTGAGGAACCAATCCTCGGCGCTCATCACCTCCAACCGGGTGCGCAGGCTGTCATCCACGGGGATCACGTGCAGGGGTAAAGCTCGGCCCTGGTTGGTCTCCGGAAGGCTGAGGACATGAACATTGGCGGACTTTCGCGGGCCGCAACCCACGATCAATAAGAGAAGCAAAGCTGGAAGGATATATTTCATGGCGGGGCTCCCGTTTTTCTTTGCCGTTTAAGAATGCTAAGGACACCGCCTATCTTAGGTGATTCTTGGGATTCATGTCAACCACCAGAACCAGTCGGAAACGGCAGGGCAGGAACCCGTCAAAGTCGTTTGTCGATTCCAAGAGAAAGCCTGACTCGTGGTATCAAAGGTTTCTATGGGGGTGTAGAGTAAATAGAGGGAAATCATCTTATGAAGAGGTTCATGAGAAAATTTCCGCCGAAATCAACGATTTCTTCAATTGTGGGGCCTACGAGACCGATCCCGGGCATACGGCGGTCAGTCTTCTCGTGGAATCACGACCTCTTCGATGCGCAGCAGGCGGACCTTTTCGCCCGGGTGGATGATCTTCAAAATGTTCATCAACTCTTCGCGGCTACCGTATTGGTGCGGGTTCTGCCCGGAGGCGCTGGCCACTTCCCACCGACCGTCTACAAACAGTTCGTATTCCCAGTAAACATTCAAAACCTCGGTCATTTCAATCCTCCGGTCGTGGCCGCCCCGCTCTAGCGGCGCTGTTGTGCGACCAACATAACCCATTTCTTTCCAAAAGGAAATATCGGGCCCTTTCATCCTGCACTTTACCACATCGGTGGTATTCCTGCTAGCATATTGGCAGACGTGAACTTTCATGGGTACGATGGAGGTTGGATTGTCTGAACCCCTGGCTGTTTATATTCACGTCCCCTTTTGCGGGCAGCGTTGCGCCTACTGTCATTTCGACATCAAGGTCTTTCATCCCCGGACCGATCGGGCGCCCTTTATCCGGCGGTATTTGCAGGCGGTGACCCGAGAGTTGCAAACCTACGCGGGCCGTTACGGCCGCCGACCGGTGAGTTCCGTCTTTTTCGGCGGCGGCACGCCTTCTCGTTTGGGAGCCACGCATCTGGGCGGTCTGATGACGGCCGTGAGGAGGGCGTTCAACTTAACCGGCGATTGTGAAATATCGGTCGAGGTGAATCCCGAGGACGGTGACCCGGTTTTCCTTCAGGCTCTCCGGGATATGGGCGTGAACCGGGTTTCCTTCGGTGTGCAGACCTTTCACGATGCGAGTCTGGAGGCGATCAAACGGCCGCACGACGGCGCCCGCGCCATGGCCGTATTGAAATCGGCGCCTCGTTTCTCCAAGGGAGTCTCGCTGGACCTGATTCTGGGCCTGCCCTTTCAAACCACGGCGACCCTACGTCGCGACCTGGACCTGATTCAAGCGATCGCCCCGCAGCACGTGGCCCTTTACATGCTGGAAACCGATCTGCCCACACCGTTGGACAAGTTGACTGAAGCGCCGCGTCCCGACGAGGACACCCAGGCCGATTTCTACGACATGGTTTGCGAGAGGCTGGGCGCGGCGGGTTTCGAGCACTATGAAATCAGCAATTTCTGCAAGCCGGGTTTCGCCTGCCGTCACAACCTGGTCTATTGGCAGCGCGGCGATTACCTGGGTATCGGTCCCGCCGCGCACGGTCAGGTAGGGGCGACGGCCACTGCAAACCATCCTCGCCTGGCCGATTACTGCCGACTGGTTGAAGAACAGGGACGCGGGGTGATTTCGGAAGAGCACTGGACGGCGGAAAGATTGCGCCAGGAGCGGATTATCCAGGGCTTGAGACTGTCCGCCGGGGTGGAAACGGACCTGCTGACCGTGGAAGAGGTTGCCCTACTGTCACACGAGCCCTATCGGAATCTGTTAGTGATAGGAGGGGGAAGACTTCGATTGAGTGCGCGCGGCCGCTTGCTTGCCAACGAAATATTCAGTTTATTTATTGGTAACGTTTGAAACTGGTGATTCTAAACGGCCCCTGGCCGGAAAGTGCTATACTCTTCGGGTGCCAGAAGCCGGTACATACCCTATCACGGGTTGGGTTGAGTCAATGGATATCAGTATTATTCTCCCTATCTATAATGAAAGGGATAACTTGCATAGGTTGGCGGAGAAAATTCGAGAGGCAATGGGGAAACTGGGAGACACCACCTGGGAAGCCATGTGTGTCAACGACGGCTCCGTGGACGATTCCGGTATCATTTTGGAGTCCATCGCCTCTGACGATCCTCGCTTCCGACCGCTCCACTTCAAATGCAACCAGGGCCAGACGGCCGCCTTCGACGCGGGTATTCGCAACGCGAAGGGCCGGCTGTTGGTGACCATGGATGCAGATCTGCAAAACGATCCCGCCGATATTCCCCTGCTGCTGGAGCACCTTTCCGACGATATCGGCGCGGTCTGCGGCGTTCGGGTCAAGCGCCGCGACAACTTTATTCGACGCATTTCTTCCCGACTGGCCAATTGGGTTCGCAATCGCCTGTCAGGTGACAACATTACCGATACCGGTTGCAGTCTGAAGTTGTTCCGGGCGGAATGCTTCCAAAATATCCGCCTGTTCGAGGGCATGCATCGCTTCCTGCCCACTCTGGTTAAAATGGAAGGCTTTCGCATTGTTGAAGTTCCCGTAAGCCACCATCCTCGCTTTGCCGGGGAATCGAAATACGGTGTTTGGAATCGGTTGTTCAAGTCTTTCAAAGACCTGCTCGCGGTTCGTTGGATGAAAACACGCGGATTACGCTATGAGATCGTCCCCCTGAAGGATGCACCCGGTGAACAGGCTTCGCGGAGACGGGTCGTCGCCAATCCCATGGTTGAGCAGTCTCCCGGCACTACTTGAACAGGCTCGGTGACCGTCGGCCCGAACCGACAAGGAGATGAGCGGCATGCAGGAATGGTACGCCAGTTTCCTGGTGATTTTGGAAAGCCCCTGGGCCCTCCTGGGTTTTGCGGGTCAAGCATTATTCTTTTCACGATGGGTCGTGCAATGGATTGCCTCTGAAAAACGCAAGGAGAGTCATGTGCCCCTTGCTTTTTGGTACATCAGTCTGGCAGGCGGCGTTTTGATTATGATCTATGCCGTTCATCGGCACGACCCCGTCTTCATGATGGGGCAGACCATCGGCATTGCCAATTACGGTCGGAATATCATGTTGATCCATAGGAAGGCTGCCTCTCGATGAATCCCGATAATCCCGGGAACCGCACAATCGTCGCCGGTTGGCTGGTGATTGCCTGGTTCCTCTTTGTAGGTTTGGGCGGCTATGATCTGTCCGCCCCGGATGAACCACGGTTCGGCCTGGTGGCCCGAGAAATGATGGAAAACGGGAATTGGCTGCTGCCCCACCGCAACGAGCGGCCCTACCCCGACAAGCCGCCGCTTTTCTTTTGGAGCATTGCCGGCTTTTCCTATCTGACAGGGGGTGAGGTCACTCCGTTCAGTTCCCGCTTGCCCTCTGCCCTTGCCGCCTTGGGCGTGCTGTTATTGCTGGCGCGCTGGAGCGGCCGCAGGACCGCCCTGGCCCTGATGGCCCCGCTGGTCTTGATCTCGGTCTTCCGTTTCTTCTTTCAAGCGCATATGGCCCAGATCGACATGTTGCTCTGTTTGTTCACCACCTGGGCCTCCATCCTGGGTTTCGAGGCCATGACCGGCGGGCGTCGCCGGGTCCGCACCATGGGCATTCTCATGGGCTTGGGCATTCTGGCCAAGGGACCCGTGGCGATGGTCATTCCCATGGGCGCCATGGCCGTCTATGCCCTTTTCACCGGGAAACGAACCTGGCGGCAATACCCGTGGCAAGCCATGCTGTGGAGCCTGTTGCCGCCGTTGGTATGGTTATCGGGCCTGGCGGTGGAAGTATGGCTGAGGGACCAATGGGATTATCTCTACAACCTGCTCTTCAAACAAACCCTGGTCCGTTTTGTCAATCCATGGCATCATTACCGCCCGCCCTGGTATTACTTGAAGAGCATGCTCACCGATTTCCTACCCTGGTGGCCTCTACTGTTGGCCGCGGCGCCCTGGACGAAAGCCCGCCGAGCGATTTTGAGTGACAAGCAGCGGTTCTGCTGGGCCGTGGTCGTGTGGGTGCTCTTCTTCTTCAGCTTGTCCAAGGGCAAACGCAACCTGTACATCGTGCCGCTCTATCCCTTTGCCGCCTGGTTGGTGGCCGATTACATGAAAACCGCCATTATTGCGGGCATTTCCAAAAAAATGCGTCTGGTTTGGGCCGTTCCTCCTCTCGTTCTCATCCTGACCGGGGTTGCATTGACCACGCTCTCGCTGGAATTGTTCCCGGTCAAATACGACTTGAGCACCTTCCCCATGTTTATCGGAGCGTCGGTCGGAGGTTCGATCACTCTTGCCGGCCTCTATGCCCTGGTTCAACTGTTCCGCCCGAAACCCGTGCGCTTCCTGCCGGGTATCATCGCGGCCATGCTGGTGGCGGCGAGTTTTCTCTATCTGACCGCCATGCCTTGGGCCGAACCCTCGCGCAGCCGGCGCCCCTTCATGGAAACCGTGTCCACCATTTTGGCCGAGGATACCGGAACGGAAGAGCCCTTATTGGCCATGGTCGCTTATCGATCCGGGTTCCGCTTTTACGGCGACCGGCATATCGTAGAACTGGCGCCCTTGAAGCTGGACGGCAAGAATCCCAAGCTATACGGCCTGCCGAACCTCATCGAATTCCAGCGCGAGCATCCGCACGCTTATGTCATCCTGCGGCAAGAGTTCCTGGAGGAGTATCGCGAGGCCTATCCCGAGTTCAATCCCACCGTGCTCGCCGGCCGTGAGATCGGCTCGGGCGGTTTGTACGTGCTGATTCGTTGTGACGATTGCCTGCCCGTCAACCCAGGTTAGAGTTCTCGAACTCCTCGCTGTTGCGAACCGGGGTAAGGCGACGGACCTGGTAATAACCCTCGTGATTGGTTCGCCGCAAGACCACGTCGATTTCGATATATTTCAGCTGGGTGCGGGGAATCTCATTGGCGCCGCCTTCGGTGTAAAGGCTGACGGTGCCAAGAGGCGAGCCGGGCAGGTAGACCTTGGTCCCCTCCTCGTAATCGGCGGCTTGCAACATGTGGTCAAAGTTGAAGTGCAGACTGATCCGCATGCGTGTGTCGGTATCGTTGATATCCCGAATTTCTTCAACGCTGTAGTTGTAGTATTTCAGGCGTAGAAAGCGGGAAAGCACTACGCCCTGCTCATCGAACTCGACGGGCTTGCCCTCGGCCACCCGTTCCAGGTAATCGATTTGCAGGTTTTTGACGTGGGTGCGGTACTCCCGAGACTTGACCCCGGGGAAGTAGACGTATTGCAACAGCCCCTCGTAATGCAGCTCTTCCAAAGCGGCCAGGTAGTTTTTGTAGGAGCGGCGCAGTTCCAACTCCCGGGGGTCGGCGCGCCGGGGCTGACAGGCTGTAGAAATGAGCAGCGGTAAGAGAAGCAGGCAGATCGGGGATCGATAGAACCATTGTGATCGTTTCATGATAATCCTCCCGCGGCATGTCTTTAACACAAACCTATCACATGCATGGCCCCGGTTGAACACCTATTACCAGGGTTTTACCTATTCCTTCTGCGGCGGTGCATCCGCGGGGACGCTTAAACCGGCCTCCGGCTGGAAGACGTACCGCTGCAACAATAACCAGCCGCCGTAACCCAACCCGGCCAGGATGATGACGGTCAGGAGAAGGACGAAAACCAATAGGAATTTACCGCCGCGTTTTGGGGGGCCGCGACGCAGTCGCTTGCTAGGCGTTTCGATGGCGGTATCGGGCAGGAATGTCATCTGACTGACCGCCACGCGCGGCGCCTCGGGTTCCGGCTCGGCTAAAAGGTCGCCTCGAACCCTGGTTCCGTGTTTATCCACTTTGAAGTGGACATCTTCATAACGAAACACGATGTGGTCGAAGCGAATCAGGTCGCCGGGTTGCAATATATGGTGGTGGATGCGGTTATCGTTGACGAAGGTGCCGTTGCCGCTTTGCAGATCGCGCAGAACCCATTTGCCCGATTCTTTGGTCAATTCGGCGTGAAAGCTGGAAATAGTGTCGGCCGGCAGGTGAATATTATTGGTTTCATCCCGGCCCACGCGAATCAGGTTTTCCTTCAAATCATAAGAGCGGTGCGGCGAAGAACTGTTCATGGCAAGCAAGCGTTCGCCCTCGTGATGGACATCGGGCTGCACCACGCGTAAAGTTTCGGTGTTGGCAACCTGGATATCCGCCATAAAGACCGCATCGATCTTCCCGGCCAGCTTGACGGTATCGCCGAATTCCAGGGGACTCGTCTCGATCAGCTCGCCGTTGACCTCGGTGCCCAACGTACTGCCGAAATCGCGGATATGCCAATCTCCTTCATCATAGAAGATTTCGCAGTGCCGACGAGAAATATACCCCGAATCGATATGGTGATCGCATTCCCGGGCCCGGCCGATGGTAAAGCGAGGTCCTTGGATGGTGATATCCCGCCATTCATTTCGTTCCTGAATTCTGAGTCGCGGCATGGGTGATTGCTCCAGGCATCGTTCCAGCTGCATCTTACACCAGTCATGCCGTATGACCCAAGGGTGGGAATCACCAAAGGCGCGGTTTGAAGGATCATCTCAGCGGTCGTCACCCTCGGTTTCTAGATTTGCACGCCCTTTTCCAGGAAACGACCCAGGACTTCGCGAAGGGTTTCAGGGGAAACCGGTTTGCGAATGTAGTCATCCATGCCTATGGCCATGCAGCGTTCCTTGTCGCCTTCAATAACGTTGGCGGTCATGGCGATAATCGGAATATCGCCCCAGTGCTCCCGATCTCTACGGATATGGACCGTCGTTTCGTAACCATCCAATTCGGGCATTTGGCAGTCCATCAGGATCAAATCGAAAGGTCCTTGGGGTAGGAGATCCAAGGCTTCTTGTCCATCGCCGGCAACGGTGACGCGGCAGCCCAGTTTGCTCAACATTTTGACGGCGACCTTCTGGTTGATCAGGTTGTCCTCGGCAAGCAGGACGTGGCTGTCAAACGGTGTTGTTTTATCGTTTCTCTTCTTACCCACGGCCTTGGATTCGGCCACCGTGTGCCGGGTGATCAGGCCGGACAGAGGCGCTTTTTCCAGATGGGCGTTCCACACCATGCTCAGGATATCCTCGAAGATGCCGGGCTGTAAGGGTTTGACCAGATAGGCCGCAAAACCGTCATTCCGGAGTCGCCGTGTATCGCCGCGGCGCCCGAAGACGGTCATCAGAATCAAGGCGGTATTCTCGAGATCGGGGTTTTCCTTGATGGTGCGGCCCAGGGTTGCTCCGTCCATTTGCGGCATTTGCAAATCGATCAGGGCCATTTGTACGGGGTTGCCGAGGCGCGCGGCCTCTTCCAAGGTTTTCAGGGCCGAAGCGCCCGAGTTCGCAACCAGTACTTCCATGTGCAGCTTTCGGCAGAGCGCGGTCGTGATTTTGGCATGGATTTCGTTGTCCTCTACAATCAGGACGCGAACGCCTCGCAAGTCGTGTTTTCCCTCCCACGCGGTCGGGGGGTCTGGCGCGACCTCCAGCCTAAGCGAGAACCAGAAGGTAGAGCCTACGTCCTGGACACTTTCCATGCCGATTTCACCGCCCATCAAGCCGGTCAACTGTTTACAAATGGCCAGGCCCAATCCGGTTCCGCCGAAGCGGCGCGCGGTGGAAGAGTCGGCTTGGATGAAAGTGCTGAACAGTCTGGATTGGGCTTCCTCGGGGATGCCGATGCCCGTATCTTCCACGGCCAGTTTGATGGAAGCCCGGCCGGTCGTCTTTTTGTCGCAGTTTACCTGGATACAGATGTAGCCGGTTTCGGTGAATTTGACCGCGTTGCTGAGCAGGTTCATCAGGATCTGGCGGATGCGGCCGGCATCACCGATCAGGTAGCGCGGCGCGTCATCATGATAATCAACCACCAGCTCCAACCCCTTTTCCCGAATGCGGTTACCCAGCAACTCGGTCACCTCGGAGATGGCCACCTGTAAATCGAAGGGGATGGGTTCGATACTCAGTTTCCCGGCTTCGATTTTGGAGAAATCCAAGATGTCGTTGATGATATTGAGTAAAGACTCGCCGGAGGTAAGAATGGTGGACGCACACTGCCGCTGTTCGTCGTTGAGCTCGGTGTCCATCAACAGGTGGGTCATGCCCAGGATCCCGTTCATGGGGGTGCGAATCTCGTGACTCATGGTAGCCAGGAATTCGCTTTTGGCGCGGGTTCCGGCCTCAGCCTCCTCCTTGGAGCGCAGGACCAGGGATTCTACCTGTTTACGACTGGTGATATTGAATAGGAAGCCTTCCAGGGATATCGCTCGGCCCTCTCGGCCGGTCAGGCATTGGCCGCGTTCATAGATCCAAAGCTCCCGTCCGTCCCGATGAATCAATCGGTACTCCCGCTCCCAAGATTCCCGGCGGTCGCGCGCGGTATCCAGGATCTCTTGAGCCCGCTCCCTGTCCTCCGGGTGGATAAGGGAACCAAGCGTCAGTTCCCCGCCGGTAAAAGCCTCGGGAGGGTAGCCGATCATATCGAGGGCGGAATCGCTGACAAAGGTCGTGCGCCAGACGCCGTTTTTGGTCTCGATGCGATAGGTGATGCCGGGCAGATTGGCGACCAGTGACGCAAAGCGTTGTTTCTGGGTAGCCAGGGTATCCATGAGGCGGTTGAGCGTGAGTGCTACCGAACCCAGCTCGTCATCGGCATGTACAGGTGCATACGCCTTCTCATCACCGGCCGTCCTGCGGCGAATGGTTTCCTCAATGGTCCCGGCGGGTTTGACTACCAAATGATGCAACAGGGCGTAGGTCGTTGCCAGGAGGACGATCAACACGCCGATCAGCAGGGCGCCCAGCCGTAAGGTGGCGGAGTTGACCATGGCTCGGATGTAGCGCGTATCGATCAGCACGAGGACCGCCCCGCCCACCAGTCCTTTTTCCAAATGAGGTTCGCTTATCCACAAGGGCGCTGCAAAGCATAGCTCCTTTCGTTCCGTGTGCCGGTCGGATTCCATACTTCGATTTTGCATAACCCGGTTCAGCACTTCTCTCACTTGCCTCCGCGGTAGTTGGGAGACAGGCTTGCCGACCAGGGCCTGGCGAGACGCCGAAATGACCCGTGCAGGATTACCCGCCGCGACCACGATCAGATTGACATTCCGCTCCGCGCCCATGGCCTCCACGAAGCGTCTGAGTTCCCTGTTTTGCTCCACCGTTTCCGCGGCATAATCCACGGCATTGACGATAGCTTCCGCACGTGCCTCGGCCTGTCGCTGTAATCGGGAGGAAAAAGACGTATGGATAACCCAGATACCCAAAATAATGGCGACCGTGCCGATGAAAACGAGCGGCGCCATCAACTCGATATAGATTGGTTTGAAATGGAAGATTTGTCTTCTCATAACTTATCGGCAAGTTCAATCACCGCGGAGGTCAGCGTGTTTTCCAAATGATGTTCCTGTTTGATCATGCCGGCTTCCAGCATTACCTTGCCGGTGCGTCGCAGGGATTGCTCCAGTTGTCCACCCGGGAGTAGAAACTCCCTCTGACGGCTGAGCGGGACGATTTCCATTCCGGCCAGGGCCTCTCGGAACTGGCCGAGGGTAACGCCTTCCCGTGCAGCCATGAAGGTGTGTGTCTCATCGGGGTTTCTGCGTGAATAATCGACGGCCTTGTTAAAGGCGACGACGATTCGGGCCAAATCCTCGCTCCGTTTTTGTAGAAAATCCTCATCGGCGATCATGATATCCACGATGACCCCGGGAATCATGCTGGTATTGAAAATCTCGTGAGCCCGTTCGGTTTTGAGAATTCGAAAGGAGTTGGGCGTGTAGGTTACCGCCGCATCGATGCGTTCTTCGATAAAAGCGTCCACCATTTCGAGCTGGGACATGGGGATCAGGTCGATATCATTGAAGGTCAAACCGG
The DNA here is from genome assembly GCA_030066195.1 of Acidobacteriota bacterium. Taxonomy (GTDB): domain Bacteria; phylum Acidobacteriota; class Holophagae; order Acanthopleuribacterales; family Acanthopleuribacteraceae; genus JASJCB01. The sequence continues at coordinate 11,600 of JASJCB010000082.1, forward strand.
CGACTTCCAAGGCGCCGGCCAGGTGTACCAGATCTAGGGAAGCCGGTTCGGCGGCAACGCGTTTACCCCTGATCGCGCCGATATCGGGGATGTCCTTACGGGCCAGGATGACGTCGGCGCCGTTGGAGAAATCGCAAACGAAAAAGGCCCGGGGTTTGCGATTGGACAATTCGCGAATAGTCAGCAAGTCAATGAGAGTGCTGGTGCTTACATCTACCTGGTGACGTTCGAAAGCGCGGCGTACGTCACCGTTGGAGGACAGTTCGACCAGCTTCACCTCGACACCGAGTTCATCGAAGTATCCTTTTTCCCGGGCCAGGAAAAGAAACTCGTAACCGGGCCAGGGATTTACGGCGATACGAACCGGATCGGGTGCTTTGGTCGAACAGGCGCCAAGGATCAGGATCAGTAGGACGGGCACGGGAAGAAACTTCGGTATCATGATTCCCTCACCATGAACCATGGGTTGGACAGTTCCAATATCCATGTTTCCTTCATGGTGTTATCGGCTATGAATTACTTTGCTTAATAAAAAACAAACCGTCGGGGAGTTTATAGCGCTAAGTAAATTACGAGGTCAGCAAGAGGTGACCGCAACCGCTTTGCCGTCGGCTCGTGCAGGCCGACCGTTGGCCCAAATCAAGCGGGGTCCGGCGATCCCGGAAACGAACCCGGTTTCCCGCTCCCGGTTGTAGCCCAGGCAATGGGAAATGTAGAGAACACCGTCCAGAGTGCGGTACCGGTTGCGATGCTGGTGCCCGTAGACATGTACCTTTGACTTAATGGCGCGCAACTGTTCGTCCAGGCGAGAGTCGCCGGCGACCATGCTGAAATTAAAGGTAGGGTGAGCGTCCACCACGGGCCCGCGCCATGCCTTGCGCTCTTCCGGTGTGGAGAAGATCAGTTCGCGGCGAGGTAGAAAATGGCTGAAGCTGATGACCGGCGCATCGTAATCGCGAATGAGTTGAGGCCGGTTGAGACTGAGGAACCAGGTTGCCGGGTTGGAATTTTCCCCCAAGGCGGGCCATTTGCAAAAATAGTTGTCGCTCCAGGCGCGCAGTTCGGGGTCTTCACCCGGCTTGGGAACATAGGTATGGCCCACGCCCTCCTCCGGTTTGACGTACCAACTGAACAGGGGCACAAGCCAGACGGCAAAGGGCCCGCGGCCGAGTTTCACGGGCTGGGTGTGCACTCCCAACCGGGCGCACAGTTGATTGATGCGATTGAACTTATCGATGGAGTCGGGACTGTCGGAATGTTGCACCCACAACTCGTGATTGCCGGGTACGAAATGAACCGAGGCAAACTTGGCGCGGAGTATGGTCAGCACCTTTTCCAATTTGGACATGTGGTGGGTGGCGTCGCCGGCAAGAATCAGCGCGGCGTCAGTATAATCGAAGTCGGAAAGATTCGCTATCCACGTCATATTGACCGGATAATCCACGTGGATATCCGACAAGGCAAAAACACGCAATTGGCCCGCTCCCTTAAGCAACCCGACCTACCGCCGGGTTCAGTAACACGAAGCATTATAACAGAAGCGCGGGCTTACGACGGCGGCTCGATGATTTCGATATAGGGGGTGTAGCGGCGGGGAATGCCTTTGCGATAGCGGCTGATCAATTGAATCAGGCTCTCCATACTGTCCACGTCCGGGTTGTTGTAGTGCGCCCTTACGGAGATGTTGCGGTCCAGATATTCCTTTTTACCACCGGGATAGAAGACATACACCTTGCCGTTGTGGGCGCCCATGATCTGGCCGAATCTTTCGATCACCCCGCCCCTGGGCTGGAAGCGCTCATCCAAGAACTGAATTCCCAAATGATTGCCGATGTAAATGCCGTCCAGACGGTCCGGAACTTCGAAACACACCACATAACCGTTACCAACCTTGCCGAAAAACAGGTTATCACTATAACGAAAACGCTTGGCGTTAAGAAGAACCTGAGCTTCCGGGACATAGGTGAAGCGTTCCGGCAAGGGCGCATTCGGCGGCCGGAGAGGTCGATCCTGGTTTAGATCCAGGTAGGGGGTTATGCCCTCGGTGGATTCTCCGAGTCGGAACTCTTTTTGACGAATCAATTCGGTATAGAAGTAGAGTCGGGGGACCGCGGGTCCCATGAAAATCAACAGGTCCCCGCGGTTGACAACCCAGAATGCTTTCGAGTACCCCGGGGCCTCAACGACCTCCAAGGGAACCTTGAACCTGGGTTCGCCGGCTTCCAGTGTTTCAGGGTCTAATTTATAAAAGACCGGTGGATAATTCCCTCTTCGGAACTCATCCTTGAATTGGGTCCCGAGGATGGTGTCCTCCACGCGGTGGAGGCTGCGAAAAAAATGATCGCTTCTTTGAACAGGGATACCGTCCTTGTAGCTTTCGGTAACCTTATAGGCCCTCCGCTCTTTTTTCTTGACACCACTGACGATAAGCCTGCCGAGGGCAAACGACATAGAATAGGGGTCATAGTCCGGTTCGACTGTTTGTATCTGACGTCCTTGGTGATCGAAGTGATAAACCTTTTTGCGGTCAGTCACCAGGAATCCCTCATCCAAGACGGCGAGGTTTCCAGGCTCCCAACTGCCGATGTTACTGAACAAGGCAGCGTCGAACGTTTCAAGATCTATCTGATAACTAAGGAAGCAGAGGTAAAGAAGCAGCATAATTTCCGTCTTTTCTTTCCGGGGTTCAGTTGGTTAATTGGGGTAGGGGGGTTGGTAACAAGGCCCCGTGGGCGGGCCGCACTCCGGGGTGCCGTTTTCTTCAAAACCCATGAGTCTTGTTTGATTTGTTGTAGAGTTTAAATGCATACAGAACAATACCATAACGACAAGCATCGTGAAACGCTTCATGACTAGTCTCCTCTCGATAGCGGTCGATAGCTGACAGATTGGGGTTGAATCCCTACCTTACGAGGGAGATAGATGCCCCATCGATACGCGGTAGGATACCGATTTGGCGGCAGACGTCATAAAAAGACTGGCCGAAATACCAATACCTTTCCTGGGAGAACGCCGGCCTTTCGAGGCGTTGAGGGACCAGAGCGTCGAATTTCTCAAAAAGAACATTGAGGTCCATGGACCACATAATGCGATCCTGGTAAAAGCCGATATGGACTTTGATTTCCGGCTCGACATCGATCCGAATGGTTTCACCGTCGTATTCAACGCCGATCTCGATGAGTTCGGCAAATAAGTCGGCGAGATCTGTAACCGGGGGGAAAAATCCAACGACCTGACCGGGGAATTGGGCTTCATTGATGACCGGTTTGCCAAGCTCCCTGCCGATAAAAGCAATCAATTCATCGAGATTACCCTCGGGAGTGCCAAAAATAACGGACTTGGTTTGTCGCGTTTCTTCCGCGCCAAAAAATGTCGCCAAAGGTCGTTCGTAGATGCGGCTTGCACCGTTTTGCAGGCGATAGCCAAGGGAGTGGGAATCGATCGAAGTAACATAGCCGACTTCACCCCCCAATTTGATATTGGTGCCCAACCGGACCGGAAAGTAGCGGCCCTGGTCATCGGCAAAGACCCAGGTTGGATCTTTCAAAAAGGGGAATACGGCTCTCAGTTTCTCCAGATCGATGACGTGAATCTCAGTATCCAGGCGGCTGACCGAAGCGGCGACGCTTTCCCGAAAGGGATGGTGGTCGTAAGTATCGATATTCACCTTGAGATTCAAGTTATGACCGAGCACCCGCTGAACGTGAGCAACCAGTTCAGCGGCCTCGGATTCCGTAATCACCGGAATGACTTTGCGATTGATGCGATCGAAAGCCCGCAGACCGTCCACGTCGCCGGCTTTTTCAAGTGCTCGGACTTGAGCCAACGGACCGTCCGGCTGGGGATAGATCCAGAACATTCCGGTAAATATCATAATAAAGACCGCCGCCAGGGCGGGGGCCCATACGCGAAAACGGCCGGCAAACCGCGCCATGGCCGCGTTGCGGATCTTTTCCGCCCACTCGTCCATGGCGTCTTCATGGTTGACGAAGTTGCTGCCGGCGTAGACCTTCATGTCATTGCGTCGACCGCGGCTTTGAATCCCGCGTGCGTTGATGTGGCTTTGGACCAGTTGTTTGGCTTTTCTTATGCGTGAGGGAGTTTCTGTATCGGGATAAACCATTTCAAGGATCTGGAGTCTCTCAGCGCGCTCCACGATTTCAGCAACCGTGTAATCCTTTTTCTTACGAAGCCCTTTAAACAGATGGTTGACTTTGTTCTGTCTACCCATGATTGGTTTCCCAGCCGTAAATAAACCACAAATATTCGATTATTTTAATATTATTCTGGATTGGGAGCAAGAAAAAAGCGATGGTTCAAGTAATAACCGCGCGGCAGTGGGATTGAACCGGTCAGTTCAACACGACCCCCGGCTTGCGCGGTCAGTTCGATATAAAACCTGGATTCCTGTTTCCATCATCGCGGGATGGGGTCAGGACTAAGGAGGATGGGAAAAATGGACATCTTCCAAGCTGACGAGATGAACCTGATCGAGGTTCGCCCTCAGTGGGATGAAGCTGAATTATTGGAGCAGGAAGGCATGGCGTTTCTTAAAGATGTTGCACCTATCTTGGGAATCACCAGCGATGCCGTCAAAAAGGCTCACGATCGTATTGAAAAGACCCAGGGGCCCGGACGCGGTTATGAATTGACCGGCGCACGGAAGATCTGGAATCATTGGATTGTGCGTCTTTCGGTATTCGGGCCTTTCTATCTCAAAAACCTCAAAAACCCGGTCAAGCGTGTTCGCCCGGAATGGGACGGCAACGAATTGCTGAAGCAGGAAGGTTGGTTCCCGCTGGCCGAAGTGTGCAACAAACTACCGTTTTCATTGAGCCAGATCAGGCATCAGGCCAAGAAGAACCCGCACTCGCGTGAGCAGTACGGCGTTTGGAAGGATGAGCGTATGAACCTGTTTCTGGTAGACATGGAGCCCTTCGCGGAATGGATCAAAAGCCTGCACCAGGCATTCCAGACGCCTCCGCGAGAAAGAGCGCGCGTCCGTGCGGCGGTTTAGCCGGTAACCATAATCACTTCGCCCGTAATCATCCCGGCGGGCGGGTACCGGGAGCAGCCGGCCCGGTGCCCCAAGCCGAGACCAACCAAGGGTGGCAAGCCTTATTGTTAATGTCTAAATGCTGATAACCCAAATATTGGTTTTCAAGCCTGTTCATCGCCCGATTCGATCATCATCCGATGCTCGGCAAGCTTGAAAGACCGTTCTTGAGCTGATTCGATCCGGCCGTTTTTCGGTCGGCATCTCCCTCCCCGGTCCCTTATGGTTCGCCTCTAACACCATTGTAAAGGTTCTTGGGCCTCCTTGAGAGGCGCTGACGGAAACCGTTGGTACCAGACGAAAATTTTAAAATTTACAGCCCTTTTCGGCATCGATCGAGCTCGCTCGGTAATGCGGAAAAGGGCTGTTGGACTTTTTAGGGCGAAAGTCGGACGTCTCCACGTAACGGGACGCTGAGACGTCGGCTGTCTATTTCAGGTTTTCCGTAAACAACTCATGGATGCGGCGGTATTCATCGTACCAACCCGAGGGTGTCCGGAAACCATGGGGCTCTACCGGGTAGCTTGCCAACTCCCAGTCCTTTTTGCCCAGTTCGATCAGTTTCTGGCTCAAACGCACCACGTCCTGGTATTGGACGTTGCTGTCCACCATGCCGTGACACATCAACAGCTTACCCTTCAAGCCCTCCGCGAAGTAGATGGGAGAGCTGCGGCGGTAGGCGATCGGGTCCACCGTCGGCGTGTTGAGGATGCGCGCCGTGTACCAGTGATTGTAATGGGCCCAATCCGAAACCGGTCGCAGGGCCGCGCCGCATGCGAAGACATCCGGCGTGGTGAACATGGCCATAAAGGTGATGAAACCGCCGTAGGAACCACCGTACACGCCGAGACGCTTGCTGTCTACCCCGTGCTGCTCGGTAAGCCATTTACCGCCGTCCACGACATCCGTCAGGTCCTTGCCGCCCATGTGTCGGTAGATGGCGGTGCGCCAGTTTCGGCCGTAACCCGCCGACGCCTGGAAGTCGGGGTCGAGCACCGTATAGCCCTCGCGCATCAGCAGGTTGTGGAACATGTACTCACGGAAGTAACCGCTCCAACCCTTGTGTGCATTTTGCAGGTAACCCGCGCCGTGTACGAAAACCACACCCGCGCCGTTGGCCTTTTTGGGTTTGTAGAGGCGGGCATGTACCTGTAAGCCGTCGCGGTTGGCATAGGTCACGAATTCCGGCTTCGCCCACTTGATCGCCCTGAATGCATCGGAACGACCGTCGTAGATGGTGCGCCACTTCTTTTTACCCTTCTTGATGCGAATGTAAGGCGGGCGCACGGCCGTGGAGAAAGTGTCCAGCATGACCGTCCCGTCCTCGCTCAACTCTACCAAATGGAAACCCGGCTCTTTGGTGTGTTGCGTCCATTCGCCGCCGGTGACGGGCATACTGTAGAAATGACGCTCGCCGGGGTGGGTTTTGTTGGCGTGGAAATACAGCCGATCTCCGTTTTGGAAAGGCGCGTAGATTTCGAAGTTGCCGGTAGTCACCTGCACGGTTTCTTCCCGCTGCAACGGGTAGCGGTAGAGATGCTGGTAGTTGGTTTTGTCCGACATGAAATAGACCGTATCGCGATCCTCGTTCCACCAGGCGGAACCCATACGATCGGAGGAGTGATCGATCCCGCGCATGACGTACTGCACCCAGGCTTCGTCATAGTGATGATCTACCAGTTTCCATTTCCGGGTTTCGGTGTCTACCAACAAGATCCAACGATCCTTGTAGTCATGCGAAAAAACAGTGACCAGAAGGTGTTTGCCGTCGGCGCTGAAGCCGTCATGCAGATACCACACGTTGCGCGGCTTGGGTTCTTTGGGCGCCTTGGGCGCGAACTTCTTGTCTTCCTCGCTCTGCTCTTCTTTGACCGCGGCCAGGCGATCCGTTTTGATCTCCGGCAGGTCGCTGACGTCCAGCCAATGCAGTTCGTCGCTATCGCGGTCCAGGATGCCCAGCTTCCATATGGTGTCGGCGCGGCCTACCTTGGGACGGGCGTTGCGAGCCTGGACCTCGGCTTTTTTGTTGATGAATTGTGCGTAACTGGTTCCCTTGCTCTTGTCCTCGGACTGAATGGTCAAAGCCACAAAGCGCAGGTCGTCCGTAACGGCAAGACCTGAGCCGCTGCCGAAGAATCCGCCGTAGGACATACCTTTACCCAGCCAGGTGGGTGTGGGTTTCTTCAGCGAGCCGATAACGCGATTGGTCTCGCGCGCCTTCTTGTTGTAGTCGTCGCGAATGTAGAGGTTTTCGACCTCGCCCAGCAACTTGCGCTCCTCGGAAGCCAGGAATGTTTCCTTGGGCTCGGGGCGCTCGTTTTGGAAACGCATGTCGGTGATTTGAACGGAGGAACCCTCGGACAGGTCGAACAGGTGCAGGTTCTGTCCGTCGCTGTAAAGGAAACGGTTGTCGTCGATAAACCGTTTGAACGCCAGACTGTCGGCACTGGAAATCAACGGCTGCCGCGCGGCGCCCTCGCGCGAGATCCACAGGTCGTTGCGAACTCCGATCAGGGCGACACTGCCGCGTCGATGGATTTTTCCACCGAAAACATAGGGCCGGTCTGCCTCGTCGATAGGTTGAGGCGCGCCGCCGTCCGGGCTCATTTTCATCCATTCGGCGGGAAGGGGTCGTTCGCGGAGCACTTGAAAATAGATGGTGTTGTTTTCCTCGGATAGACGGACATTGCGGGGGATTTTGCCCATCCAAACCGGATCGGCCATGATTTTTTCCAGGGTAAGTTCTTGGGCGGCGGCCGAAAGCGGCAGCAGCAATAGCAGGCATAGCGACTTCAATATACTTCTCCAGATACTTCAGATAAAAAGCGGGCGGCCGCACCGGGCGGAAAAGAACCGCCCGGCGAAGGCTGATGAGGGTACCCTTGCATAAAGGGTCGCGCGGCCGGGAGTGCCGGGGTGCAATCATTCCCGAATGCTCCCGGCATATATGACGGTGTTCAGTCCAGTTTCGACCGGATCAGTTGGTTGACCAGTTGCGGATTGGCCTTGCCGCCGGTTTGTTTCATCACCTGCCCGACGAAGAAACCCATCATGCTTTTCTTGCCTTCCCGGTAGCGTGCGGCCTTGTCGGGGTTGGCGGCGATCAGTTGGTCGATAATGGGTTCCAAAGCGCCCGCATCGCTCACCTGACGGAGACCCTTGCGCTCGACAACGGCCGCCGGGCCCTCGCCGCTAGAAAGCATCTCTTCAAAAACATCCTTGCCGATCTTGCCGGAAATGGTGCCCTCGTCGATCAGTTTTACCAACTCGCCCAGGGCCGCGCCGTCAAACGGCAACCCGTCTCGGTCCTTCAACGCGCGCAAGACCTCGTTGACCACCCAATTGGCGATGCCCTTGGGGTTGTCGTGCGCGGCCGCGGCGTCCTCGAACAGGCCGGCCACGGTGTCCTCGGCTGAAATAAGATCCGCGTCTTCATCGGACAAACCCAGATCGCGATACTTGTCGTACAGCACCTGCTGTTGCGGCGTCCGCTCCCGCGTTGCTTTGGGCGCCGCCGGTTTGGCAGTGGCCTTGGGTTTGGGTTTCGGAGCGGTCTTGGGCTGTTCTGCGGCCGGCTCGGCAATCTTGGACCAGCTGTCACGCAAGGAAACCGTCCGGTTGAACACCAGTTCGTCCGGGTCCGAATCGACGGGATCGCTGATGAAATAGCCCTGGCGTTCGAACTGATAGCGCGAACCCGGCTCGTCATCGGCAACGCAGGGCTCCACATAGCCGGTGACCACTTTCAGCGAATCGGGGTTGAGATGGTCTTTGAAGTCCACATCCTTGTCGCCGTCGGGTCGCTCGTCCTTGAACAGGCGGTCATACAACCGCACCTCCGCGGACAGGGCGCGGTTCACCGAAACCCAGTGGATGGTGCCCTTGATCTTGCGATCCGGGGGATTTTTGCCCAGCGTGTCCGGGTCATAGCTGCAACGTAGTTCTACCACGGCGCCGCTTCCGTTTTTGATCACTTCATCGCACCGGACAACGTAACCGTGGCGCAGCCGAACCTCGCGACCCGGAGCCAGACGATGGAATTTCTTGGGCGGATCTTCCATGAAATCGGAACGCTCGATGTAGATCTCGCGGCTGAAGGGAATCTCGCGTTCACCCTCCAAGGGGATATCGTGCGGGTAGAGTGAACCGGTCAGCATTTCCTCTTTCTTGCCGGCGGGGAAGTTGGTCAGGGTAACCTTGAGTGGATCCAGCACACACATGACACGCGGCGCAAAGGCGTTCAAATCGTTGCGCACGCTGAATTCCAACTGGCCGATATCCACGGTGCTGTTGGCCTTGGCCACGCCGATGCGTTCGCAGAAATCGCGAATGGCGGAGGGCGTATAACCCCGGCGCCGCATACCGGCGATGGTGGGCATGCGCGGGTCGTCCCAACCTGAGACGAAGTTCTCCTCTACCAATTGCTTCAACTTGCGCTTGCTCATGACCGTATAGTTCAGGCCCAGACGCGCGAATTCATACTGTCGCGGCACACAGGGAACACCGGTTTCGCGAATCACCCAGTCGTACAATTCGCGGTTGTTCTCGAATTCCAGGGTGCACACTGAGTGAGTCACGCCCTCGAAGGAATCGGAGAGGCAGTGGGCGTAATCATACATGGGGTAGATATGCCACTTGTCGCCGGTACGGTAGTGATGGGCGTGGCGGATGCGGTACAACAGCGGATCGCGCATCTTCATATTGGGCGAGGCCATGTCGATCTTGGCGCGCAACACATGGGCGCCCTCGGGAAATTCGCCGCGGGCCATGCGCTCAAACAAGTCCAGATTCTCTGCAACGGACCGCTCGCGATAGGGGCTGTGTTTGCCGGGTTGGGTCACGGTGCCGCGATTGGCCCGCATTTCTTCCAGGCTCTGACTGTCCACATAAGCCTTGCCGTCCTCGATCAACTTGATCGCCAGTTCGTAGAATCGGTCGAAATAGCCGGAAGCAAAATAAAGATGCTCGTTCCACTCAAAACCCAACCACCGGATGTCACGCTGGATGGACTCGACGAACTCCATATCCTCGGTCTCGGGATTGGTGTCGTCGAAGCGTAAATGACAACGCCCGTTCTCCCCCGTTGTGGACAGGCCGAAGTTCAGGCAGATCGACTTGGCGTGACCGATATGCAGGTAACCGTTGGGTTCCGGCGGAAAACGGGTCACCACGCGGTCGTGTTTCCCGGAACGGAGGTCCTCTTCGATGATATTGCGGATAAAGTTGGAAGGGGCGGCGGCGCCTTCATTGCGATTATTACTCACGGCATTCTCCTCAGCCCGATCGGGATAGCCGGGGCCGATCCAATGTGATCGCTTATGATAGCAATGCCGACGGACCGGATCAATCTCATTGCGCCTGATGGGGGCGATTCAAAGTGGGAGGCCGCGTAGCCTCGATTCGGCAGGGTAGACCTGGATATTCTCAGAAATATGCAGATGGGTACGGTTCACGGATCTCTCATCTCCAATCGCCCCTGCGAATAGGCGTTGCATTCACCGGGAGACCTGCGTATGGTTAAGCTGACCATTTTAATTTGAAACTTCTGCCCGACTCGCGCGTCTGCCGGGGTGCGAAGGAGGCTGACCATGAATGCCAAAAAAATATTGATCCCCATTACCGTTCTGTTACTTCTGCCGCTTCTTTGGGCGCTGAGCCCCGCTTCGTCCCCTTCACAGCGGAGCCGCCAACCGGTTCGCATTGCCGCGCCCGGTCAATTGCAAGGAGAAAAAACCGTGACGCTTACCCTAAGTGAGGGCAGCGGCGCCGCACGTTCGCAAGCCGCCGCGCCGGTGACCGTCGGTTCGCCTCTTTCCGTCGAACAAGCCCGCGAATTACTACAGCGCCTGCCCGCCGACGAACAACGCCCGGAGGTCGAGGGTTTCGCTTTTCGGGATCGCTCCCTGCCCGCGCCCCGCCCGGGCGAAACGATTGCCACGCCCTTTCCGCCCGACACAAGCCGGCGCGCCCCCGAGACCGATGTGGAAGGCCCCCTGGAAGTACTGCGCTTCGCCCCCGAGGGTCAGGTGGATCTGGCCGGACGGGTCAGCATTACCTTCTCTCAGCCCATGGTGCCCCTGGCCGCTCATGACGAACTCGCCGCCGAAGACCTGCCTGTCACCATGACGCCGCAACCGGAGGGTAACTGGCGCTGGCTGGGCACCCGCACCCTGGTGTTCGAGAGCGGCGTACGGCTGCCCGGCGCGACCGCGTTCAAGGTCAGCGTGCCCGCCGATACCGCGAGTTATGCAGGAACACCGATCGAGGCCCCCGCCGATTGGTCTTTCACCACCCCGCCGCCGCGCCTGGTCAACAGTTCGCCCGGCCGCACCGGCACTTATGGTCAGCAAGCCGTCATCTACCTGGAATTCGACCAGCGCATCGAGCCCGATCGGGTGCTCCCTTATATAGAAGCGGCCGCCGGCCGCGTTCGTACGGGTCTCCGTCTCGCCTCCGCCGATGAAATCGAGGCCGACGAACGCACCAAACGCCTGAAACAGAACGCCCCCGAGGGTCGCCATCTCTTCGCCGTTCCCCAAAGCCGTCTGGCAGGCGGCGCCAATGTTACCGTCACCCTCAAGCCGGGCCTGCCTTCCGCCGAGGGCCCGCTGACCACGACCGAAGCGCAAGACTTCAGCTTCAGCGTGTACGGCGAATTCAAGGTCACCGGTTCCCGTTGCGGCTGGGATCGCAACTGCCGTCCCGGTCATCCCCTGCGCATCATGTTCAGCAATGCCGTGGACACCGGATCCTTCAAGCCGTCCATGGTCACCATCGAACCCGCCGTACCCGGAATCGCGATCTCTCCCGGCGGCAACAGTATTTCCCTGCAAGGACTCACCAAAGCGCGCACCAATTACACGGTCACCGTCAGCGCCGACCTGAAGGATGTCTTCGGCCAGACCCTGGGCAACCCCGCCACGCTGAACTTCGACGTGGGCGCCGATCAGGAGCGATTGTTCACCACCGGCGGCAATATGGTGGTTCTGGACCCGGCCGCCGCGCCGCAATACAGCGTCTTCTCGGTCAATCACCAGAACTTCGACCTGCAAATCTACAAGGTGGGCCCCGAGCATTGGGACGACTGGCTGGAGATCAACGGTCGCCCCCGCAATCGCGGCGGCAATACCGACTACCCCGGTGAGAAACTGTTCGACGATCGGATCACTATCGACGACCAACCCGACCAGATGGTAGAGACCGTCATCGACCTGGCCAAATACCTGGACGGCGGTTTCGGTCACCTGATCGTGGCGGTTCGCCCCACCAAAACCCCGCCCAATCAACGCTACCGTCAGCAATCTGCAGCCTGGGTCCAGGCCACTCACCTTGGCATCGCGGCTCTGGCCGATGCGGAGAACCTGATTGTTTGGGCCGACAACTTGGCCGACGGCAAGGCGCTGGACAATATCACCTTCGAATTGACCACCATCGGCGGTAAGACCATCAGCTCCAAGAAGGCGGACGCTGACGGCATCGTACGTTTGCCGCTGGCCGATGACAACCGCACCAAACTCCTGCTGGCCCGACGCGGCAACGACCTGGCCATGCTGCCTGAACGCATCTGGTATTCTCGCGGCGGCAGTTCCTGGACCCAACAAATGCAGGGCGACCAGGGCCTCTGGTACACCTTCGACGATCGCGGCATGTACCGTCCGGGCGAAACCGCCCACGTGAAGGGTTGGCTGCGGGTGCTCCAACCCGACGACAAACTGGTGACGCCGACCTTGGAACAGGTCAACTATTCCGTCAACGACGCTCGCGGCAATCGCATTGTCGAGGGAACCGCGCCCATGACCGCCGCCGGCGGCTTCCACTTCACCGTGGATTTACCGGACGAAATGAACCTGGGCCGCGCCATGGTCACCATCACGGGCGGCCGCGCGGGACGAACCCGCCACATGCTCAACGTTCAGGAGTTCCGCCGTCCCAAGTTCGAGGTATCGGTGCAAACCGAAGCGGGCCCCCATCTCCTGGGAAAAAGCACGCAAGCCGAGGTCCATGCAACCTACTACGCGGGCGGCAACCTCAACGGCGCGCAAGCCGATTGGACCGTACGCGTCACCGACACCCAGTTCACCCCGCCTAATCGCGGCGAGTTCCAGTTCGGCACGCCCACTTTCTCCTTCTTCCACCACATCCCGCCCAATCGCCCCGCCGAGACCTTCAACTACCGTGGCGTCACCGGCAGCGACGGCAAGCACAAGCTGCGCCTGGGTTTCGATGACATGAAGGAACCCAAAGCCCGGAACCTGGCCATAAGCGTGGGCGTCAGCGATATCGACAATCAACGCATCAGCGGCAGCGCCAACATGATCCTGCACCCCGCCGAACACTACGTGGGCGTGCGCTCCCAACGCTACTTCGTGGAAAAGGGTAAACCGCTGGACCTGCAATTCATCGTCTGCGACATAAACGGCAAGGCTGTCACCGGCAGCGATATCCAAGTCACGGTAGCGCGCAAAACCTGGCATTGGAAGGACGGCGCCCAAGAAAAAACCCTGTCGCAACAGAGCTTGAAGAGCGCGGCCGATCCCCTGGATTTCTCCGTGGAAACCAGGGCGGGCGGCACCTATGTCATCACCGCCGAGGTCCGCGACGCCGAGGGCCGCTTGAACCGCACCCGCGTGACCCGCTGGGTTTCGGGCGGCAAAATGATCCGGCCCGAACGCGTTGACCGCGAACAGGTCCAACTGATCCCCGACAAGGAAACCTATCAGCCCGGCGACCTTGCCGAAATCCTGATCCAAGCGCCTTTCAACCCGGCGCGCGGCATGATCAGCATCCGTCGCGGCGACATCGTGGAAAGCAAGCCGGTCGAGATGAGCGGGCCCACCTACACCCTGCGCCTGCCCATCGAAGATGCGCACATTCCCAACCTGAACGTGGTGGTCGATCTGAACGGCGCAACCACGCGTAACGACAGCGACGGTCGCCCGGACGAGACCCTTCCCATGCGGCCCGCCTATGCTTCCGGCAGCCTGGCTTTGAAGATTCCGCCGCTGAAACACGGCCTGGAAGTAACCCTGACGCCCGACAGCCCGGAACCGATGCCCGGCGAGGAAACCGAAATCGAGGTCACCGTTACCGGTAAGGGCGGCGGCGCACGGGCCGGGGCCGAGATTGCCGTTTGGGTAGTCGACGAGGCCGTGCTGTCTCTCTCCAACTACAAACTGGGTGATCCGCTGAACATCTTCTATCCCCAACGGGCGGACCGCACTCGCGGCATGAACCTGCGCCCCTATCTGCTGCTACGCGATCCCAAGGACCTGATGGGCGCCAATGAGCAACTTGACATGGCCGCCCCCGAAAGCATGGTCCTGGATGAAGCAACCGCTCGGCCCACGCGCATGCGCGCCATGGCCCCCCAGGCGGCGCCCATGTCAGCATTGAAAGCCGCGGCTCCCGGTGCGCCTCAAGCGGAACCCATTGCCGTGCGTACCAACTTTGACGCCCTGGCCGCGTTCTTCCCCGAACAGCCCACCGGCAAGAACGGCAGCACCCGCGTCAAGCTGAAACTGCCGGACAATCTCACGCGCTACCGCATCCTGGCCGTGGCCGTGGACGGCAACCGCTTCGGCACCGGCGAGGCAACCATGACCGCCCGCCTGCCGCTGATGGTGCGCCCCGCCCCGCCGCGTTTCCTGAACTTCGGCGACCGCTTCGACCTGGCCGTGATGCTGCAAAACCAGACCGACGCGCCTTTAGAAGTCGCCCTGGCCTTGGAAGCCGCCAACGCCGAATTGCTTGACGGCGCCGGCAAACAAGTCACCGTGCCCGCCAATGACCGCGTTCGCGTCAACTTCAAGGCGCGAGCCGCCGAACCGGGAACCGCCCGCTTCCGCGTCGCCGCATCCACCCAAGACTTCGCCGATGCCGCCGCCTTCGAGATCCCGGTCTGGACACCCGCCACCACCGAGGCGTTCGCCACCTACGGCACGCTGGACGAGGGCAGCACGGCCCAACCCGTGCGCGTGCCCACCGATATCCATCCCCAGGTGGGCGGTCTGAACATCAGCACCTCGTCAACGGCCCTACACGCGCTCAGTGACGCGGTGATCTACCTGAACGACTACCCCTTCAAATACCCGGAACCGTTAGCCTCGCGCATCCTCTCCCTGGCCGCGTTGCACGATGTTATGACCGCCTTCGGCGCCGAACTGGATCCCAACGAGGCAGCGGAAACCATGAAACGCGACATACAGGCCCTGGCCCGCCTGCAAAACCCGGACGGCGGCTTCGGCTTCTGGCGTCGCGATAACCGATCCAGTCCCTATCTCACCGTTCACGTTGCCCATGCCGTAGCCCGCGCCGCCTTGAGCGACCAGGACATTCCGGCCCAGATGGAAGGCCGCTTGAACAGCTACCTGGGCAACATCGCTCGAAACATCCCAAGCGAGTATGCCGACCGCGTCAAGCTGAGTATCGAGGCTTATGCCCTCTATGTACAGAACCTGACCGGCAAGGCGAACACGGGCCGCGCCAAACAACTGATGAAACGCCTGCCCCTCAAGGAAATCCCGCTGGATGCCCTGGGCCGCCTGCTGCCCATGCTGGACGGCGATGACCGCAAGGGCGTCTTCCGTCACCTGCTGAACCGGGTGGAAGAAACCGCGGCTGCTGCCTCCTTCACCGGTTCCTACGGCGACGGCGCCTACCTGATCCTGCATTCCAACCGTGTAGATGACGCCCTGGTGCTGGAAGGGCTCATTGCAACCGACCCGGAAAGCGATCTCATCCCCAAACTGGTTGCCGGCCTGATGGGCGGACGCACGGCGGGCCGTTGGTCCAACACCCAGGAGAACGTCTTCATCCTGCTGGCGCTGAACAAGTACTTCCGCACCTACGAGGCGCAGGACCCGGACTTTGTGGCGCGCATCTGGCTGGGCGAGGGCTACGCGGGCGAACACGCCTATCGCGGCCGCTCCACCGACCGCAACCAACTGCACATCCCGATGACCTGGCTGGTGGACAACGCCATGGAACCCTCGCTGATCATGGCCAGGGAGGGTGAAGGCAGAATGTATTACCGCTTGGGCATGTCTTATGCGCCGGCGAATTTGGAACTGGATGCCGCCGGTCACGGCTTCTTCGTGGAACGCCGCTACGAGGCCGTCAACGACCCGGACGATGTGCGTCGCGACGATAACGGCTCCTGGCTGATCCGCGCCGGTGCCGATGTGCGCGTGGTCGTGGAGATGGTCGCCCCGGGCCGCCGCAACCACGTGGCGCTGGTGGATCAACTGCCCGCCGGCCTGGAACCGGTCGAGGTGGAACAGATCCGGCCCGACATGGGACGCGGCAAAGCGGGCGGCTTCTGCATTCTCTGGTGGCCGCGACCCTGGTATGACCACCACAACCTGCGCGACGAACGCGTGGAGGCGGTGAGCACCTCGCTGTGGCCGGGCGTGCACCGCTTCAGCTATATCGCCCGCGCAACCACCACCGGCGATTTCGTGGTGCCGCCCGCGAAAGCCGAGGAAATGTACAACGCGGAGACCTTCGGCCGTACCGGCAGCGACCGCGTCGTGATTCAATAGCACAACCAAACCGAGGAGCGCGCCGTGAGCCGTTTAATCGACTTGAGCCATCCCATCGAGCAGGGCATGATCACCTACAAGGGTCTGCCCGGCCCGGAGATCGATGAATACATGAGCCGGGAAAGCTCCCGCGATAAATACGCCGACGGCGCCACCTTCCACATCGGCCGCATCACCATGATCGCCAACACGGGCACCTACGTGGACTCGCCCTTCCACCGCTTCGAAAACGCGGTGGACATGGCGGGCCTGCCCTTGGAGAACCTGGCCGATCTACCGGCCCGGGTCTTCGACCTGCCCGAAAGCACACGAGCGGTGGAACCGGACCTGTTCGGGGGAGAGGATCTTAAGGGACACGCGGTGCTCATCCGCACCGGCTGGGACCGTCACTGGCGCACGGACCAATACAGCGAGGGCAACCCCTACGTCACCCGAGCCGCCGCCGAATACCTGGTCGCGCAAAACATCGCCCTGGCCGGAATCGATTCCCTCAACATCGACGATCCGGCAGACCTGACCCGACCGGCCCATACCCTCCTGCTGGAAGCGGGCATCCCGGTCTGCGAACACCTCTGCAACCTGAAGGCGCTGCCCGCATCGGGTTCCCGCTTCTTCGCGGTCCCGGCCCCGGTCAAGGGTCTGGGCACCTTCCCGGTCCGCGCTTTCGCCCTGCTCGAAGAATAGTCAACCGGGCCGGTATTTGTGCCCTGGATTCAGCGGCGGTGGAAGTTCTTTTCGATTTCCTCGTTGGAGAAGCGCAGGATGATGGGCCGGCCGTGCGGACAGAACAAGGGGCTGGACGTCTTCCACAAGGTGTCCAGCAGGTGGTTCATCTTCTCCGGGGTCAGGTGCATATTGATCTTGACCGCCGCCTTGCACGCCTTGGTCGCCGCGAAGTGGTCGATGATGTCTTCCAGCGTGGTTTCCCGGCGCTGACCCTGGGCCTTCTCCACCAGTTCCACCACCAGCTTCTCCACCGGTTCGTTCTGGGCGAAGGTGGGCACCTCGCGGATGACGAAGGTGTTGCCGTCGAAGGCGTCCAGGTCGAAACCGAACTGCCGGATCTTGGGCAGCAATTGGGTCATCTCCACCGCCTGTTGCGGCGTCAGTTCGATGGTCATGGGCACCAACAAGCCCTGGCGCTCGATGGTTCCCTCTTCCAGCTGTTCCTTGATGCGGTCGTAGAGAATGCGCTCGTGGGCCACGTGCTGGTCGATCAATAACAGGTCACCTTCCTGCTCGGCCAGGATGTAGGAATCGCGGAACTGACCGATGATGCGGGGCCGGGTGAGCACCTCTTTTTGAGTGGCGAACAAACCTGGATCGGCAGGCGGTGGGGGAGGCGGTTCAGGCTGAGTCTGAGATTTCGTCGGTTGCTCGGCAGCGGCTTCCGGTTCGGGCGCGGGCGTCTCACCCGACCGCGTATCGGCATGGGGCGCGGGTAGGGTTCCGTGGTCCTGCATGAAGCGCCCGTAGTTGCCTTGCGGTTCCGGGTTGTGGCGCGGCGGGGCGAACAGGGGCGTGTGCTTGGCGGGATCGGCGTCGGGCAGCACGGTTTGTTGTTCACGTGGCTTGGACCAGGGATCGGGTCGCCGGCCCTCGCTGGGATGCTGGTGGTAGCCCTCGCGGAACCGGTAGGGAATGGTGAGCTTGCGTTCCACCAGGGTCGCGCGCACGGCGTCCTTGACCGAGTGGTGCACGAAACCCGCGCTGATGAACTTGATCTCGGTCTTGGCCGGGTGCACATTGACATCGATCTCGGTGGAGGGCATGTCCAGGAAGAGGAAGACGATGGGGTAGACCTTGCCCTCGCCGAAACCCGCGTAAGCCTCGCTGATGGCGTGGTTCAAGACACGATCTCGTACCAGGCGACCGTTGACGAAAAGGTGCTGGTAGGCGCGGCTGGTCTTGAACACGTCCGGCGTGGAAACCAGGCCCCGGATGTTCAGCCAGTCTTTTTCGAAGCTGACCGGTACCAGGCGATCCAGCATCTTCTTGCCGTAGAGTTGATAGATGCGCTCTTCCAGCTTTTTGACCGGGGTGACGTCGATCATCACCTTGCCGTTGTGTTCCAGGTAGAAATGCTTGTCAGCGTGGGCGATGGCGTATTGAGTGACCAGGTTGACCATCCAACTCAACTCGGTTTCGGTGGTGCGCAGGAACTTCTTGCGGGCCGGGATGTTGAAGAAGAGTTGATCGATGGTGATGGTGGTGCCGGGATTACGCGGGATTTCGGTGACCTTGGACAGCTTGCTGCCGTGGACCTCCACGCGAACCCCGGCGTCGGCATCGCGGGTGCGGCTCTCCAGGGTGAAGCGCGAGACGGAGGCGATGGACGGTAGCGCCTCGCCGCGAAAGCCCAGCGTTCTGATGGAAAACAGGTCCTCGGCGCGGGTCAGCTTGCTGGTGGCGTGTCGTTCCAGGGCCATCAGGCAATCGTCGCGGTCCATGCCGCAACCGTTGTCCTCCACGCGAATGCGCCGCTTGCCGCCCGCCTGCAAGATAACGCGAATCTCGGTAGCCCCCGCGTCGAAACTATTCTCCAGCAATTCCTTGAGAGCGGAAGCGGGTCTTTCGACCACCTCCCCGGCGGCAATCTGATTGGCCAGGTGATCCGGCAACACGCGTATGCTTCCCATGCAGGGCACCTCCTGTTCGGCGCCTCATCCTAGCATGAACCGCTTTACAAGGGGAATCGCGACGGCCGAGGCAAGGGGAATTTGAAGCGGACGATGAATACCTCTCGTTGTCATATGTCGTCAAGTAGTCGAAAGATGAGTGCGCCCGGGGTTGTTTTTGGTTGTTGCGATAAATTCTATGGCGAAGAATTCTTTCTGATTCCTTGAGGTGGAAAAGTCAGGAGCAAAGAATGAGGCCTGATTCTTCGACCCGGAAAAGTCAGGATCAGAGAATGAGAACTGATTCTTTGCGCACTGAAAAGTAATGTGAAAGAAATCAGTTGTGGTTCCTTGACCCTGACTTTTCGGTGCGCAAAGAATCAGGACTGATTTTTAGGAGAGTGACTTTTGGAATCGAAGAATCAGGACTGATTTTTAGGAGAGTGACTTTTGGAATCGAAGAATCAGGACTGATTTTTAGGAGAGTGACTTTTGGAATCGAGGAATCAGTCGTGATTCCTCGATGTTCGTTTTTCCGATACAACCAATGACAACCCGAAATGAGACCCCGTCAATTGGACCGACACCCATATGATAACTGCCGGCGTCGCGACCTTCTCGACCCGCAAATAAAAAAAGGGACAGACCGGCGTGACAATGTGTAGGAGGACATGTGCCCGGTCTATCCCTTGGGGGTTATTTCTTACTACAGAAAAATGGGAGGTCTCACGACCTCCCAGATACTTCTTTCGGAAGGATGAAGTGTAGCTTTTTAACTTTTCGGAAAGGAGGTAATCGGGAGCGGAACCAGAACGATGGGGGGCAGGGCCTGGGGACCGCTCCCGATCTCATTCCCTTCACTGCATATGGCGGAATTTTTGGGTCAAATGCGCAGTTCAAATCGAACTTTTTTGAAATTAATTTCTATCTGTTGCGAACAAAGGCTTTAGAATGTCACTAAGTCCCTGTTTTTACCATGCCGATGGGGAGTATTATGAGAAAGCCGCTGTTCATTGCCGAAGTTTCCAGCAATCATCACCGTGATTTGGACCGTTGTCGTCGGTTTATCGATCGGGCCGCCTCGGCCGGGTTCGATGCCGTCAAGTTCCAGCTCTTCCGCATCGACCGGTTGTTTGCGCCCGAGGTCCTGGCTCGGTCCCAAGCCCATCGCCGTCGTCGCGAATGGGAACTGCCGCTCGATTTTCTACCCCTCCTGGCCGAACACTGTGCCCTGCGGCAGGTGGCTTTTGCCTGCACGCCTTTTTATTTGGAAGCCGTGGATCAACTGGCCCCGCATGTGGACTTTTTCAAGATTGCCTCCTACGAACTCACCTGGCCTCGCCTTTTGCGCGCCTGCGCCGCAACCGGGAAACCCGTCATCCTCTCCACCGGCATGGCCGACCTGGCGGAAGTGACCGATGCCGTGCAAATCCTGCGCGAGGCCGGGGCCGAGAAGGTGACGCTGCTGCACTGTAGCTCGGCCTACCCGACGCCGCCCCGTGAGGCCAACCTGGCCGCCGTCGAGACCATCCGCGCGGCTACCGGTTGCCCGGTCGGCTGGTCCGACCACACCCGCTCGCCCGCCGTACTCTATCGCGCCGTGCACCGCTGGGGCGCCGAGGTTGTGGAACTTCACCTGGACCTGGACGGCAAGGGCGAGGAATACGCGGCGGGCCACTGTTGGCTGCCGCAGGAGATCGCCCCGGTCATCCGCACCATGCGCGAGAGCATGCTTACCGACGGCCATGGGCGCAAGGAACCCAACGCCGCCGAATTGCCCGATCGCGACTGGCGGGCCGATCCCGAGGACGGGCTGCGACCGTTTAAAGCCGTTCGCGCCGACTTCCAGGGCGACGAAGGAGACCCGACGTGAACACCGTCTACGCGGTCTTTCATATGAACCTGGCTTTTTCCGCGGTGGCCCCGCACCAGCGCGTCGAGGTGATTCGCAACTGCTATCACCCCCTGCTGGACCTGGTTGAGCAGACCGGGCTGCCGTTGGGTATCGAGTGCGGCGGTTGGACCCTGGAGGAAATCGAACGCTTAGCCCCCGCCTGGATCGAGCGCTTTCGCGACCTGCTGCAACAGGGCAAATGCGAACTCATCGGCAGCGGTTATATGCAGATCATCGGCCCGCTGGTCCCTGAACGCGTCAACAGGTTCAATCAGCGGGAGGGTCTCGCCGTTTACGAGCAAATGCTCGGCGTTCATCCCCACCTGGCCCTGGTCAACGAGATGGCTCTTTCCGGCGGGCTCCTGCCGGGGTACCTGGAAGCCGGCTATCGGGGTCTTATCTTCGAGCGGGAGAACCTGGAACTGGCATTGGGCGAGGCCCCCGAAGGGCACTGCCGCTTCCAGGACGCACGGGGCAACAGCCTGCCGCTGCTGTTCTCCGACTCCATCCTTTTCCAGAAGTTCCAGCGGGTCGTGCACGGCCAGGTTCCCCACCGCGATTTCCACGACTACCTGAGGCGCCGACTCGCCCAACATCCCGATCCGGCGGCCGTTTATTGCAGCGATGTGGAAATCTTCGGCTATCGACCCAAACGTTATGATTATGAAGAGGACCGAGGTCTTCCGGAGGAATGGGGCGTCGTGAGAGACCTGCTTGTCAAGTCGACCGAGACCTCCCGTTTCGTCTCACCGGCGGAGGCCCTGAGCCGGGTTCTCGAAACCGGACCGCCGCGAATGCTGCAACTGACCTCGGCGCGTTACCCGGTGCCGGTCAAAAAGCAGCCCAAATACAATCTGGCCCGCTGGGCGGTCAGCGGTCGCGACGACCTCTGGCTGAACACGCGCTGCCATGCCTATCTCCGACAAATGGACCCGGACGACCGGAAAGCCGGGCGGGCCCTGCTCGAGTTGTGGTCCAGCGACTTGAGAACCCACGTGGGCGATTGTCGCTTCCGTGGGGCGGTCGAAACACTGGCGACCGCAAAGCGGGTCCTGTCCGGGGATGAGCCGCCGACGCTGCATGAAGAACCGAAACCGCCCGACATCGAATTACTGGAAGACCCCGACGGCTTCGGCCTCATGCTGGCTTCGCCGACGCTGAAAATGGTCCTCAACCGGCGTCGCGGCCTGACCATCACGCGCCTGGCTTTTGCCGCGCACCAATTCGCACCGGTCATCGGCACCCTGCCCCACGGTTATTTCCGGGCGATCAGTCTGGGCGCCGATTTCTACAGCGGCGGCGTTTTGATCGAAACCACCCAACCGGCCCGACGCATTACCGACCTGGAGCGACTTCCCTACCGAAGCGGACTCCTGGCCGACGGCAGTTTCGCCCTGCGGGTCACGCTCCATACCCCGTTAGGCGCCCTGATCAAAACCATCAGCCTGCACCCGGACGACGACGAACTGAAACTGAGTTACCACTTCCCGGGCTGGACGCGGCCGCAAGGGTTGGTACGCCTGGGCAATATCACCCTGCTGCCGGAGTCGTTCGATGCATCCAATCTACGCCTGAGCTGCCACAACGGCGGACCCCACGCCGAAACCTTTCACCTGGACGCACCCTGCCGCCACGGGGCGGCGGTTTCCAGCCTGGTCAGTTGCACGGCGGGCCTGGGGGCTACCGAGGGAGCGCTGACAATCGGCGACACCCAACGCAAGGTAGCCCTGAACTGGGACCCGGCCCAATGCGCGGCCATGCCCATGTTGTGGCACGAACCCTCGGCGCCGGCGCACCTGACCCGGGTCATCTTCTCCCTGGCCGAACTGGACGACACCCGCCGCCGGGGCGGACGCCTACCGGCCTTCGAACTGAAAATAAAAGCAGTAACGTGAACAAGGCACCACGTAAAACGACCTGAAGCGGGCACCAAGACCCAACCTCAAACAAGACCGTGCCTACAAACACGGTGGTGTTTTGTTCGCGCCGAGGGAACCAAAACCCAAGCAGTTCCAAACCCCATCAAGCGAAGGAAAGCAGTAACGTGAACAAGGCACCACGTAAAACGACCTGGAGCCGGCACCAAGACCCGACCTGGAACAAAACTCAACGGGCCGGGACTGCTTGCCTCGCCGGGCAAATAAAAAATGCCGGGCCCGAGGGCCCGGCAATGGAGTGCTGCTGCTGTGTAAGGTTTATTAGATCAGGTCGCCCTTGCGGTCGCCTTTCATGATGACGCGCTTGCCGGTATTCAGGTCGATCACCGTGACCTCGTAGTAGACGGCGCCCTTTTTTCCGGCTTCCTTGAAGCCCAGTTCCATCTGCAGGGGCTCTTTTTCCTTCCTCGATTTCTTTTTCAGGCTGCCGGGAGTGACCTTTTCGTAGACCAGGTTGCCGGATCCGTCGAAGGCGCGTTGGCCGATCGCGTAATAGGCGGCGCGTCCGCGTAAGCCGGTCAGGCTCCAATACATCCAATCGGTTTCCATGGCCAGGGAGTAACTACCCGGCTTTTCGCGGTTCATATTGGCCTGGACATCGGTGATGCGCTGTTGGGCGTTGGGGAAGTAGCCGCCCAGGCTGTGAGCAATGCGGCCCATGCCTTTAGCGCGAACGCGAACCCTGCGGAATTTTTTACTGTTGGATTTGCTGTAGTAACGAACGCGGTAGTAGGTTTCGCTGTCGTTGACGATCCGGTTGACGACCCGCGCCACACCCTGGTGGTTGGGGCTGTAGGAAAATCCGGCGGTGATCGCGGCCAGTTCGGATTGAATGGCGTCGGTTCCCAAGCGCCCCGGGCCCGGCGAAGACGTCTCCGCCGTGACCGTGGGACGCGACATACTGATCACGTTGATGGAGATCTTGTTGTAGAGACCGGCCGTTTGGATATCTTTAAGGGACAGGACGCCGTCCTGGTTGCCGGTTTCGCCGGTGCCCAAATCGGTGGGCAGGGTCCAGGCATCGGAGATCAGGATGATACTTTTGTTACCGTCGTAGGCGCCCAGGAAGTGAACGAACTGGCCCATTATCCGCAATTGGTTGCGCATATAGCTACGGCTCAACTCCCGACGGCCCACGCGTCCGAAGTTCGGCGTTTCCACCAGGGTGGACCGATCCCTCACGAAGGAGAAATCGCTGTTGGGCACCGTGGAGCGGTGGTAGGTGCTGCGGTAAATCTCCTCGGCGGTATCCAGCGCCGTGCGCAGTTGGGACTGGCTGCGGGTGAACGGCTGGACAAGATGAATGCCGTCCGCGTTGACCGCAACGCCCACCTCGCTGTTGGTGAGGTACATGTCCTCGGTGAAGCGCCTTAGTTGGGGAAAGACCCGGTGCATATTGGCGTACGATGTGTTTTGCAAATCGAGCAGGAACATGATCCGCGGCCGGTACTGGTCGGCCTGTTCCGCGGGCATGCCGGTCAGGCGGACCTCCTCGAAACTATCGATGGTCTGGGTCACCCCGTTTTCGGTAATCACCAGGTCGGAGGGGGTCAGGCCGGAGATGGGCCTACCGCTGAGCGTGGTAACCTTGACGTCCAACTCGACAAGCTTTACCTTTATTTCTTCCTGAACGCCGTCGCGAACTTTTGCCACGGCGGTCATGTTTACGGCTAGAAGACTAAAAAACAAAATTAATTTTTTCATTTGCACAACTCCAATCTCTAAATCGCACGCGGTTTACTCTAGAGCAGAGAGCGTGCCACTTTGTGAAAACCCCCGAGCCGAGGGACTGTAAACCAAGGTTCACTTCCGTAGAAGAATCGCCGAAAAGCATTGGTAGACAAAAGATAAACGGCATTGCCACCAAATGTGATCTTGTCGGCATGAACGGTCATACCCGGACTGCCCAAGGGCTCCGGGTGCTTGTCCCCAAAAGTGGTCAAAAAGGAGACGACGGGTTGAGAAAGCGGTCAACCGCCGAGGAAACTCATCGTAGTCTGACACGCGGCCATGTAGAATTGGGGGGACGACGAGAATGGGAGGCGGGGTGCCGATGAGCGATAAGCAATTACTCTATGAGGGACGCTACCTGAATATGGTGACCCACCAAAACTGGGAATATGCCGAACGCACCAATATTTCCGGCATCGTGGCCATGGTGGCGGTGACCCGTGAGGGCAAGTTGATCTTTCTGGAGCAGTATCGCCGCCCGGTGGAATGTCCCTGCATCGAGCTGCCGGCGGGCCTGGCGGGCGATCACGCCGGCGCCGAGGGCGAGGACCTGGAAATCGCCGCTCAGCGAGAGCTTCTGGAAGAAACCGGTTACACCGCCGGAAAACTGATCTACCTATTCGACGGTCCGCCGTCGCCGGGCGCATGCAGCGAGGTCGTTTCCTGGTACCTGGCCGTCGATCTGGAGCGAGCGGGACCGGGCGGCGGCGATGACAGCGAGGATATCGAGGTCCACGAGGTCCAGTTAGACGAGGCGCACGCCTTTTTCGGCGAACGCCAGGCCGCGGGCTGCCTGATCGATCCCAAGGTCTTTCTGGGAATCTACTTCGCGAAGCGTTACCTGGACGAGCAGACTCTTTCTTTTATATAGACCAAAAAGCCCGCGACTGAGCACGGGCTTTTCCCAACTGACGCGATCTTGCGGGACCACGTTGGCAGACGTCAGGGGTGCGGACCCCTGACGATTGAACCCGCAATTCGGTTAATTGAAGGTTTGCACGGCGTCTTCGTTGGAATCGTAGATTTCGAATACCGACACCAACGCCGTCAGTTGCAGCAGGCTGTAGATTTTGGAGTGCAGGTTGGTCAGCCGCATCTTGCCGCCCCGGTTGGTGATGGTGGTGTAGCAGGAAACCAACTCCCCAATCCCCGAGCTATCGATGTATTTGACCTTGCCCAGATCCAGGATGATCTTGCGCGCTCCCTCTTCCAAAACCTCGTTGACCAGGCCGCGCAATTGAACATCGCCCTCACCAATGGTGATCTTCCCCTGCAGGTGTAAGACCTTGATGTCGCCATATTCGGTAGTAGTGCTCTTCATAAATGGCTCCCTTAAAGGCATTCAATGCGGCTATTATATGAAAAATAATCCGGCTTGTCGCCATTTCTCCGCTAATATTCGAGGGGAAATGTAAGAAGCGGGACAAAAAGAGGAGGTTGCGTACGTGATCGGATACCTTTCGGGCGTCATTCTCAGTATGGATGACCAGACCGTTCTGGTGGATGTCAACGGCGTGGGGTACGAGGTTTTTGTGGGCAATACCGCCGCGGTAAGGCCGGGCGAGGTGGGCGGCAGAATCGTCCTCTGGATCGTCACCTATGTTCGCGAAGACCAGATCACCCTGTTCGGCTTCAAGGAGATGATGAGCAAGCAGGTCTTCAACATCCTGATCGGCATCACCGGCATCGGCCCCAAGCTGGCCATGTCCGTGTTGTCCAGCCTCTCGCCCGCCGAACTGGTGGAGGCGGTGACCGTGGGCGATCTGCGCGTCCTGCGCGGCGTACCCGGCGTGGGCAAGAAGATGGCCGAGCGCATGGTCCTGGAACTGAAGGACAAGCTGGGCGCGCTCTTGAAAGAGGCGGATTGGTCTACCACCACGGGCGGCGAGAACCTGGCCGTATGGCGCGATCTGTCGGATGCCCTGGTGGGTCTCGGCTTTTCTGAACAAGATATCCGTAACGTGATAAAATCCCTGAAGACTGAATTCGGAGGATCTCCTCCCGAGTTATCGCAACTTATTAAACTGGGCTTACAAAAGATCAACGCCTGAATCGGCCTTGGCAAAGATTAAAGATTGCTAAATTACGAAAAAGATCAAGAATACGATGACAACGGCTTGAGACCGGGCCGGTTGGCCGACTATATCGGGCAGCCTACCCTGAAACAGAACCTGTCTATCTTCATTCAGGCGGCGCGCAATCGCGGGGTGGCCCTGGACCACGTTTTGCTCTACGGCCCGCCGGGTTTGGGCAAAACGACCATGGCCAATATCATCGCTGCCGAGATGGGCGGCGCCCTGCGCAGCACCTCCGGTCCGGCAATCGAACGACCCGGCGATCTTGCGGCCATTCTCACCAATCTCAATCCGTTCGATGTCTTCTTCATCGACGAGATCCACCGCTTGAGCCCCGCGGTGGAGGAAGTCTTGTATCCCGCCATGGAAGACTATCAGTTGGATATCGTGATCGGCCAGGGCCCGGGCGCCCGTAGCGTGAAGATCGACCTGCCCCGCTTCACCCTGGTCGGCGCTACCACGCGCGCGGGTTTGCTGACCACCCCGTTATTCGAACGGTTCGGCATCTCGCAACGCCTGGAATTCTATAACCTGGAAGACTTGTGCAAAATCCTCCATCGTAGCGCCGGTTTGCTGCAAGTGGGCATCGACGATAAAGGCGCCCTGGAAATAGCCCGTCGTTCACGCGGCACCCCGCGCGTGGCCAACCGCCTGCTGAAACGCTGCCGCGACTATGCCGAGGTCAAGGGCGAAGGCGTGATCGACGGTCACAACGCCGAGCGCGCCCTGGAGATCCTGGGCGTGGATAAACTGGGTCTGGAAACCGGCCACCGCGCCCTGTTGGACACCATCGCCAATAAATTCAACGGCGGCCCCGTCGGCCTCTCCACCCTCTCGGCCGCGCTCGGTGAGGAAAAAGACAACATAGAAGATGTTCTGGAGCCCTATCTCATCCAACAGGGGCTCTTGGAGCGCAGCCCGCGCGGTCGAAAGATCACCCTTTCCGGCCGTATTCACCTGGACCCCAAGAATGTGACGCCTATGCAAAGAAGCTTGTTCGACAATGACCGATAGCCAATATACAGACTCCGTAAAACTTTTTTTCGATAGCTTCGGCAAACACCTGAAGCGTATTCGCGACGACGGCAAGGACGCCAACCAGGCCTACCGTGCGCAAATCCTGCTGGGCCAACTGATCCAATTCGAAAAGGCCATCCTGGAATACCAGGGCGCCTCGGTGACCCGGGGTATGGAAAGCCGGGTGCTCCGCTCGCTGATGCGCATCGCCGACATGGACAGCCTGGTCAAATGGTTGGTTGAGGAACAGCAAACAGCCCCTCTGGCCGGGTTGTTCTACCTGGACAGCGCGGGTCATTGGACGCGTCTACACGGTGAGACCGACCTGCCGCGCAAGATGCGTATCGACCACTGGCATCAGCATGGTTTATTGGGGCGCCTTGCCGAGGAGGGTCGGCATTACCTGGCTTATGTGCACGGCCAACCCCGCTTGCTCCTATCTATTGAAGAACCGCCCGCTTTGGACGAGGAAGAGTTACACGCATTCCTGGCTTTTCTGTGCCGCCTGCTGCCTCTGTTCTTGACCGGTCGCATCAAGGAACCGCCGCAAATAGACGGCGCCAAGGACGACATCGTGGCGAACGACATCGCCTTCCTGGAGTTGCTGACCCTGATCGAGCGCGTGGCCGCCAAAGATGTCACCGTCTTGCTGGAAGGCGAAAGCGGTACCGGTAAGGAAGTCATCGCCAATTTTGTTTGCCGCAACAGCTCCCGCGCCAACAAGCCTTTCGTCGCGGTGAACTGCGCGGCCATCCCCGCCGGGCTTATCGAAAGCGAATTGTTCGGTCATGAGAAAGGCGCCTTTACCGGTGCGCACCAACGCAAAATCGGCCGCCTGGAAGAAGCGCAGGGCGGCACCCTGTTCCTGGATGAAATCGGCGAACTGGAACTGGCCATGCAAGCCAAGCTGCTGCGCTTTTTGCAATTGCACGAGCTGCACCGGGTCGGCGGTCGCCAGAAGATCTCGGTCGACGTGCGCATCATCGCGGCCACCAACCGCGACCTGAAGAAATGCGTTTCGGAAGGGGAATTCCGAGAAGACCTCTACTATCGCCTCTCGGTGGCGCCCTTCCGTGTCCCGGCCCTGCGCGAACGGGTGGGCGATATCCTGCCGCTGACCGAATTCTTCATTCAAAAATACGCCCGGGAATTCAACATGCCCATACCGGAGGTTTCCGGTTCAGTCTACCAACTGCTGGCCTCCTACACCTTCCCGGGCAACGTCCGCGAACTGGAAAACCTGGTGCAAAACGTCCTGGTCACCTCGCAGGGCGAATCCATCCTACCGGCGCACCTGCCGGCGGAGATTCAATCGCTGGAACCGAAAGCCGTGCCGGTGGTCGATAAACGCGGCGCTCCGATCACGTGGAAGCGGAGGCGTCCCCCCAAACAAAAGATCCGCCTGAAGCGACGCACTATCGACGCCATGCAGGAACCGGCAGTCCAAACCTTCAGTTGGACACGTAAGCCGCCCACGGATAACGACGAACTGAAGGCGGCCAAGCAGGAAATCCAAGACTGGGCCAGGCAACAGACCTTGGAACTGGAGCGAAAGTTCCTGGAAGACCTGCTGGAACGCGCGGGCGGCTCCATGCCCCAGGCCAGCAAAATGAGTAATATCAACCGCACCTTGCTCTACAAAATGCTGGAACGCACCAAGAACTGAGTATGACCAGGGCGCATCCTGCTATTTAGGCGTGGGGGTCGGTATCATGCAACCCATTCCCATGGGCATGAGGAAACCACAATTCCTGATCGATGCAGAAAAACTGCCCCCACCATGCCCGCAAGACTCTCCCGCAAACTCATGGGTCCCCTGCCAATCAAGGAACCCATGAGTTCTTTAGTTGCCAAAGTCCGGATGAAAGTAGCGTCCTGTCGCTACGTCGTTTTTGGAGGTCAATGAAGGTACTGATTACCAACATTAGGATAGTCGTGACAATCATTGCGATCCATTGAACGGGTGTTTATTTTGGTTGTTCGAAAAATTTCCCCATGACAGTGATATCAGAAGTTAGAATGGTTGCCATCGGCTTCGCTCCGGTAAATGGTCCGTTGGCCATGTAAACATCTACGTTCTCCAATTGTGAGTATGTGGTTCCCACAATAGGTCCTTCTTTTTTGTGATCCTCATTTGGGTCGAAGTCCCATCCTTCTACAATGCCTTGCATCTTAAGCGGCGTTCGATTCACAAGCTCAATCGTTTCCGGGAACCTTGGATCTAAAAGCTGAAGATCATTAATTATCACTGTAAAATACAGTTGATGCGTTTGAATTGCGGGGAACCATGTGGGACCCCAGACAGGTTCAACTGTTGGTTGCGATTCATTTGTCGGTCGTAAAGTCGCCCCGGATTGAACCTGTTCAGGTGGGTGATCAGAATAGACAATTTCTTTTTCCAAGCTGAAAGAAGCCTGTAGTTCTACCACGGTGCCATCTTCACGTGTATGCCGAAAAACACCCATCAACATCATAAATGACTCTTCCGGGGGCCGCCCGTTCTCACCAGTCGAAAGCCAATGGTAGTTTACGAAGTAATTATTTTCTTCCAGGTTCCAGGATGTCGGATGAGAGCTGACGACCATGTCAAATTCGCCTTCGAGAAGAATTCCATTTCCGTCAGGCTCATGAAGGTTATACAGCATCATCTGTGATGCTTTGTTAGCTAAAGTCCCGATACACCCTCCATGGGCGCCGGCCTGGCAAAAGAATGGAGAATGGATTACTACGAAAATAGCCGCCCCAAAAAGCAATACTCTCTGATTTTTCATTTTAGTCCTCCTCGAAATCAAGGATTTCTCGTTTTGAGATACCATCTAATTAAGACGGTAATCACGTTTGATGCAAACTTACACATCTGATACAGGTATGAAAATATTCCTTATTTTAACAAAGATATAGCTATCCTGTAAAGCCCCTTACAGCCCTTATCAGGGACTCATCAAAGATGACATGAGTTGGCCAACCCCAACCCGCTGGATTATGATAACCCCGAAGATAAATACAGCACAGGGAGGACGATCATGGACTACTACGGCATTCACATTCACGATAAGAAATCGAACTACTTTGGCTTGGCGGAGAATGGCGATGAATGGCGGTGGTCAGCAAGCCAGGTTCTCCTTTGCAAAAGACTACGTTTACATTTCCCCCGGCAAAAAGAGCCTTACCTTAGTTTACCGCCGGGAGGTCAAGGGGAAGGAAATTTATTCCGAGCGCGGCAGGGTATCCGCAAATAAGGGCAGGTCGTCTTTCTCAGGCATTTTTGGAATCACCTAAGGCTGGAGGTTTGGATGATTTATTGGGGACCTGTTCCTGGGGTCTTAGGTACCAGTTTGCATATAAGAGACAACAAAACTGGTACCTTCCTGGTACCCTCTTCTTTTCCTGGTAATTTGGATGGGGCGTAAGTGCTGTAACTGAGGGGTTTGAGGTGGTACGCCAGCAGGGATTCGAACCCCGGACCGTCGGCTTAGAAGGCCGATGCTCTATCCAGCTGAGCTACTGGCGCCCATGTGTCGGTGGTCGGGGAGACAGGATTCGAACCTGCGACATCCTGCTCCCAAAGCAGGTGCGCTACCAGGCTGCGCCACTCCCCGTTTCCGAGCGCCAAGTCTACCCCCAACCGCCCGATTTTGTCAAACCAAAATGAATCCCGGCCCTTAAACGCGAACATCCGGAAATCCTGAAGAAAAAAACCGAAACTGCGATAAGATAAGGTGATGCCGGTGCGAAGACAGGAGTACGAGGGGCCGAGGCAAACCCGCGACTTCTATCGGAATCAGTCGGTTGAAAGTGATCGACTTAAAATGCTCTGAAAAATTCAAAGCATGTGTATCGCACCGGAAGACAGCGATCAACCCATAATATTTGCATCTAATTGCATCTCCATAAACGACATCATATTCATATTTATACGGCATCGATTTTGCTACTAAAGTCAGCGGGGGCATACGTATTGTAGAGGTATTAAGATGAAACGAGCAGTTGTCCTGATCTTTTTTGTTGCCTTTGCCTTACTTCTGGCCGTCGGTATTGCTGAAATGACCAACCTGTCCCTGGTTCCCTCCTTGGGAATCGCGGGAGTCTGCGCCCTGTTGGGCTACCTGATGATGGACCTGCGCCCGGAAGCCGACCCGAGAGACGCCACCATCGTTCGCCTTACCAAAGGAAGCTGGCACCGCAAGCGCCGCTGAACCCTACACAATAAAAAATAAAGTCAGCTTAAGCGCGAATACTCTTTCCCGTCCCGGAAAGCAGACACCTGTCCGGCTGCCCGGTCATTTCCGGCTAAAAAATCACTTGCCTCCATTTCATACCAGTAGTCCGACCTGAAAAAACCAAACGCCCGTGTTCGTATTCGGAAGATCCGGGTTTCAGATCGAAATCCTCGGATACACCCCTGGTCATTCACGCCGGAGAAACCTCATCCCCCATTACCGATCCCTGTTACCCGCCCAATTTAACAACTTATCCGTGCGGGACATACCAGTGTTGCTCGCGCGGAAGTAGTATGTCCCGCGAGACATACTAGTGTTGCTCGCGCGGAAGTGGTATGTCCCGCGGGACACACCTGTCTTGCTCGCGCGGAAGTAGTATGTCCCGCGGAACAGGCATGTGTTGCGCCGGAGGAAGTGGCCTGTCCCCGGCAAAAGTTTACCTTTTCGGCCCAAATCGCAAAAATACAACTAAAGAACAGCTAATTGTCAGCGCTAATATTGGGGACTTACGGTTTCCTCACGTCCTTGCTCACTGATCCTTGAGCCGGTCCAAAGCCTCCCGTGCTTCTTTGACGCCGTTTTGGGCGGCTATGTTATACCAACTCCTGGCCGTGATCTTGGACGGCTTGGTGCCCACGCCCCATTCATAACATTTTCCGACCCAGTATTGCGCCTTGCCCTGGCCTTGTTGAGCCGCGTCCATGAAGTAGGCAAATGCCTTCTTTTGATCCTTCTCCACATATTGCCCGTGGTAGTAGAGTTCGCCCATGAATAGTTGAGCATTTGCAAAACCGCCCTCGGCTGATTTGGTGTACCACTTAACGGCTTCATTCCAATTTTCGGATACCAAACGGCCTATTCGCCAGAAGTTCCCCATCATATAGGCGGCTTGAGGGTCGCCGTGTTCCGCGGCCAGTCGCAGGGCGCCCAGGGCCAGCACCTCGTCGGCGGAATATTCCTTACCTCCCCGACGGTATTGATCGGCCAACTCCAATAAGTTTTTCTCTCCCTGGGCCAGGAAGTCGCTTTGCAGACGATATAATTGGGCATCGCGGAAGGTGACGCCCTGCAAATCGGCCAACAGAACGCGAAGCTGCGGATAACCCGTGAGCTGTTTCAAACGCTTGACCTGTTGCTTCTGCTCCTGGGTAACGGCGGCCTTTTCCAAATCGGGAATAGCCAGCTTGGCCCTGGTGATCATACCCGTGCGCAGGTCGTCATCGATGGTTTTCGCCAGATTCTTGAATGAGATGACGGGTTTGGGAGGGGTGACCGGCGGCTGCTTCGGGGGCGTTTCCTTTTTCTCGGTTTTGGCCAGGGTCCGTATCAGCCGTTCCAGTTGGGCTTCCTCCGCGCTGACATCCACGTTCAATGCCTTCAGGTCGTCGATTGCCTTGCGGGCAATGTTGACCCGTTGATTCTTGAAGGCGTCCAGGAGTTGCTTGCGCAGGTCCAAAACCATCGTCAAGTCACGGCGTTTTTGGTCGAGGGTTTCCTGTTCGCGCACCGTATCGGCGTCCAGGGAAGCCAGCCGATCGATGATTTCCGCCGCATCTTCCAAGCGATCCTCCCCGGCGGCTTTTTCGAAATCGGTGCGCAAGGTCTGAATCGTCTGTTCTGCCTGGTTCGCCCGGATGTTTTGCCTTAGGGTTTCAAGGGCCTGTTCATGCTCCTTGTCGGCAAGGCCCTCGTTCTGCAAATCCCCGAAGACAGTTTCAGCTACCTCCAGATCACCGCTTTCCACGACGGCTGCCCAACGAGTCAACAGTTCTTCACGACGCGCCTGCTCCTCTTCCTTTTCCTTGCTTTTGCCGCCGGCCATGATCACCAGGATAATGGTCACGATAACCAGAAAGGCCGCCAACGCACCGAGGATCAGGGCAAGGGGAAACTTTCTTTCGGCCGCCGGTTTCGGTGGCGGCGGTGCGACATCGATGGGGGGCGCTCCCACGTTGGCGGTAGGCATCAGAGCGGTCGGTTGAATCGTTTCGACGGGAGGAGCCGGCACGGGCGGCGGCGGGGGTGAGGGCGATTTTGCGACTACGGGTTCGGGAGGCGGCGGGGCGGCATCGGGCTCGGGCGCTTGCGCGGGCTTCTCGTTATTCCAAAAAGCAATCGGATAGGACATGGTCCGCTGTTCCTGCGGCGTGTCCGAAAAGTCCTCGGCCTCTGCCTTCACCCTGGCTTTTTCCCGACTGGTCAGCGCTTCGCGAAGAGCGCTGACAAAGGCCGTGCCGGTCTGGTAACGCTGATCGGGTTCCACCGCGAAGGCGCGTTTGAACACCGCTTGCACCATGTCTTCGTCTACCCCGGTTTCTCGGGGACAGGGCGCAATGACCGGCGAACCCATGGCAATTTTGTAGAGAATGGCGCTGATGGAATCACCGGGAAACGGCGATTCACCCGTGATCAACTCGTGGGCGACCACGGCCAGGGAGAACAGGTCCGACCGGCCGTCCACGGGCTTCCCCGCAACCTGCTCGGGACTGGAATAGCGGGGCGTACCCAGAAACTCGCCGGTTTTGGTCATCTTGCTGTCGGTCAACCGGGCCATGCCGAAGTCCAGGATCTTGACCTTGCCCTCAGGGGTCACGACGGCGTTGCTTGGTTTGATGTCGCGGTGCACGATGCCTTGCTCGTGAGCGGTGTCCAGCGCGGACGCCATCTGTTCCAGCAAGTCCAGGGCCTGCAAGACATCGGGCTCATCGGAGATCAGCATCTCGTCCAGCGGCTGCCCCTTGACATGCTCCATCACGATATAAGGCCGACCCTTGAATTCGCCCAAGTCAAAAATGGCCACGATATTGGCATGCTGTAACTTGGCCCCGATACGGGCCTCGCGAAAGAACCGGTCCTTGAACTCCTGACGCACGGCGGGATCTTTGGTGTGTTTCATCAAGATGACTTTCAGGGCGACCGTACGCTGCAACAGGGAATCGTAGGCGAGATAGACCCGACCCATGGCGCCCTCGCCGAGCACCTTCTTGAGAATGTATTTGTCGATTTTTTTGATCTTTTTGGTAGGCGTGGTCAGGGCGGGCCTCCCTGATCGATAGTGGAGTCAAAGACGTATTATCTCATTTGCCGCCGAAAAGTATCGCGGAAAGTTGCTTTTCAAAGCTTAAACCGGCGGATTGAAGTCAAAGAACAGGCGCCCTCCACTGTCGGCGCATGAGGCGGCCACCTTGGCACCGCATGCCCCTGCCCGGTGGTCGGCCGCGATGGTGTGGTGAGCGTTGGAACTGGATAACTGATTGCGGGTCCCGTTCACTATCTATGTAGCCGGAGAACGCCTGATCCCCTGTTTTCGATTGATCGAGTCGGCCTGTCTATCTAGGCGGTTTCAAGCGGACAAAACACGTGGTTGCCACGCAATATTCAACTGGCTCGCCGTCATGTTGGAAGGTTTTAAAGGTGCCGTATTCCTGGCTGGGTTCAATGCGGCATTCACATTCGACACTGGTAGACCCATCCGCAAGAATGGGCTGAACAAAAATCATACCCAGGGTGCAAATACCTAAGAACATGGACAATGGGATCATGGTTTTCATTGGTTCCTCCGAAATATTGAAAGGCAGGAACCGCCGCCGACCCATCTGATTATTTCAGCACGGTATATGCCGACGGCGGCGGTTTAAATTGAATGGGGTATTTGGCCGCAACTGCCGGAACGTCTGCCAACTCGCAACGGATCAGCATGCCCTGACCGCTTTTTTCATCGAATCCGCTCAGGTATGTTCATCGATCAGTAACAATAACGGCAGCTTAACAACGCGATAAGCGCGGACGAACGCCTTGGGGGGCTGAGCCAGGAAGGAACCTGTCAGAACTTCCTCCCCATAAGCTGTTAAGGTGTCATCGACCGAAGCAGTGGAAACAAAGGTCGGGGATAAAGATTGCATGCGGGGGTCCGAGATCAATTGCGGCCACCAATGGGTCACTTGTCGGTCGCAAGCGCGACATGAGGGGGAAACAATACCCAATAGCTTCGGCGTTCCCCCGGGCCGCACCGTTACCGGAACATGATCCATGCCCAAGGCTTGAAAGGGCGGCGTCAGATCACCCACGCGCAATGCTTTTTCTACCAAATGCTCCTCTGTTTGGTCATCGATGCGTTGGGCAATATTGCGGTTTTCCAAACCCAAAACAGTGATGAAAACGGCAGCGGTAAGAATACAGGCAAGCCACAAAAGCACGGCCGACTCGGGAAGGAAGCCTTTGTTAGATTTCGGATTAATCGATGACATAGGACCTCATGGATAAAAACTGGAAAAACGCTAGCATAAGGTCCCTTTGGCAGTCAATACGATAAGAAGGAAAAAGATAAAAGCGGAGCAACACAACAGCCCGCTCAGCATGGAGCAGACCTGAAGCCGTCACCTGACGGCTCGCCCCCCTGCAGTACCACGAATCTCGGGAACTGGTGAGCAAACAAGCTACGAGAACTACTTTTGTCGAATCTGTCTACAATTACAGGAGGGCGATTTATGAAGGGCGTAATAAATGGGAACAGCACCCATTCGCAAAATTGTCTCGGAACCGAGGATATTGCGGCCTTTATTGACGGGAAAACCACCGATCGCGAGTTAGAAATCGTGGTCGAACACCTCAACCGCTGTGCTCATCGTTATGATCTTTACGCGGCATCATCGATTTCCGCCTGCCCTTGCCCGTCGACGCAGAAACCCTGAGCCGAAGGCGCGCCTCGATGATGAACTTGGTAATGGTGATGGTCACGGAATTCCTCCGGACCTTCGGTCCACTTAATTGCCGGCCTTTTGGCCTTCCTTGATTCGCTCCCGTAGATGGGTGAGTTCACGGCTGAGAAAAAAATCCAGCACCGTACGAATGATGACGATCAGGCCCAGGTTGATAAGGTGTTCCCGGTCGGTGTGCAAGACGGTTTCGACAATATCCTGACCCACCATAAATTCAAGACCGATAAGGATATATGTTCCGAGCGTATGGCGAACTTGATCCGTCGTGTACTTCTGCCAAATGATATGGACCACATACTGCCTCAAGGACAAAATGAAACCCAGGAAGATGAAAATAATGCCGGTATAACCGATAATGGACGCACCGATTTCTGCGATGTGAAACATGCTCTGACCTCCGTTGTCGCATTGGATTCGCCAAGAGGGCATCATAACCGAAAAATTGATACCGCGGTAGGTTAAACTGGCAGGGTGTCGTCAAAGCCGAGCGGATTTGTAGGTTATCACGTGAGCATCAGGTACCGAGCCGATCCTTACTCTGAAAAACAGAAAGAAAATCGATGCATAAAACAACCAGGCAACATGTGGAGCTGGATAGATGCTCACTTTATTTAGGGGAAAGTAAACTGACCCAGGCCGAGCGTCAAGGAATTCTTTCCGATTTCTCGATCCGGAAAAGTCAGGAGCAAAGAATGAGGACAGATTCTTCGACCCGGAATAGTCAGGATCAAAGAATGAGAACTGATTCTTTGCGCCCTGAAAAGTAATGTGAAAGAAATCAGTTGTGGGTCCTTGACCCGGACTTTTCGGGAGCAAAGAATCAAAAATAATTCTTTGACCCTGAACTTTCGGTGCGCAAAGAATGAGGACTGATTTTTAGGAGCGTGACTTCTGGAATCGAGGAATTACCGCTCAAACCTCGATCCCGGACTTCGAGAATCAACGAATCGGGCCGTAATGCGAGGCACTTCTCTTTAAATCGAACACAAACAGCTGTATTTAGTTGTCAAGTCGAAAAAATGAGTTGTTTTCTACTGCCGGGGCTGAAAAGACCGCCGGCGATTCATTGAAAATACAACCAAATCATCCCGCCGGATTGCCTGGACATGTTCACCTTCCAAATCGAACCCCGTTTCAACTATGAGGTTCACATCGGGCTGAACCCCGTTTAAAATAAGGGTCGAGACGGTTGATCAACCGCCGGAGGGAGACGTGACCGATTATCCTGATCGCGTTGCGCCCGCGACATCCAGATCCAATCAACGAAACGCCGCGCGTATCGACACCTTGGCCAATGCATTACGCGCCCTGATACGCGACACCTTTGTAGAGCGCTTCGGTCATGGTTCTGAAACCGGGCCCATGGAACTGGATTTCAAGGTTTCCATCGATCCCAACGCCAACTGGGACCTGCGATTCGAAACGCCCCTCGTAGAGCAACTCAAACCGCAACTGGAACGCCAGGAGGCGGAACACGGCGCCTTTCGGGAAGGTTCGGTCTACTGTTATCGTTGTGAGAGCGCCGCGTGCGCCCACTCGCGGCCCGGCACGCCGCTGGAAGTGTTTCACGGTTACGATCAACTGGGCTGCCCGCT
This sequence comes from Acidobacteriota bacterium, assembly GCA_030066195.1. Lineage (GTDB taxonomy): Bacteria > Acidobacteriota > Holophagae > Acanthopleuribacterales > Acanthopleuribacteraceae > JASJCB01. The sequence goes on from JASJCB010000082.1 coordinate 50,001, forward strand.
TTGGGCTGAATTGACCCAGGTCCTGCTGGACGCCGGTGACGAGGGCGTGGGCGAATTGTTCGGTCCCAAGCCCAAACTGATTACCCGCCAGGTTCGCGGCCGGGACCTGATTGCCCGCCAGTTGACATCCTTCGGCCGAGGCTCCAAAACCTTCTCGCTGATGGGGCAGATCATCACGGGTTACCTGCATTGGCCGGGTCTAAGCGGTGAAAATGAGCGTCTGGCGATCAGTTTCCAGGCCGTCCAGCATCACGATGTCCGGGGGAACCTCACCCTGGCTTTGAACCGCGTCTGCAAGCTGCCGGATGATGTCGAATTCAGCGAACTGGTCGCGCACCATTTCCCCTGGGTGAAACGCGCGGAGAGCAACGCCCGCGACGCCCTCAAGAAATTGACGGATCGTCTGAACAATCTGGCGCCCGGAGAGAATCAGGGCACCTTCCTGGCTCGGGTTCCCGAGGTCTTGCGCAGGTTTTCCGGTGATCTGGCACAGGGCGAACGTCAGGCGCGACGGCAAACCAATCACGCCAGGGACCGCCGTCGTATTCAACGCCCAGTGGACATGGCCATGGCCGATTTACGCAAGGCGCGACCGGGCCATATGTACCTGGACCAGAAAACCCAGGCCATTGTGCTGTGCGGGAACAAGGGTCGCTGTCATATCTTCAACGAGAACGGGCGTCATGTGACCAGTTTCGTCATCCAGCCCGATGCGGTGGAACTGCGTCTGCGCAAGCGCCGTTGGAGCCGGTTGGAGCCCGAACGCATGCATAACTTCCTACAGCAATTCGCCTGATCCGGCTTTACCCGTCAGTTCCCAAGATCAAGGCTGCCGCTCCCAACTTCCCGGAGGAATCGCCGCCTTCAGCGTGAACAATCGGAGGGATTTTGCGGGTGCCGAAACTGAATTCGGCGATGCGATCGGCCATCTGGTAGAAGCTGGGTTGTAGGGACAGTCCGCCGCCCAGAACGAAGATTTCCGGGTCGTAGCAGCTCATCATCATGGCGATAAAGCGACAGAAAATAAGTTCGGTTTCGTCGATGATCTCAGCGGCAATGGGATCGCTTTCCCTTTGCTCGTAAAGGGTTTTGGTATTGCGGACTTCAGGGTTCCCGCCGGCCTCATGGTACCTGGCCAAAACCGCCGGGCCGCTCAAATAGGCTTCTACGCAGCCCGCATTGCCGCAGCCGCACCGCCGGCCCCTGAAGTCCATGATGGTATGGCCGATTTCCGGCGCCAATCCGTGGGCGCCGTTGAGGAGGTGACCGTTGATGATGACGCCGCCGCCCACACCGGTGCCCAGGATGACGCCGACGACGTTTTTATAGCCGCGCGCGGCGCCGAATTGGGCCTCGGAAGCGACCAGGCAGTTGGCGTCATTCTCGAAAGCCAGTCGGGTGTTCAACCGGGCCTGTAAATCGGCGGGCAGGGCGGTATCCTCGATAGCGGGAGAGTTGGGCGCGTTGCGCAGCTTGCCCGTTTCGGGATCGATGCTCCCCGGGATACTGAAGCCGATGCCCTCGACCGCTGTTTCCCTGCTTAGTTCGGTAGCAAACCGTTGAATCAAGGCCAGCATGGGTTCGTTTTCCTTGGGGGCCGGCTCGCGCAGGGTGGCGTGAATGCCGCCGTCCTCATCGATGAGCGATGCCTCCGCCTTGGTGCCGCCGATATCGAAGCCGATTGCATAGCGCTTGTTCAAGTTGTCCTCCTGGTTGGCGTGGTACCGGAATACCGGTAAAGTAAAGCCCTCAGTGTGCCATGTTCAGTAGGTGTCGGGCAAGGGCATTCACGGGTCGATCGGAAAGAATACGCGCATTGGCAATGCCGCGGCGGGTGCAAAGGTCCAAAACAACCGCTTCAAAGGCCTTTGCCACGCCGCCCGTCAGCACCACGGGTTCCTCGCCGTGCAGCAGAGGGATGAGGTACTTGTCCAGAAACAAACCGATGGGTTCGGCAACCAGGGCGCGAATCTCGGGATTGTCCAACTGACCCGTCAGAAAGGGGACTTGCCCGGCCAGGAAACGATGGTGACTTGCGTGGTTGTAGACCTCGGGGATCAACTCCTCGATGTCCAAACCGGAGTAGGTTCGGTAAGCATCCACCACGTCCTCCGGGAGGGCGCCGTCGATCAGCGCACTGACAAAAACCCTGCCGATAGACGTGCCCCCGCCTTCATCACCCAGCAACCAACCCCGGCCGCCTTTCCGCTCGCTGATGCGGCGACCGTCATAGCGGAAGGCCACGGAACCCGTGCCCAAGATACCCGCCACTCCCGGGGCGCCTCCCAAACAGGCATAAGCCGCGCCAAGAATATCGGTTTCCACGCGTACGGCCGGGGTTTCGGGGAAGACGGCCCGCAGAAGGGAGGCGATGCGGTTCTGCCGGCGTACGTTTCCCAAACCGGCGCCGAAGAAGCAGATGCGTCTCGGCAACTCATTTTGGAGCCACGGCCTTACTTCACGGGCCAGCACTTCGCGAATCTGTTCGGAACCGGCCAGATTGGGATTCAGGCCGCGGGTCCTCAATTGACTGTCCGTCCGGTTGTCTCTCAACCACAACCAGTCGGTTTTGGTGCCGCCGCTGTCGGCTACGAGTAGGTTCGTCACGGGTACCTCGCTTTCGGTTGCTTATTCTACAATGATATCGGTTCCCGTCATATGTTCCATAATTCTTGAAATTGCTTGACCGCTGGTGACCGATTCGCGACCGTGGAGGCCGGTCGGCTTTGCGACCGTGGAGGCGGATGGTAATTGCATTGCGGACGCGGTCCGGCGACGCTACGCGCCGACCGTTCCGGTCCTGTCGGTCCCTACGCTACGATCGGCTATTGGCAGATCGGAACGTGTCCAATTGTTCTTAACTCGAAAAACCGTCATTTCATCAGGTGCAAACATCAAATCCTCCGGTCCCTAAAATTGCACTGCATTCATAGCCTGTGTCGTTCGGTAAACTCTTTTTTACGCTTTTTCTCCGCCGCTTCTCTTTCTTGTCGAAGCTCCTTTTCTTTTTTCTGTCGCGCTTTCCAGCCCGCCTTTAACTCTTCCAGGGCAATAGGTTCGAATTCCCTCATATGGCTAAAACCATCGGGGCCGACTACTACGGGTTTCAAGAAGGGCTTTTTGAACGTGATGTGCTTAACTTCGCCGGTTGCTTCATGGTATTCGTTCCCGCGATGCTCTATGTCCATCCCGTGTGGACTCAGGTTGGTGATAAACCAACCTGAGCGTTGAAA
>JASJCB010000217.1 GCA_030066195.1 Acidobacteriota bacterium
TTATCAAACCGGATGCGGGTCACATTCTCATCGACGGCAAAACGCTGGCGGAGTTTTCACGCAAGGAACTGTTCGCATTCCGTAGGCGAATCGGTGTCAGCTTTCAAGACGGCGCCTTGTTCGATTCATTGACGGTTTTCGAAAACGTGGCCTTCCCCATCCGCCGTCATGAACGCGGCTTGAACGAGTCCCAGGTGAAAGACCGCGTCCAGCACTGCCTCGATCTGGTCGGCATGCCGACAGTGGGCGACCGTTGGCCTTCTCAACTCTCGGGGGGCATGCGCCGCCGGGTTGGTTTTGCTCGCGCCATTGCCCTGCAACCCGAGGTGATCTTCTTCGATGAACCCACCACCGGTCTTGACCCCATCATGACCAGCATTCTCAACGACGTGATTGTCTCCCTCAGGGAACAGTTGAACACGACTACCGTGACCATTACCCATGACTTGACCTCGGCCAGAACCATTGCAACCCGCACCGCAATGCTGTTTCAAGGGAAGGTCATCCACGAGGACGAGGGCGGCGCTTTTTTCCAGACGCAAAACCCGGTTGTCCGTCAATTTATCGAAGGAAAACCCCAAGGTCCCGCCACCGAGGCCTTTTTTCGCTAGCAGGAGCATTAAATGAATCGGGAAGCCAAAATTGGACTCTTTGTATTGATCGCCCTCAGCGTCATGGCTTATTTCGTTCTGCGAACCAGTGATGTCAAAGCTCTGCTGGGCAGCGGCGACCCCAAACGGCAAGTCAAGCTTTCGGTACCGGACGCAACCGGCATCAGAGAAGGCACATCGGTTGAAATTGCGGGTGTCAAAATCGGCAAGGTGCTGAGGGTGGGGCTGGAAGACGGCAAGGCTGTTGCCGTATTATCCGTGCCTGCCGATTTGCAACTCTATGAAAATGCCCGCGGTGAATTGAAGACCAAGGGGGTTCTGGGCGAGCGCTACATTGCCCTGGATGTGGGTGACGGCGTCCCGGCTCCGGACCAGACGCGGCTGGCCGGTGACGTCCCGGCTTCACTGGATGACATTACCACCACCATTAAAAGACTGGGCGACAACCTGGTGGAAATCACCGACAATCTGAAGGAAAGCATGAAAACGCCAGCGGGCGACAACCGCATTGCCGAGATCAGCGCCAATATCGAGCAATTGACCGCCGCCCTGGTGGCCATGACTCGGGAAAATCGCGGCAATGTTCTGCGCACCTCAGACCAGATGGCAAACCTGGCCGAGGCCCTGAACCGGGACATCCCCAGCCTGGTTTCCGAACTCAGCGGCCTTGTGGGGCAACTACGGTCGACTGCCGGCGAAAACCGGCCCCAGATCGACGCGGCGCTGGCCAATATGGCCTCCGCAACCAAAAACCTGGAGAAAACCACCGAAACCATCAGTTCCATCACCGGTAAAGTGGACATGGGCCGGGGTACCATCGGCAGACTGATCAATGACGCCTCGACCATCGACAAATTCAACACGGTCCTGGACACTGCCAACGAGTCGCTGGATCAGGTCAAAGACCTGGTGGACCGCGCTACCGAACTGGAAATGGATTTTGTGGTGAACTCGGATTATATCGTCGATGCGGAGGCAAGCAAGACCTATTTCGGCGTGGTCTTTCGTCCCAACGCCAACAAGTACTACCTCATCCAGGCGGTCAGCATCAGCGACGAACTGATACCGGAGGAATTCACCCTGGCCGTTGAAGAAGTCTTCGACGCTGACGGCAACCTGATCAGCACCAGCATTCAACAAACGACCCAGGACCCGGATGATGTGGAGTTCAATGCGCAGCTGGCCTACAGATTCGGGCCGGCATTCCTGAGGACGGGTTTGTTCGAGAGTGAACTGGGCGCGGCCCTGGATTATGTCCATACGCGATCCGGTTTGGATTTCAGCATGAGTGCCTGGGATTTCGGCAGCAGGGATAACCCCTATGCCCAGTTCGCCATTCGCTATAATATCGGCAAACACATTCGGCTTAGCGTGGGCATGGACAACTTCCTCGCCGATGACCGTGAATCCGCGCTGATCGGCGCCGGCATTGCCTGGAATGACGAGGACTTGAAAGTGATCTTCGGCAGCGCCGGCAGATTGTTCCGCTGACGGCTCGAGCCTGAAACCAAAAAAGCCGTCACACCTGCGTATGACGGCTTTCGGTTTTGTCTTCCCGAGGACTTTAATCCTTGAAGGATCTTATCCTCGGGTGTTTTGAAAATGGTTACCTTTTACACGATACGGATCCTACCAGCGATCATCACGATAGCCGCCACCGCCGCCACCGCGTCGGCCGCCGCCACCGCCGTTGTTGCGGGGACGAGCTTCGTTTACTTTCAGGTTACGACCGTCAAAGTCCGAATTATCTAGATTTTGAATTGCCTCGCTTGCCGAGCCGTCATCAGCCATTTCCACAAAACCGAAGCCACGAGAACGACCGGTGTCACGGTCGATAATTACACGCGCCGAGGTTACCTCCCCATACTGTTGAAAGAGATCTCTCAAATCGTCATCACTTGTCTTGAAGGGGAGATTCCCTACATAGATGTTCACCTTACTGAACCTCCAAAAAGTTGCTCTAGCCAAAACACTACTCGCCGAGATCCAGCAACGATTCGTTCTAGGTCCGGAAGGTAGACGTTGGTCCCAACTACCATAGACCGTTTCCTATGCTCTTGTAAACCTTGAAATGTGTTTTTTTTAAGGGAAAAGGTATATTCGACCTCCGGTATTGGTAAATGTCTCCTCACATTTTTCGATATTTTAATCACCTGGACGTGCGCCGCCCCCTTTCACACCGTGAAAGTGCGTTTTCCGATTGATCTATAAACAGCGAGCCGAACACGGCGTAGATCCGTACATTTATATAGATCTTGCGGCGTACATCGGTGCGAATCTTTTTGGGAAGGTGCGCCGACAAGTTTTCTGGGGAAAAAATGAGTGAGTCGCTAAACCAATTCGTTTATCGCACGTTGTGGGATTTAAGAGTGCCGACGTTAGGGTCGACTCGGATTTCCGAGAACCATTTAGGGGATGTTTGCTGTGTATAAAAAAAGAGTCCTGTTGCTTGCTTTCCTGGTTTCCATATTTTGCTTGACCAACGCATGTAAGTCTGACGTCAACGCCGAGGACGAAAAGGCCGAGGCGGAAACCGAAGAACCCAAGGATGAGCGCGTTCCGGTTGAACTCGCTGCCTTGGAAAGAGGCACCATCGAGGCGGTCGTCCGCTCCTCGGCCAACCTGGAAGCGGAACAGCAGGTGCAGGTTTTTGCCCGCGCCTCCAACCGCTCGGTGGAACTGCTGGTGGAAGAGGGCGAGCGCGTTAAAAAGGGTCAACTCCTGTTGCGCCTGGAAGATGACGAGCAAAAGATCCAGTTGGCCCAGGCCCAGGCCCGTGTGAACAAAGCGAAAAGAGAATTCAAGCGCACTAATGATCTATATAAAAAGGAACTGGTGACCAGTCAGGAATACAACAACGCGGACTACGAACTGGAGCAGGCCGGCCTGGAGCTGCAAACCGCGGAACAAAATCTACGCTATACCCGCATCGAGGCCCCCATCTCCGGCACCATCACCCAACGCATGGTGAACCTGGGCGACATGGTGCAACCCGGCACCGCCCTGTTCGAGATTACCGATTTCGACTCTATCGTGGCCCGCGTCTACCTGCCGGAAAAGAACCTGGCCCTTCTTGAACTGAACCAGAGGGCGCGCATCAGCGCCAAGTCCATGGAAGACCTTGAATACGAGGGCAAAATCATTCGCATTGCGCCCACCGTGGATGCCCGCACGGGCACTGTAAAAGTAACCGTGGGCATGGATGACATCGGCAAAATGCGGCCCGGGATGTACGTGGACGTCTCCCTGGTGCTGGCGACCCATGAAGAGGTTGTGCTGATTCCCAAGCGCGCCCTGGTCTACGATAACGACCAGGTATTCGTCTTCCGCCACAAAGAGGAAAACGGCGAAGACCTCGTCGAAAGGGTTTTGGTAGACGTTCTGCTGACCGACCGCGATCATGTGGAACCGAAAGGCGGCGTGGAAGCCGGCCAGAAAATCGTCATTGCCGGTCATACCGGTTTGAAAGAAGGCAGTAAGATCCGCGTGTTGGGTGAAGAGGTGCCCGGCGCCGATCTGGGTGCAACCTCCGCAACGGCGGAAGTGACTGAATGAGCAAACGCGAACAACTGACCAGCTTCTTCACCGAGCGGCCCGTTGCGGTGTTGATGACCTTTACCGCTGCCGTGCTTTTCGGCTTCTTCTCCTACGAACGCCTGCCGCTCACCTTAATGCCCGAACTCACCTACCCGACCCTGACCGTACGCACGGAATACCCGGGCGCCGCTCCCGAAGAGGTGGAAAACGACATCAGCCGTCCCATCGAGGAAGCCCTGGGCGTTATCGGCGGCCTGAAGCGCATCAGTTCCATCAGCCGCGCGGGCGTCAGCGACGTTGTCCTGGAATTTACCTGGGGCACCGATATGAACGAGGCCACCCAAAACACCTTGGAAAAGATGGACCTCGTCTTCCTGCCCAGGGAAGCGAACCGCCCGCTGTTGCTGCACTTCGATCCCAGCCTGGACCCCATCATGGAACTCAGCTTCTCCGGCGAGGGCGATCGCTACGAGGGCGAGCAGGGATTGCGCCGCCTGCGCCGCATTGCCGAACTCCAGGTGAAGCGGTTGCTTGAACCCATCAAAGGCGTCGCGGCGGTCCGCGTTCGCGGCGGCCTTGAAGAAGAGATTCACGTGCTGCTGGACGAAGAAGCCCTACGCCGCGCCAACCTCTCCATTCAATCCGTCATTACGCGGTTGAGCGACGAAAATATCAACGTGGCCGGAGGTACGGTCAAGGAAGGCCGCTCCGAGTTCATGGTGCGCACCCTCAACGAGTTCGCCGACCTGGAACAGATTGAAGAAACCGTGGTTGCCTCGATAGACGGCAGGAACCTGCGCGTCAAAGACCTGGGCGTCGTCAAGCGATCGCATAAAGAAATCGAGATCGTCACCAACACCGACGGCAATGAAAGCGTCCAGATCGACATTTATAAAGAAGCCGACGCCAACATGGTCACCCTGGCCAAGGCCATCACCACCATCATCGGCGAGGTTCCCGAACCGGAGGAAGACAAGCCGGAGGACGAACAAGCCGGCGATGACGAAGATGAAAAGCCCGCCTTCCTTCAAGGAACCGAGAGCGTCGCCGCCATGCTGTACCGCGAGGAAGGCGCCCGCCTGGAAATCGTAGCCGATCGCTCCACCTTCATCGAAAGCTCCATCAACGAAGTGCGCGACACGGCGATCCTCGGCGGCCTGCTGGCGGTCCTGGTCCTTTTCCTCTTCCTGCGCAATATCAAATCTACCGCCATCATTGCACTCAGCATCCCCATGTCCCTGCTGATCACCTTCGCCCCGCTCAACCTGTACGGCGTGTCGTTGAACATTATGTCTTTGGGCGGTCTGGCCCTGGGCATCGGCATGCTGGTCGACAGCTCTATCGTGGTCCTGGAATCCATCTTCCGCTGCCAGGAAGAGGGCGACGGTATCAAGACATCGGCGGTTCGCGGCACGATGGAAGTGCGCGGAGCGGTGTTCGCCTCCATCCTTACCTCCATCGCCGTGTTCTTCCCTATGGTCTTTGTGGAAGGCATCGCCGGTCAGGCCTTCGGCGATCTGGGTACCGCCGTGGTCATCTCCCTGCTGGCGTCCCTGTTGGTGGCGTTGTTCTTCATTCCCATGCTGGCCAGTCGTCAAGCCAACCTGGCCGGAAACCTCGATCGGCCGCGCAATCTCCTGAAGATTGTCACGCCGGGGGAAGCTATCAGGCACTACAAGGGTTTGACCGGCGCCGCAAAAGTGTTTCAAACCCCATTTTTCATCATTCGCCTGATCCTGGGGCCTGTCGTTGAAGTTCTGATCAAGCTGCTGCTGTTCATCGGCATTACCTTGATAGCCGGGCTCCTCCGCCGCTTCCTGGTTCCCGTTTTCGGCGGCCTGCTGTTCGTGCTGTCCTGGCTCCCGCTGAAACTGGTCAACGGCTTGATGACGGTCCTGGAAAAGACCTACCCCAAAACGATCCGCTGGACCCTGCGCAACCCCATTCCCATGCTGGGCATTGTCGCGGTTTGCTTCTGGGCCACCTGGGAAGTGGGCCGCTCCCTGGAAACCGAACTGCTGCCCGAGGTCTTCCAGGGCGAGTTCACCTTCGAGGTCCGCCTCCCGGTCGGCACGCCCATCGAGGAAACCGAACGGGCCCTGGCCGCGGTGGAAGACGCACTCCTGGCTGATAAGGATGACATTCGCAACATCCTGGTCACCTACGGCTACGACGTCACCAACACCCGCCGTTCCGACGAGGGCGAGCACACCGCCAAATTCAAGATTCTGCTGGAACCCAGCCGCGACCAGGCCGCCACCGAGGCCCGCGTTATGAATCGTCTGCGCACTCATTTCAGCAGCGTGCCCGACCTGGATCTCCGCGTGGACCGCCCGGTTCTGTTCAGCGCAACCACGCCCGTCGAGGTCGAAATTCACGGCGACGACCTGAGACGCCTGAAAATCTACGGCACCCAAGCGCGCGACATTATCGCCGGACTGGACGGACTGGCCGATGTAGAGGCCTCCCTGAAAGCCGGTGCTCCCGAGGTTCAGGTCATCTACGACCGCGACAAGATCAACCAACTGGGCCTGAACATCGGCCAAGTGGCGCGCCAAGTGCGCGATATGGTGAAGGGTAACGAGGCGACGCGCTTCAATATGAAGGACCGCCGCGTACCCATTGTCGTGCGCCTGGAACAAAGCGATCGCGATCGCCTGGAAGACATCGGCCGCCTGGCTGTCAACCCCGGCAGCGACCGCCCCGTTCCGTTGAGCGCCGTCGCGGAACTGGTCATCGGCGAGGGACCCAGCGAGGTCCGCCGGGTTGACGGGCGACGCGTGGCCCTGGTCAACGCCAACCTTGCCGGCGCTTCCCTGGGCACGGCCGTTCAGAACATCCAAAGTGCGCTTCAACGCGAGATCGACTGGCCCGCCGATATGTCCTTCAACATCGCCGGCCAAAGCGAGGAATGGGACAACAGCCGCAACAGCCTGTGGCTGGCCATGGCGCTGAGCATCTTCCTGGTTTACGTCATCATGGCCGCCCAGTTCGAGTCGCTGGTGCAACCGCTGATCATCATGTTCACCATTCCCCTTGCCTTCTTCGGTTCGGTGCTGGGCTTGAAAGCGCTTTCCATCAACTTGTCCGTGGTGGTGTTCCTGGGTATGATCATGCTGGCCGGCATCGTGGTCAACAACGCCATTGTCCTGGTGGACTATATCAACACCCTGCGTCGGCGCGGTCTGGAGGTCTTCGAGGCCATCGTCACCGCCGGCAAGGTTCGCCTGCGCCCCATCCTGATGACCACGACCACCACCGTCCTGGGTCTGATGCCCATGGCGCTGGGTCTGGGTGACGGCGCCGAAATCCGCACCCCCATGGCCATCTCCGTGGTTTGCGGCCTGATCACCTCAACCTTCCTTACCCTGCTGGTAGTTCCCACCATCTACCTGCTGTTCGACAAGGCCGTCCACATGATCTTTTCCGAGCAAAAGGTCAAGGCGGAAGAAGCAACCGGCAATACCCGGGAGGTACCCGCATGACACACGGTGAAAATTCTCAGGTAGAAGGCCTGACTCGCTGGTCCTTGAATCGACGCATTACCGTTCTGATGGTGCTGCTGTCCATCCTGGTCGTCGGCACCATTGCCGCGCTGGGCATCCCCCTGGAAATGCTGCCGCGAGGTTTCGAGGACAAGTACCTTTCGGTCGTCGTTCCCTGGCAGGATGCGCCCACACGCGAGGTTCTGGAAAAAGTCACCTACCCCCTGGAAGAGGAACTGAGCACCGTCAAAGGCCTCAGCGGCATGTGGTCCTATTCGCGTACCAGTCGCGCCTGGGTGGGCCTGAACTTCAAGCAGGGCGTGGATATGGACGTGGCCTACCGCGAGGTGCGCGACCGCGTGGAACGGGCCCGAGCCCTGTTCCCCGATGACGCCGAGCGCGTCTTCATCCGCAAGGACGACGCCTCCGGCCTGCCTGTCGCCGCCATCGGCATCGCCATGGACCCCGACATCTCGGACCCGGAAACCCTGATGGAAACCGAGATCATCCGGCCGCTGGAACGCATCGACGGCGTCGCCTCGGTTGAAGCGGAAGGACACCGTGAACGCGAGATCATCATCGAACTGGACCGGGAAGCCACCGCCGCCGCCGGCCTCAATATCTGGCAGCTCTCCAACCAGTTGAGCGACGATAACTTCACCATGGCCTCCGGCAACGTGCGCGACAGCGGCAAGAAGTTCCTGCTGCGTTCGGTAGCCACCTACGACAGCCTGGACGCCCTGCGCCAACGCCCGATCAACAGCCGTGTCCGCCTGGGCGATATCGCCGAGATCCGCTATGAGGAACCCGAACGCAACTTCGAGGTACGCGTCAACAGCGCGCCGGCCACCGCACTCATGGTCATGAAGGAAGGCGAGGCTAATGCCGTCGAGGTTTCCCGCAAGATCGACGACGCTCTGGCCGTAATGAACGCAAACCCCAGGTTGAAAGGGTTCGAAATGGAGGCCCTCTTCAGCCAGGGCCAGATTGTGACGGAAAGTATCAATAATCTGGGCGACAGCGGTAAGATCGGCGGCGTCCTGGCCGCATTGGTACTGTTCATTTTCCTACGCCGCTTCAGCCTGACCGCCATCATCACCTTGTCCATTCCCTTAAGCCTGCTGATTGCCCTGGCCGCCATGTACTTCATGGGCGAGACCTTGAATATTCTCACCATCCTGGCGTTGATCGTCTGTGTAGGCCTGCTGGTAGACAACTCCGTGGTGGTCGCGGAGAATATCCACCGCCTCTACCGCGACGGACTCAGCCGGCGCGACGCCTGTATTCGGGGCGCCGGTGAAATCGCCCTGGCCGTGGTCATGGCCACGTTGACCACCGTGGTCGTCTTCCTGCCCGTGGCCCTGGTGGAAGGCGAGGGTCAGTTCTTCCTCATGCGCTTGGCTCTGCCCATCACCGTCTCGCTGATCGCCTCGCTCTTCATTGCCCTGGCTTTTGTCCCCCTGGCCGTTTACCTGACCCTGGACAAACGGGATCAGCCCGAAAAGAAAGGCGTCATCGCTCATGTCCACAACGCCATGCACGCCGCCCTGCGCCTGTTCTACGACCGCGTCTTTTTGTCGGTGAACCACTTCTACAACAAGGCCCTGGCCTATTTCCTGAAACACCGCCTGGATCTGGTGGTGCTGCTCTTCGCGATCTTCGGCGTTACCATGGCCGTCACCAAGGACAACCTGAAAGTAGTGCCGCGACAAGAAGAGGACGCCACGCGCTTCCGCATCCGCGTGGACATGGATCGCGAGTATAACTATGACGATGTCAAAGCCTGGTTCTCCGACGTCGAAAAAATCATGGCGGAGCATAAAGAAGAACTGGAACTGTCATACTACCTGCTCGTCACCTACCGAGGCGGCGGCCGTATCGACGGTTTCTTCCGCGAAGACCGCGAGAACAAAATCACACTGAAGCAGGCTGCCGAAAAAATCGTCGGCCTGATCCCGGAAAGCCCGGGCGTCAAGCTCTACACGGGTGATGAGGACCGCAACAGCGACAAGGAGAAAAAGGAAACCTACGTGGTGCGCCTTGTGGGCGAAGACTACGAATTACTTGACGAGGTGGCCGAAGACCTGGAACCGTCGCTGCTCAGATTCCCGGGCGTGCTGGGCGTGCGCCGCAGCGGTGAAACCTCTCCCTCGGAGTTGGGCCTGGTCATCGACCGCGACCGCGCTCAGGCCGGCGGCGTCAATCCGCAATGGGTTGCCGGCGTCGTGGGTTACGCCCTGCGCGGCAGCAGCTTGCCCCGCTATAACGACAACGGCAAACAGATCAACGTCCGTGTCCGTTTCCGCGAACAAGACCGCGAAAACCTGAGCGACCTGGCCAACTTCCAGGTGCCTACCCAAGACGGCAACGCCGTTTCCCTGGACAGCCTGACCACGTCGACCATGCTGAAAACGGCGCGGGGCGTCTTCCGCCGCGACAAAAAAGTCTCACGCCGCATCACCCTGGACCTGGAAGACGAAAACGCCGTGAAGAACCGCCAGGCTCTGGCCGTCTATGTGAACAACCTCGATTTGCCCGAGGGCGTATCGATCGGCCAACCCTCGATCCGGGTCAGTGACGACCTGGACAATATGAAACTGGCCGTCTACTTTTCCATTATTTTCATCTATCTGCTGATGGGTTTTCTGTTCGAAAGCTTCTCACTGCCGTGGTCCATCCTGTTGACCATCCCCATGGCCATCATCGGCGTGGGCTGGGCGCACTTCATCACGGGTAAGAACCTGGATATCCTGGGCACGGTGGGGATGGTGTTGCTGATCGGCGTGGTGGTGAACAACGGCATTGTGCTGATCGACTACGTCAACCGCCTGCGACGAAGCGGCATGGCGCGAACGGAGGCCCTTCTGCTGGCTAGTGAGCGCCGCTTCCGCCCCATCGTCATGACGGCGCTGACCACCATCATCGGCATGGTCCCGCTCACGATCAGCAAGCCGCTGAGCTTGGGCATCAGCTACAAGAGCTTCGGCCTGACCCTGATCGGCGGTATGACCACGGCAACCGTGCTCACCCTGCTGGTGGTGCCGGTCTTCTACAGCATGATCGACGACCTGGGTCGGATGAGAAAACAAGCCTTCCGCCTGGGCTGGGGCCTCCCCGAAACCCCGACTACCGATCCCTGACTTCCCGGATGCGCCCGCTGCCGGCGGGCGGATTTTCCCTGAAGTCAATCGGGTTCAGTTTTCGAGACGCTTTTGTATGCTTCTCAGCAATTCTTGAATGCCCGGGTCATTTGGGTAGAGACTGTCTAATTTCATCGCCATGGTCCGGGCGTCCTGCCAACGATTTCGGCCCATGTAGACCTTCAGTAGTTCTTGAATGAACTCGGATGATATCGGTTCGATCTTATGAGCATGGAGAAGCGCCTGTTCTCCTTCCTCCCCACGACCCAAATAGGTCAATATCTTCCCCAGGTTGAAATGAACCCGTGAGCGATTGGGCAATAGGGCTGCCGCACGCTCCAGGGACGTCGCGGATGCGGGATAATCGCCCATTTCAGCCAACAGCAGGCCGAGAGAGTAATGGACATCGCCCTCCCCCGGGTGAGCCTCTGCCGCATTTCTGAATTGGGCCAGAGCGTCATCGTTCCTACCCGTCCGGTTATAGAGGTTGCCCAGATTGATGCGGGCTGCCAGAAAGTCCGGTTCTATGTCCAGAGCGCGAAGATAGGCTGCTTCGGCCTCCCCGGCCTTTGCTTGAGCGCTGTATAAGACGCCCAGGTTCAGATAAGGTTCCGGTTGATCGCCCTGGGCCTGTTGGGCCCGTTCGTATTCCCGAACGGCGCGGTCCAGCAGGGCTTTCTTTTCGGGTTCCAGATCTCCGGCGGGGAATCCGGCCAGGTTGATAGCCGCTGCAATGCGAACCGCGCGAACAGGGTCGTCAAGCAAGGGAAACAAGCCTCTTACCTGATCCTCGGGAGCCAGGAATCGGGCGGACCTGGCCGCCGCGGCTCGAATCAGGTCGTCCTCACCGGTCAAAGCCGCTTGAATGGTTTCTCCCCCGCCCAAGGGACCCAGGTGTTCCAAAGCCGTAGCGCGAACGATGGACGGCTGTTCGGTGTCTTCGGCCAGGGCTTGAAGGTCCGACACACTTGCTTCGCCGCGCCTTGTCCGAGCCAAAGTCTTTCCATAATGGGGTGCATTCGAGGTTTCCGGCCCGTACCATTTTTCTACCGAGGCAAGAGCCCATTCGGGCGTCCGGTCGGCATGGCAGGATTGGCAGGCATTGGGCGTACCGATGCTTACCGTCAGATCGGGACGCGGTATGCGCATGGAGTGATCGCGACGCGGGTCCACACCCATGTACACGGTTGCCGGCATATGACAATCGACACAGTTGGAACCCGCCGCGCCCTGTTGGTGGAAGTGATGGGTAGGGTCGTTGTAGTTCTTTTTGACCAGACTGGGGAAGCGCGGGTTGCCCGCCGGATTATGGCATTGCAGGCATAGGTCGTTGCCTGGGGCGCGTGGTTTCAGGGTATGCGGGTCATGACAATCCGTGCAGGCAACGCCCATGCGATGCATTTTGCTTTGGATGTACGAACCGTAAACAAAGACCTCGTCCTGGATCTGCCCGTCCGCATGGTAGAGACCCTCGCGCAAGAGGGCAGGCATGTAATTGTCCAACAGCGGTTGTCCTTGAACCGGGTCGGGTGTCAGCGGATGCCTGCGGCTATGGCAGGGCGCACAATCTTCGACCTGTTGACGGGCCGATGCCTTGGATGTGCTGACAACCAGGCCGTAGGTTGGATCACCCGCGCGTTCCGATTCCGCTGCGGCCGCCCATTCAAGATGTTTTTGGCCGGGACCGTGACAGGCCTGGCAGCCCACATCTTCCGCGGCCCAGGTCGTGGCAAATGTTCTCGTATCCGGTTGGTAACCCTGCTTGAGGTTGGTCGCGTGGCATTCGGCGCAGCGATCGTTCCAGCGATAGAACCTGCCGCTCCAATGATAGGCCGAGCCGGGCGCCGCGTCTTCCTCCAACTCGAACCACCGCTTGCCGACCGTATCCCAGGCGATGGTCAGGCTGTGCAAAGCTCCGCCCGGCAGGGCAACCAGGTATTGCTGAAGGGGCGTTGCGCCGAAGGTGTGCGTGATGCGATAGTCCTTGGATACCCCGTCCGGCCCGGCGGTGTTGACATAGAATCCGTCACCCTTGCGAAAGAACCGGGTCACGCCGTGATTGCCCTCGAAGCCGGCATTGCTGAAATTGCCCAGTACCGTTTTCTCATCGGCCGATTGCATGGCCAGATCGTGGTGAGAACCGGACCATGCTTGAAAGGCTTCCTGGTGGCAACCCGCGCAGGTTTCTTCAGCCACGAAGGCAACGCCGTCCGCGCCCGTTCCCAAGACGGTGCGGGGCAAGTTCAGGGCTTCCCCGGTGGAAACCTTCTCCGCACCCGCCGGTTCAGAAGGAGGAGAAGGCGATGTACAGCCGATCATCAGCAGGCACACCGCCGTTAGCGTAGTTGAAAAGACGATCTTTTTCATTTAGCGACGTCTGATCCCGCCGCCGCGCATGCCCCCGCGCATACTGCCCGTGCGCATGCTGCCGGTTCGGTTCCAACTGCTACCGTGGCGGTTGCTGCCCTGTCGGATTCGGGTGCCGGTATTGGGGCTTTGCCGCTGGATCTTGCTACGGTCGATATTCCTGGTCGACGTCGCTCGACCGGATGTGGCCGAACCGCGCCGCTCGGATATTTTGGCGCCCGCGTCCTTCCTGAATTGTTCGCGGGTCATGCCGGAGCGTTCGCCGCCGCGTTTCGCATAGGCGTCTTCGAAGCGTCCATGCTCCGCGAAGCGGTCGGCCAGCTTGCCGTCGCCCCGGTTCCAGTCCGAGGGGAGCCGGTCCCTGTTTTGATCGAGCCAATCCTTGACCGCGCCGTTTGCCCCCGTGCCAAGGTCCGGGTGCTTGTTATAGAAGTCGTTGAATCGCGAGGACAGGTGATTGTAGTGATAGTGATGGTGCGGATGGGCAAAGTGCCAGTGTGTGTAGTGAAAACTGGGGAAACCGATGATGATTGCGCCGCCGCCCGGCCCGAAGTAGATGCCGGTATGATACCAGGGATAGGGGTACCAATAGGGATAGGGGTACCAATACGGGCCGCCGTACCAATAAGGATAGCCGTAGTAACCGACGCCCAAGCTGATGTTGACCTCTACGTTACTCGAGGGCTTCTTCGCGGGTTCAGGCAGCATACTGGTGTCGTATCCGTATTCTTTGGCGTAGGCGTCATTGGACTCTTTGAACTGTTGCATGGCTTGCGGATCCTTTTCCAGGTCCTTCATCCACTCGCCCAGTTTCTCTTCGTTCTTCGCCGCCGCCTCTTCATGAAGTTCGGCCAGCCTTTCACGAACCTTGGCGGGGTTCTCCTTGTAGCGCGCCCCGGCGATGACCGCCAACTCCAGGTTGTCATTGAGCGTGCCCATGATTTCGGGATGCTTCAAAACGGTTTTGACTGAATCTTTGGTCTTTTTGTCGTAAGGCTCCAGCAGTTTGTCCAAGGCTTCTTTCGTATCCTGATTCAGTTCGTGGACCTGTTTGAGCATTTTGTATTTCTTACGGCCCAATTCCATGGCGAGTTCGTGACTCTCCTTCGGAAAATCTTCCAGAAGCTTTTTGATTTGCTTCTTGGATTTCTTTTTGGGCACCACCAGGGCTTCTACCAGACCGGGGAAGCGCACCAGGTCGTAAATCTTCTTCTGGTCATCGCGGGGCAGGTCTTCAATCAGGGCCACAAAAGCGGTCATGGAACGCGCCTGCATTCCGGCCAGACGGGCAGGGATCTCGGGATGGGTGCATACTTCCAGGACGGCGTTGCGAATCTCTTCCGGATAAAGCACCAGTCCTTCGACAACCTGCTTTTCTTCTTCGGTCAACTGTCGTTGAAGGTCGCTCAAACCACTCAGCCCGGGCATCCCGGTGAATACTAAAAGGCAGAATCCCATGGCGAATCTCGTTTTCATGACGGCCGCACCTCGTGCATCAGTTTTCTTGGAGTCGATTATAGGTTGAGGCAATCGATCGGGTCTATTGGACCATGGTTGTACCTTCAATCCAAGGGAAAACCGAAGTTGATGCGCCAAGCCTCCAGATCATCGGCCTCCCGATAACTGATTCCCAGACGAGGCATCGAGACACCGAAGATTTTGAAAGGCCGCAAAGCGCCCATGGTAAAGCCGATTTCTGCATGATTGCTTAACTGAACCGATTCGCCCTCGTTGCGCTGAAACTCGAGGTTTTTTATATAGTGTCTGAGAATAAGGAAGGTGCTGATATCGATCTCGCGGCCCCAAAGTTTGAAGGCCGGCGGAAAGCGCAGGTCAGCGCCCAGGTCAAGGTTGAGGAAGCTGTCTTCCCGCTCGGAATCCGGCACTTGCGCCCCCGAATAGTTCAATTCCCCGGCCAGGGTCCAGGTCCGCTTGCCGCGAGGAAACACCCGTGTGAGTCCCGAGCCCGCGTTATAGATGATGACCGAGCGGTTTTCTTCGAAGTCGCGGCCGAAGCCTGCCTCCACAAACGGTTTGATGAGCCAACGTCGGTAGGGAACGCGGAATTCCAGGCCGGGCACCAGGCTGCCCGTTCTCACGCGCTCTTCAACTCGCGGACCGTTGACCACATCGATCAGGAGATCGTGGACCCCGAAACTTACCGGAAGGTTCAATTTGAGGCCCCATTTCTCACGTGTTTCATCGCGCAAGGGCCATTCGAAAGGAAGGCGATAGACCTGGACTGATCGGCCCTCTGCCTCGAAAGCACCCAGGCCGATATCATTACTATAAGGGAAATGAACATCGGCCCCGCGCTCCTGGCCCTTGCAAGGTACGCCTAAGAGCAAGATCACCGAGGAGAGCAGGCATCGCACGGTCAAACTGCCGATCCTTCCGTCTACCGGCATCCGTGTCAATTGCGCCGTTTTACGGGTTTTCTATTCGGTTGCCCTTTGGACTGTCCCCGTGATTTCCATCGTTCCGTTTTGGCGTTCCCCCGTTCCCGCGCACTGCGCTGCCGTTCCAGGTCGCGGCGAATACGGTTTCTGTCCTCGGAAGTTGTTCGCGTTGCGGTTGAGCGTGAAGCAGTGGATCGGGTTGTCTTGGAGCGCGTGGCGCGGTTATCGGCGTCCGCCTTGCTCCAGCTTTTGCCGTCGTAACGCTGCCATTGATCCTTATCGCCGCGATAAACATGGCCGTCACGACCCGCGTAGATATTGCCGTGCCGGTCCCTGGCCACATATCCGCTGCCGCGCCGACCGCTGCCGGCCACCACCGCGCCTCCCCGAGACGTTTGGGCGCCGGCGACCGTTCCTCGATAGTCGGACCGGTAACCGGCTCGGGCCCAGTCCCTGCCGTTGCTGACGACGCCGCGTCCCCAGGACCCGTAGATCGTGTCCGCGCGAGCGCCCGCCGCGTATCGACCGGTGTAGGGATTATAAGCCTGACGAGCCCGCGCACTGCCCCTGGGACCATAGGCGTATGCGCCCCGGCGATAGGTGCCGGTGCGGGGATCGTATGAGGCCGCTCTGCCCGCGCCGCCGTAGGGACCGTAGACCCTTGCCGAGCGGTAATAACCGCCGTAGTAATAGTTGTAGCGGGCGCCGCAGCCGTAGGAATAGAAGTGCGGGTGATAGTGATAGTGATAATGATGGTGATGCCAATGATCGTGTATTTCATCGGCAATCCAGAGACCCACGCCGAACATCAGGATTCCGGCGGCAATATACTGGCCCGTGTAACCCGAGGTATGGCCGACCACCACCGTCGTAGGGGTCGAATCGTAGACATAGACATAGGTAACATTGTGCTTGGGGTGCTCGGGCGGGATATTGTAGATCGCCTTGGGCACCTTGGTGCACACCCGCCAGTCGCCCGTCGCCGTTTCGGCGATGAACCAGATGCCCTGGTTACAGCAGTAATAGCGCCCGTCAACCAGGAAGACATCGTAAGGCGTGTTCACGGCGTAAGCTACCTCAGCCCCCTTGACCCTGACGAACTTGGGGCTGCCCTCGTAGACCACGGTCAGGCTGACCTCTTCAATATTGACCGTTGCCTTTTTGGGTACGGACGCCAGCAATACCGCGTCCTCAGCGGCCTGGCTGCCCGGCACCGAGGCGAGCACATGGGCGCGTGGATGATCCTCGGGGATGGCTTCAAAATCGGCGGGCAGGTCCCGGGTAGCCGCCGACCAGGGTCCGGTCAACTTCCCGGCCCGGAACCAGCGACCCGCGACCAGGTAGTAGTAGTTACCTTCCTTCCCGTGCAGAAAGAGGTCGCCGTCCGTATTGGATATCTCCATCAAACCGGTTCCCAGAATCGGTTTGAAGGCGGGGGCTCCGTCGGTCAGAATGAGTTCGGCCGGTTCCTTACTTGTAAATACAAGCAGGTCGTTGCCGGCGCGCTTGCCGGGGACTTGTTTCTTGACCTCGGCCCAGTTGTCGTCCCCGGGCAATCGATTGAAATCTGAGGGTAATCGGCTTACCGGCTTCCAGAGCGACTTGCTCACATCATCGGTGGTGAACCAGGCCGATTCGTTCAGCAGGTAATAGGCCCCGGTTCCTACCTCGAAGAAAACATCCCAGTTCGTATTGGCAGCATAGAGCAGGTTGGTTCCTTCCACGGGTTTCAGGACCGGGTCTCCCATAAAAATGACCAGCACGGCGTCTTTATCGCTGTAGAAGATGGGCGGCGGGTCCAAATTGACCTCGATGGAACGGTGTTGTTGTTTGTCCAACTCCATATAAGCCAGGATGCGATCGAGCGAGATGATGGCCGGCTTGTGATTGGCAATCACCGTGGTGACGGTCCTGATCAAGGGTCGCGCTTTGTCCTCGGGAACATTGGGAAAGCGGACGGCAAGGGGTTTCAGGTTCTCGAAGAGAACATTGCGCGCCTGCATGTCGGTCTCGGTTTCAGCGGTGATTTCCGCAACGCCGAACACGGGCGTATCCTCGCCTTCCGGGGTTACGGACACCGCCAACCGGGCGCGCATCAACTCATGGTTGTCCCAACTGTCGATTTGGGGTTGGTAAAGCAGCACCTTGTCCTTACCGACCAGGTATTCGCGAGGCCAGCCCGGGTCCTCGGCGAACCCAAAAGTTATGGAAACAAACAAAACCAGGATTTTCAGATAACGCATCACCCGTCTCCTCACCAGTGTCCGCCCGCGTAGATCATAAGGTCTAATTTAAGGGTTCAGGCACGGTTGGGAAATAAGACCTTGGTCTTACAAGCAGCCATGTCCGCCGGCGGCCGATGTACGGCCGACTTCGGCCAAAGTGAAGCCCTCACCGAGGCTCGGAACCGTTCTGCCAAATCACACATTCAGGCGTGTAAGACCGGTCTGGAAACGCCTTGCCCGTCTGTGATGAAACCATCGGCGAAGATCAAACGGTAGCACTCTGTACTGAGAAGACGAACCAAGGGCGCACCGGCTACCTGGTCTGCAAGGTTTGTTGCCGGGAACTGGAGTAAAGAATAACGAGGTCATCACCCGGGCAGGTGGCAAACTTTCCCCGTGTGTTCCCGGGAACAATTGAGTATCGGACACCGGTTGATCGTGTCTTCCCGAAAGAAAATGGCGGCTGATTCGAGGTTGTCACGCGATCTAAACCCGACTTTGACGAGTCCCTGGTCCTTTACAAACTACATTGGAAGAACCGTGGGGTGTGCGGTAAACTGGAAGGTATGACAAACCGTGCCGTCCTGTTTCCTTTTCTCCCGGCCCTCGAAGCCGATAATACGCCATTGACCGTGGCCGATACCAAGCGTGTGGCCCTTGCGCTGTCATCAAGCGGCCGGTGGACTTTAAAGCGCCTAAGGTGCGTACCGACCGTGACGGAACTCATGGGAATCCAAGATCGTCATACGCGTCATGGTGAATCGCTATGTGAATTCTTCCGCGGGGAGGGTCGTTCGCGTGTTGCTTATTCGGAAACCTATTACCGGGAAGAGCAAAGCGCGGTTCCCGGTTTGGGTCCCTGGCATTCGCTGCGAATCGATAACAAACACAAGGTGATTCTAGATGTGAACACACAAAGCCTCTCCGTTTACGATTTGACAACGGATCCCAATGAGAAAAACCCCGTGCACAATGGAACCGACTCAACCTTACTTCCTTAAAGAAGGTGGTTCCACCCGCGCCTCACGCGGTACTTGAGTGACTCACGAGGAGGCGATGATGATTCAACCAAATATGTCGCTGGCGGAAATCAGAGAGGCGATCGCGGCTTTTCCCGTGATGCTCAAGGGATTCGACGCCTGCCTGGATCGATTGAAACTCTTGGAGGGAATCGCTGTTGGAGTCAAGGGTTCGTTGATTAAGAGCACGACGGATCGCTATTCCGATCTCGATCTTTGCGTCGTTGTACCCCAAGCGGAACAATTTGACGATGCCCGCGAGAAGGTCTCGCAACAGCTTACCGAGATTGGATGGGTCCTGGCGAATTTCCCGGCCACCCACATTGGAATGCCCAACCTGTTGATTAATTTCATTGAGCTGGACGGTGAAATCGTCAAGTTGGATGTGGAGATCAAATTGCTCTCGCAAGTTCCGACCCGAGCCGACATGAGCGTCATCCACGACCCCGGCGATATACTTCGGGATCTGCCCGGCGATCAACCCTCCGGCCCGTTTGGTTCCCCGGAGGAGTTCTCCGACATCTACCGTAAGTTCAGCGGCTGGATCTGGTATACCTATACCAAAATTGCCCGCGGCGAGTTATTGGAAGCCTTCGATTCTCTCAATATGATGCGCGGCTGGGCTCTGCTCCCTTGTTTCCAGATCGCGGAAAACATTCCACGTGAAGGTTACCGCTACGTCGAGAAACGTCTATCCACCGAATCTCTCGAAAAATTGCGCGCAACTTATCCCCAAGGCTTGGAAAGAGCGGATTTACTCCTGACCCTCAAGCGCATGTCCACTACCTTCCTTGACCTTCAACCCACTGTAGCTCAAAGATTGGGCCGAGATTTCTTCGAAGCGGAACCGACCGCTATTCTCAAGGCAATCGATACTGAAGAAGAGCAACGTCGATGACCGGACGAGATGTGACCGGGGTATTCCAACTGGAATTTCTGGATCCGGAAAAGCTTTACGAGAGCGCTCTCGCTTTCCAAGTGTCCCGGACCATGTTCGATCTGGTTACCTCTCTACGCACTCGCCTCGGTCTCTCGGCCCCGACGGAATATCAACTCCCCCCTCATTTAACGCTTCTCTTCCTGGGCCGGTTTCCAGGAAAAATCCTGACCGAGCTTTACCGTGCTTTAGGCCGGTTGCAGCCGGGTTCGGTGAAGCTGGAGACGATGGGCATGGCCAATGCCCACAACTTTATTGAAATGTTGCCGGCAGGTTACGACACGTTGGTGGGCGATCGGGGCGAGAAACTCTCCGGGGGTCAACGCCAGCGCATTTCGCTCGCCCGTGCTTTACTGAAAGAATCGCCGATCATTATTCTCGATGAGGCCACCTCCAGTATCGACAATGAAACGGCGACTGAAATCCATGCCACACTGAAACAACTGATCAAAAAGCGAACCACTATCATCATCACCCATCGCCTTCATACGATCCGCGACGCGGATCTCATTTATGTCCTCAAGGAAGGCTCCATTATCGAGAAAGGAACGCATGACAGTCTATTGCGTAATCCGGATGGGTTGTATTCCACCTTTTTAAACTCGGTAATTGAAGACAGATCGGTCACGGATGAGGTCTGACATGAGAGCCGGACGGAAGCACGCGGGTTGGCAATTGAGATCGGCTCTATCCGGTCGGCGAGGATTTTCATTGTTTCGGCACATAACAAGCCGATTT
>JASJCB010000218.1 GCA_030066195.1 Acidobacteriota bacterium
TAGTCGGCAAGCGTATTGCGATACCTGCTCTATACTTTTTCGCCGAAAAATCAGCCCCTACTTGCAACTCTCGCTTCATTGATCTTTTAACACCTGCTTGACCAACTATCTGAACAAGCTCAGGTCGACTTATGTGAATTCACAAGATGAGGTAGCTAATAGATATTAATGCGGGTATTGGAAGGCGTGAAGGGCTTGCCAATCAGTAGCTTACGGAGTGTTAGACAAGAGTACTAGGAATCCAACACCACGGTTCCGATATCGTCTTGGAACTGGATTTGAGTGCCGTAGGGTTTGGACAGGCGCGCCAGATCCTCGATGATCGCCAGAGCCTCTTCGCCCCGCGCCAATTTGGGCAGGCCGCGCCGGTGAACTTCCAGGCCGAATCCCATGGTGATGGGATGCAGTTCCAAGCGGGTCAGGGTCTTGTCCTCGAAGTGCATCACGGGGACCACGCTTTGCCAGTAGGCCTTGTGCTTGGAGTAGGGAATGCGCTCCAGGAAGACACTCGGGTCGCGGGTATCGCCGGGTAAACCCATTTGCAGGTAGGTATTCGCGGGGAAGGTGCGCACGCTCTCGTACTGGAAGAAAAAATTGCCCAGGCTGTAGAACACGGGGCGGCCCTTGTACATCTCGATGCCGCGCAGACGGTGCGGCCCGGTGCTCACGAAAGCGTCGGCGCCCGCGTCGATACAGGCGTGTGCGGTCGGCTGCATAAAGGCGGCGGCTTCTTCCTGGGAGTTGCGGGATTCATGGCTGTGAATGGTCGCCAATACCACATCGGCATGGCGGCGGGCCTCGGCGCAAGCCTCGGTGATGCGCTTCAGGTCGTGCTCCTGAGGCTTCTCGGTGATGTCTACCTGCTTGCCGCTCTTGTCGCCGCGTTTCAAGACCAGGTCGCCCATGCTCACCATGTCCTCCGGGATTTGGCCGAAGAATTCCATGAACATGGTGTAACCCATCAAACGGATCATTTCCTTGCGAATCTCGCGCAGGCGTTTGAAGGTTTTCTTGTCGATCACCACGGCGGACCTCACGCCCAGGGGATTGAGGCCGGGCCGCCCCATCACGTAGGGAGAGGCCGGTTCGGCGGCGCTCCAGGGCACATAGGTGGACGCAAACGAGACCTGGCCCACGCGGCCGCCGGAGGTTTCCACGTAACGGGGCGCGGCGGCCTCGGCCAGGTCACGACCGGCCCCGGCGTGGGCGATGCCCGCGCGGCGCAGGTTTTCCATCTGCTCCAACATGCCGGTTTCGCTGTAGTCCATGGTGTGGTTATTGGCCAGGGCTACGAAATCGATACCCATCCAGGCCGTCTCCTCGGCGCCCCACGGCGGCGCCCAGACGTGCGGGTCCATGCCCTTGTGCAGCGGGATATGGCGACGCGCATCGATATACAGCATTTCGGCATTGGCCCAGGCGCAATCGACGGATTGCAACAGGCGAACCAGATCCAGAAAATCGGGATCTTTGTTTTTGCTCGCTTTGCGGGCCAGCAGGAAGTCCCCGGCCAGGGAAACGGAGGTCTTGACGGGCGGAACGGTTTGGGCGGAGGCGGTAGCGGCTGCAGCGGTGCCCAGCGCCCCCAGGAAATGACGTCTCTTCACGATGATACTCCTCGAATAGTCGGGCCGCGCCCGAAGGGGAAAG
This sequence comes from Acidobacteriota bacterium, assembly GCA_030066195.1. Classification (GTDB taxonomy): domain Bacteria; phylum Acidobacteriota; class Holophagae; order Acanthopleuribacterales; family Acanthopleuribacteraceae; genus JASJCB01. The sequence continues at coordinate 1,651 of JASJCB010000218.1, forward strand.
CAGGTGAAAAGCCGATCCCAAGAAGGCGCAACGATAACGGGTGACACATTCCAGTATACGCGAATCCGCTCGCGGGCGTTCAACCGCTCCTGTATTTGCTTCGATTGACGGAGCAAGTGGTGGAGGCAGCGTTGTCCGTAACCTTTCCATTGAGTAGGAAGCCCGGGGACAACGTCGTCCCACCCCTTACCACTGAGTAGGAAGCCCCGGGGCAACGTCGTCCCACCCCTTACCACTGAGTAGGAAGCCCGGGGACAACGTCGTCCCACCCCTTACCACTGAGTGGGAAGGCCAGGGGCAACGTTGTCCCACCCCTTACCACTGAGTAGGAAGGCCAGGGGCAACGTTGTCCCACCCCTTACCACTGAGTAGGAAGCCCTGGGACAACGTTGTCCGTCCATGTTCGACTCAAGTTGATATATCAGTAAAACCCTTGCTGTCTAAAGATTCTTGTGGTTGTGAAATGAAATTGCGCCGAATCAGGCGCTCGGGGAGATGAGGCGCCGGGCCGTCTTCACCTCGCCCCCTGTTTCCCTGGCTTCGGCCGATCTTGACAATGTTCACCGTGCCTTGTAAACTATTTTTGCATCCAAAAACAAATCGTGGAGAGTCTCATGAGACGTATTCTCTTTGTTTTGGCCTTACTTCCCTTATTGGCAACCGAGTCGTCCTGGCCGCCGCCGGATTCGCCTTTCAATCCCGGCAGTGATTTCCCCGACGACGATATCGGCGGTGTCACTTGCGGTCGCGAGATAACTTGCCTGGACGGCGCAAAAGTAAGCTGCTCCGGCGGAGCCGCCGGCAGTTGCAGCTATGATGTCGATAAATGCATCGACCGGAGACATGTCAAAGGTTGGGTTAAATGCGGGGATGTAGGCAGAGAGTACTGCAATGCCTATCGCCAATGTCTCTGAGATTATCGATCTCGGTTTTGGTTTGCTTACCGTTCCTATTTTCCTGCGGCGATCGACCGCAAGTAAACAGGGAACCGGCCGTTGAACTGATTCCTCGATCGGCGTTCGCACTCGATTTTCCCCGGAGCATCTTTGCGCAAGGCCGTGGCTTATGTATGGACGAAAACTACATCTACATCGCGGACGGTGAAACCAATCGGATCAAGCAATTTACTCACACGGGCGAGGAACTTCGAGCTTTCGGCGGGGAAGGTCAAGGGCCCGGAGAGTTCCAAGGGGTTCGTCACCTGACCGTGCGCGACGGTTTATTATTTGCCATGGATTATGCCTTTGCCGTGCATGTCTTTGACGATCAGGGAGAATTCATCAAGAAGATCAATCTAAGTTCCTCCGTTGTTGAAACTCGGGGCGCCGTGGATCACAAGATGGAGGTCTATGTATCCAGTCCCGAATCTTCCAAACCCATTTCCGTTTACGATCTCCACGGCAACTTTTTGCGAAGCTTCGGCGAATGGCTGGGAGAGCGACCTCAAGACATACAACGACGGGATGACAACGCTCGTTTTCTTTTTTTCAACAAGGCGGGTAATTTGGTATCCGTCAGCAGCACCGCGGCCGAAATCGAAATCTACACCCCGGAAGGCCGTCGCTTGCACCACCGACCCTTGCGTTACGGTCAGCGTTTTCTGTCGTTCTTCACCAGGGTCGAGGATTACTACGAACAACATCCCGAAAAACTGGAGCGAACCACCTTTCATCTTATCCAGGACGCGGTTTTGATCGACGATCACCTCATGCTTCTGCACCATGGAAACCGGGAAAATGTGGATTGGGAAGATTTGCTGGTCATCGAAGTTTCCGGGGCAGAGATCGGTAAAGGGCGTGATGTATTGCTCAAGGGCAGGGACGGCGGCAAAATCAAGGGATTCAGGATCACGGGCAAAGGCAACCTGCTGCATGTGTACGACCCGGGGCGGAACTGGATTTTCAAGTACGAATTGCCACCCGCCGTGTTCGATACCCGAGGCGCGAAGCCCGCTTCCCGGTAACCTGCCTACCCCGCCGGAAGCCGGCTCAACACGAACTTGTCGCATAAAACCTGACGATGTCTTAGAATAAACGGAACCATCATTGCTGTTACTCTATAGTAATGACACCGCGAGGAGGCCCGTGATGACATACCGATTGACTTGTTTGTCCCTTTTGATCTTTATGCCCTTTGCGACCGCGCAGGTCGATCGGGATGTTCAGGAGCAGATCGAAGTCAAGCGCATGTTGGTGGACGTTCGGGTGATCGACAAGAACGGCGACCCGATCACGGATCTCACCAAAAGCGATTTCGAGCTGAAGTCTCGCGGAAAAACACTGGAGATCATCTCCTGCAATTGGATCGACGATCGCATGCAAACCGCGCGCGAGCCCGGCGGCGAGATTATCGACCTGGCCACCAACGACGCCGATGACGAGCGGTTTTGGGCGCCCATTCCTCCCGGCAACAAGCAGGAGTTGGGCGGCCGCATCGTGGTGCTGCTGGTGCAGAAGAGCCTGGGCGATATCCGCTATACCGGTGTATTGAAATCCATGACCCCGCATATACGCGATTTGATGGGCTCGCTGGAGCCTTCCGATTACATTGCCGTCTTCTCCTACGACTACAAGCTGAAACTGCATCTGGACCTGACCCGCGCTCATCCGTACCTGGAAAAAGCCTATACCGAGGCGGTCACCGGCGCGGACGGCATCCCCTTCGGCAATGGACGCGGCCGCAACCTGGCTGAGCTGATCGACCGCTACAAGGTGGAAGACGCGGTCAATATCGAGATGGGCATGAAGCTGATCGGCAAGGCCCTGGAGCGGTTCGCCGGCACCAAAAGTCTGATTTTCATGGGCTATCGCATGGGCCGCCAATACAGCAGCGGGCGCATGGATAAACGACCCGCCTACGTGGAAGCCATCCAAGCCCTGCAAGATTCCCACACCGCCGTCTATGCCCTGGACATGGTGCGCAGCAGTTACACCAACGCGCCCAGTATGTTGAAACAAATCGCCCGAGACACCGGCGGTTTCTACCGCATGGCCCGCCGCTCGCCCACCTCGGTCTTCCCCAGGGTGATGCGCGCCGTACAGGGTCACTATCAATTGGTCTTCCGTATTCCCGAGGATCAGAATAAACCCCGCTATATCCTGAAGGTCAACCGCAAGCACGAAGAAATCCTGGTCCGCAAGCCCATCAACGAGCAGGACTATACCTTCTAAATTTCCCCACGTCCCCCAAAGTCGTCGAGAGGCAACGCCATGCCGCCCCAAGAAGCGCTTACCCTGGTCCAATTACGCTACTCCCACTTCAACGAGAAGGTACGCTGGGCGCTGGACCTCAAGCGGGTGCCGCACCAAAGACGGACCCTGGTTGCCGGTTTCCACAAACCTTACCTGCGGAAACTGGGCTGTCGCACAACGCCGGTCCTGCTGCGGGACGGCGAAGTCTGGGAACGCGATTCCACCGATATCATTGCGGTTCTGGAAGAGCACTACCCCATACCCCCGCTCTACCCCGCGGCTCCTGAAGCGCGCGAGCGCGCCCTGGCCCTGGAAGATTTCTGCGACGAGGAAGTGGGCCCCTACGTACGTCAGGCCATGTTCTATGTGGCCCTGCCCTATACCCGCTTCTTTATGGACACGTTCGCCGGCCACCTGAATATCTACCTGCGGACCGCTGTCGGCCTGGCCGTTGCCGCGGGTCGTTCCAATATTCGGCGGGGATTGAACCTGACCCCCGAGGCCTATCGGGAAAGCCGACAAAAACTGACCGCCGGTTTCGCCCGACTGGAACGGGAATTAGACGGCAGGGAATATTTTGTGGACGATCGTTTTACGGTGGCCGACCTGACCGTTGCGGCCCTGCTGTCCCCCATGCTCATGGCGCCGGAACACCCTCACCGGCCCAAACAAACTCTGCCGAAACCCATCCGCAACTTTCTCGACGAATGGAATGAAAAGACCACCATGCTGGACTGGGGCCGCGACATATACAGAAAGCACCGCGGAGCGCAATAGCTATTTTCGGCCTTTTACAAATTGTTTGAAAACAATAGCGCCCTTTTTACGTTCCATAATCTAGACTACGAGTGGAGAGGGGGTTTCATGCTCTTGCTGCTTATGATTTTAGCTTGCCAGCCCGCGGACAAGGCAGGCGATCTGGGGATTCGGATCGAAAAAGTTTCCGGCGATTTGCATGTCATCATCTCTCCGGCGGCGCTTACCGCCACCCTTAACGAACGCTTGAAGTTAAGTACCTGTCAAAGACGCATTATCAGCAGAATCGTCCTGGAAACCTCGGCCGACGCCGAAGGTAAGGGTTGTTCCGATAAAGCATCCGATCACCGCCTGGAAGTCCGCAGCCTTTTACGCCATATGGACCGCAGTATCGAGAAGAATTTATCGCCCAGACAACGCGCCCGCTACCAGATGTTGAAAAAAGAACGCGGTCAAAGTTTGATCATAGAAAGAGCCAAAGCCGAGTAACGTGGGTTTCTAGGGTAGCGTGAACAGGCGCCCACATGGATCGACTAACCCTTGGAACAAATAAAGCACTTGAATCAAAAGGGTGCTTATCGGCATGGTGGGCGTCTGTTCGCGCCGAAGGCACCATGCCCTAAAGCCGTTTTATAAGCAGGCCCGGAGGCTTCAGCCCGAGAGTTACCACGGCATTTCCCTTCGGTCCGGCATCAAACCAACGCTTGAGCATCGGTCCCTCCGGGCGCGAACAAAACGCCCCTTTGCCGGTAAGCACGGTTTTTGGAACTTTGAGCGCCTTTAGTTCCTTCCACGCTCGTTCATTGGGGCGCCTTGTTCACGCTACTTTTTGGCTTACTTTGGCTTTAGCCGCTCAATCATCAGAAATTGCGGCCGATAGTTGGTAGTGGATCTATGTATGTCGCGGTATGATAGACATGGGCATGATCCATCGCTTCGTTTTTGGAGGCGCGCTTGTCTGCGTATCCCTATAATTTATTTGCTCCCGAGGCCATTCAGAATCCCTATCCGGTGTACGCACGCATGCGCCGGGAGGCGCCCGTTGTTTTCGATCCCAACTTTCATGCATGGCTGTTGACCCGACATGAGGACGTTTCCCATATTCTACTCCACGCTGCCACCAATACCGTCCCGCCTCCGTTAGACTTGCCGCCCGGTATGCCGGAACACCTTGTGCAAATGCAGGCAGAAATTGCCGAAAGTATGAAATACTGGCTAGCCCTCACCGACCCCCCGGAACATACCAGGCTGCGCCGTTTTATGAACAAGGCCTTTAAGCCCGCCCTGGTCCACGCCATGCGTCCCCGCATTCAGGAAATCTGTGACCACTTGATCGACAACATGCGCGGCAAGGATGAAATCGAGTTGATCGGGGACCTGGCTTTTCCCCTACCCGCCATGGTCATCGCCGATATGCTGGGTTTTCCCAAGGAAGACAGACTCAAGCTGGCCGCTTGGGCAGATCACATGGTCGATTATTTTGCCGACTACACCTACTCCCAGGTGCATCTCATCGAAAATATGCACCGCACCATTGTCGAAATGAAGCGGGCCGTTATGGACCTGGTCCGCCTGCGTAGGCAGGAACCGCGGGAAGACCTGATTTCCCATATGTTGACTCCGGATGAAGCCGGTTTGAATATCAATGAAGAGGCCATGGTTTCCATTTCCATTCTACTGCTGTTCGCCGGGCACGAAACCAGTATGAACATGATCGGTAACGGTGTCCTGGCTTTATTGCACAATCCCGATCAATATGACCTTTTGAAACGTGAACCCGGCATTTTGGAGAGCGCGGTCAAAGAGATTCTCCGCTACGATTCTCCCGTCCAATACACCGCCCGCAACCTGTCGGAGACCACGACCATCGGTGATGTCACCCTTGAAGCCGGTTCGCGCTTGTTCCTGATGCTCGGCGCCGCCAATCGTGATCCCGAGGTTTTCACGGACCCCGATCGTCTGGATCTGGGCCGCGCGGTGAATCCACATCTGGCCTTGGGTCAGGGCAAACACTTTTGCCTGGGTGCGCCGCTGGCTCAGTTGGAAGGGGAAATAGCTTTCAGCACCTTTTGCAGGCGCGTCCACGACGTGGAAAAGGTCACGAAAACGGAATCCTGGCGCCCCAGCCCAAACCTGCGAGGTTTAAAAACCTTACGCTTGAGGTACAGCCGGATAACCGATTAACGCCTTAGTTTGAATGTTATGGAGGACGTTCTTGTTCTACAAAAAAACCCTACTGTTATTTGCCTTGTTTTCCAGTCTGGGCCAGCTGCCGGCCTTCGCCCAGGAAGATGAGGATGATGCGGATGTCAAGGCCGCCATGGTGGTCACGGCAGAGAAACGCGAGGAGGCCATTAAAGACGTACCGGTAAGCATCACCGCCCTCAGTGCCGAGGAATTGGAAGCATCCGGTGTCACCACCGTGCGCGAGGCCTACCGTTACGTGCCCAATATGCACGTTTCCGCGTTTTCCAATAAGAGAACCAACTCCACCTACATTCGTGGGATCGGCTCCGGTCAGGGCGATCCCGCCGTGTCTGTTTACGTGGACGGTGTGCCGCTGCTTTCGATCAGCACCACCAATATCGACTTCCTGGATATGGAGCGCATGGAGGTTCTGCGGGGACCGCAGGGCGCCCTCTACGGTCGCAACACCATCGGCGGTCTGGTGCACTATATCACCCGCGAGCCCGGTGAAGATTTCCAACTCAACATCGGCGCCGAGTTCGGTGATTACAACCGCACCCGCACGCGACTTGCCGTGGACGGGCCCATTAGCAAGGGCAAGGCCTATTTCAGTGTCAGCGCCGCGCTGGACGAGCGTGACGGCTTCACCGAAAACGATGCCCTCGGCGGTGAGGATGTCGATTACCGCGACGGTACCTTCATTCGCGGACAATTGCTCTTCACCCCCAGCGACAGTTGGAAGATACGCCTGACGGCCTATAGCCAGGAGGATGATGACGGCGGCTTTGTTCTGTATAGCTTGGATCAATTACAGGCCAATCCGTTTCATATCAACCACGATTATGTGGGCTCCACCGAGCGGGAAATCTTTTCGGGTTCGCTCAGCGCCACCTATGCGGGCAATGGTTTCGACCTGAACGCGGTGGTTTCCACCAACGAGATGGACTCCTCGGAATTTACCGATTTGGATTTCAACCCCTTTGACATCTTGCGTCGCGAGACCTTCGAAGAAGAGGAAACCACCTACCTGGAACTGCGCCTGAATTCATCGGAACCCATCGAGATCAGCGACACGGTTCAAATGAATTGGATCGCCGGCGTTTCCTCGGTCGATTACACGCTGGACCACAGCGAGGCCAACGAGATTCGCCCGGCTGCCACCGGTCTGCCCTTCTCACTGATCGATTCGGCCGCCTATGACCTGGACAGCACCGGCCTGGGTGTGTTCGGTCAGGTTTCCTTTACCTTCAACGAAGACCTGGACCTGGATCTGGGCCTGCGTTTTGCCTCCGACGATCGTCAGGCGGATATCATGATCGTGGCCCAAACCCTGGGCGGCCTGGTGGAAGACACCTCGCTGGACGAATCTTACGACGAGGTGCTGCCGCGACTGGGACTGACCTATCGCATGTCGGAGGAATCCTCGCTGTACGTGACCGGGGCCAAGAGTTACCGCCCCGGCGGCTACAACCTGAACACGGCGCCCCTGGGTCCCTATGTCTACGACGCCGAAACCGGCGACTCGTTCGAGTTGGGCGCCAAGAGCAGCCTCAACGACGGCAACGCCTTCATTGCCGGCGCCTTGTTCTTCTCTTCCTGGGACGATCGGCAGTTGTCCATTCCCAGCGCCAGCCTGCCGGGCCGGTTCTACCTGGACAATGTGGCCGATTCCGAAACCTCGGGTATGGAGTTCGAGTTTGCGACTCGCCTGAACAAGCACTGGGACCTTTCCTCCGGTGTAGGCGTCAATTTCACCGACTTCGGTGATTACATCGACACCACCACGGGCCTGAACGTGAAGGGCAACACTCTGCCCACGGCCCCCAACAGCAACTGGCACCTGGTCCTGTCGCACAACTCCAAGATTGCGGAAGCCTATAACCTGTTCGGTCGGTTCGAGTACATCGGTACGGGCCATGCCTACTACGATAATGCCAATACGACCCGACAGGGACAATACGACCTGTTCAATGCGCGCCTGGGCGTCGAACGCGGTGGAATCCGCATCGAGGCCTTCGTCAATAATGCGACCGATGAGGAATACTGGCCGATCGCCATTCCCGGCACCATAGCCCCGGGGTTCGTCGCCCGACCGGGCGATCCCCAAACCTTCGGTGTCGGTATTTCCTACCGTCGCTAGCCGGTTACCACCGGGGGCCGCATTGTGCGGCCCCTTTTGAATGCGATAGTCCATGAGCCGACGACGAAATGAAGTATACGACAAAGAATACGCCCTGCTGGAAAATGCCGCAAAGGCTTTGGACGGTGACCCGGACCTGGAGACCCTGAGGCTTGCCTGTCGTCAGTTGACGACGGGTTACGAGAAGCTGCTGCGTCAAACGGAAAAGATCACCCGTGTGGGCGATTCCATCCAACGGAAGCTGGTCAAAGCCCGCGAGGAAATCGAAGAAAAAAATCGCGAGTTGGTAGCCGCGCAACAACGCCTGGTGCGTAAAGAGAAGATGTTGGCCGTGAACACCCTGGTGGCGGGGGTGGCCCACGAACTGTTGAATCCCTTGAATTTCGTCAACAACCTGTCCTCCATGCAAGCCGAACTGGCCGGGGAGCTTAACGATCGCTTCTGCGACCACCCGCCCGATGCGGGCTCCTGGGAAGATGCGAAGGCCGACCTGGAAGACCTGGCGGAAGGCGCCCAGATCATCCACGAACACGGTTCCCGCGCCAACGCCATCGTAACCCGCATGAATCGATTGAGCCGGGAAAACCCCGGACGCCCGCACCCTACCGACCTGAACCTCTTGCTGCAAAGCTATACCGAGCAGGTGCGCGCCTCCAGATTGGAACAATGCCCGCTGGAAGAATTGGATATCTGCGAAGAATTGGACCCCGACATGGGAGAGGTGGAACTGGTGCCCGGCGATATCGGTTTCGTCTACACGCAATTGCTGGCCAACGCCCTGGAATCCATGCAGGCTCGACAGGAGAAAGAGCCGGGCTACTTACCGGCACTCTACCTGGGCACCTGCCGCAGCCGGGACGAGGTTGTGTTCACCCTGCGCGACAATGGACCGGGGGTAGCCGAGAAGGACTTGGGCAAGCTGTTCACCCCGTTTTTCACCACCAAACCCACGCCGCTGGGCCATGTAGGCTTGGGCTTGTTTACCAGTTACGACATCATCGTCCACGGCTACGGCGGTCACATCGACCACTGCCTGACCGCAAAGGGCTTCACGGAGTTCTCGGTAACCCTACCCCTACAAAAGGCCGACCAGTCGCCGGCTAACTGATTTTCAAAACCGCAGGGCTTGCCTTCCGCCGTGCCAACTGCCCTTGGCTTCGCCGAATCGGCCCGGGATTTGGGTGCCGCAGTGTTTGCAGTTGCCTTCGGCATCCAGGGCGTAGGTTCCCAGTTGGTACCAGTCTCGTTCTACCAGCACCTTTTTGCAGGACGGGCAATAGGTGCTGCTGCCCTTCCAGTCGTGGACGTTGCCCACGTAGACATATTGCAGGCCTTTCGCCATGGCCAGGTTGCGGGCGCGGGTCAGGGTTGACGGCGGGGTTCGGGGGATGTTGGTCATTTTGAAATCCGGGTGGAAGGCGGTGAAGTGGACCGGAACATCCGGGCCCAGTTCTTCAAGAATCCAATCGGTCATGGCGTGCAGTTCTTCGTTGCTGTCGTTTTGGCCCGGGATCAGCAAATTGGTGATCTCGATCCAGACATCGGTCTCGTGACGCAGGTATTTGAGGGTCTTGAGCACCGGGTCCAGGTTGGCGTAGCACAGCTTTTGGTAGAAGGTTTGCGTAAAGGCCTTCAGGTCGATATTGGCGGCGTCCACGTAACGGTAGAATTCCCCGCGCGCCTCCTCGGTAATATAGCCGGCGGTGACGGCCACGGTTTTGACGCCCATTTCCCGACAGATCCGGGCCGTGTCGATGGCGTATTCGGCGAAGATGACCGGATCGTTGTAGGTGAAGGCCACGCTCTTGCATCCCTCGTTGATTGCGGCGTGGGCGATTTCCTCCGGCATGGCGCGGCTCGCCAACCGGTCGTTGGAGCGCGATTTGCTGATGTCCCAGTTCTGGCAGAACTTACAGCCCAGGTTACAGCCCGCGGTGCCGAAAGACAGGATGGACGTGCCCGGATAGAAATGGTTCAGCGGTTTCTTCTCGATGGGGTCGGCGCAAAAGCCGCTGCTGCGTCCGTACGTGGTCAGCGCCATATGACCGTCGATGTTTTTGCGTACGTAGCAGAAGCCGCGCTGGCCCTCCTTCATATTGCAGAAACGCGGGCAAAGGCGGCATTCGATGCGGCCGTTTTCCAGGGTGGTCCAAAAGCGGCCGGGGTAGTCTTCGGTGACGGCGGCGGTGCTATTCATGGTACTTCTCCACCTCGAAACGGGCCATGCTGACTCGTTCATCCGGCCGGATGCGGGCCTTGCGGCGGACGATCTCCATCTGGTAGTCAACCGTGTCCACGCCCTCCAGGTCCGGCAGGAGAACCCCGCGCCTGGCTCCTGCCTGTAGGATCAGCCCGTAGCGCTTGGGGTCCAGTTGGTCCGTGCTTTCGATATCCTCGGGCGGGGCCAGCACGCTGACCTCCACCCGAAGATGTTGTAGTTCGTCCGCGCTGACCGGCGGAAAGCGCGGATCGCGCGTGCCGGCCGAGACGGCGTTCGCAATGATTTCATCCAACAGGTCGTCGTGGACCGGTTCGATGGTGCCGATACAACCACGCAACTCGCCCGAGGCATCGTGCAGGGAAACGAAACACCCGGCGCGACGCCCGTCAAGACCGGGTCGCCTTATTTGGCGACCGTGGCGCAGCCAGTGATCAAGACTGTGACGCGCAAGTTCGCAGTATTCCGTCGGCATCAGCTTTCTCCGTAAAATTTCATCACCGTATAACCTACGCCGAAGGGACCCTCGTAACTTAGGAAACGGTGGTTGTCGTTTTGATAGTCGATGGCTTCCCAAGCGATGCGGCACGATTCGACCACGTCTTGTTTGGCGGCTTGACGCAGGTCGGGGTCGATGTCCACGGCATCGTGGTAGCGCTGCTCGCGCACCTTGGCCACGAAGCTGTGATCGAAGAGTTTGCCGCGTTCATCGAAGCCGCAGGGCGCGCCCGGTTTCAGGCAGTGGCTCATGTCGCCGCTGGCCAGGACGGCGGTGCGATCGCCGGTGGCAGAAGCCTGGCGGACGGCTGAACCTATTTGGTCCAGCTCACGGCCTTCGTTCCAGGGTAGGCCGATGACGGCTGTAGGCCCTTGCCAGCCGGCTTGCACGGCAAAGTGGAGGGGCACCATGGCGCCGTGGTCCAAGAGTTCATCGCCCAGGTCGGTGATGCGTGGATAGGCCTGACTGAAAGTTTTCATCCACGGTTGATCTACCGGCAGGTCGAAGCAGGTTGAGGGCGCACCGAACTGGGCCAGAGTGCCGCGCAACCGTTCGCCGAACCAACCGGCAATCCCGGAATGGGGACGCGGGGTATGGGGCGAAATAATGACCAACCGATCGGGATTGTGGCTCATCAGGTCACGAGCCAGTTGGTTCATGCTGTCAATAGTTCGTTGTACTTCACGGCATCGAGTACCGCCGACGCTTTCCACAATGATCGGCGGGTGGGGGGCCAGCCCGCTCCAAATGATTCCCATAAATCACCTCTGCTGCTAAACGGCGCTGGTGGTGTGACGTACATCTTCCAGTGTTGCAAATCGCGGCAAAACAATCAACAATTATCGGGCCTTCAGATGCACATTTTGGGAGGAAAACGGTGAAACTACTGCATACCATGATTCGGGTCAAGGATATGGATCGGTCTATCGATTTTTATACGAATGTTCTGGGCATGAAACTCTTCCGGCGCAACGACTATCCGGGCGGCAAATTCACCCTGGCTTTCGTGGGATACGGCGACGAACCGGACGACGGTTCCATCGAGCTTACCTACAACTGGGGCAAGAGCGATTACGAAATGGGCGACGCCTTCGGGCATGTGGCGCTGGGCGTTCCCGATATCGTGGCCACCTGCGAGGAAATCAAGGCCAAGGGCGGTCAGGTGACCCGGGAACCGGGACCCATGAAACACGGCACCACCATGATCGCCTTCGTGAAAGATCCCAACGGTTACATGATCGAATTGATCCAGCGCTGATCGGCTGAATCAATGGCGTCGGCCGCCTCCGCCGCCGCGGGAGCCGCGACCGGCGCCGCCTTGCCTGGGCGCGCCGCTGTTCATGCCGCCTCGATCGAAGCCGGTCTTGCCGCTTCTGTCGAAGCCGCTTCCCCCCCTGTCGAAGCCGGTTTTGCCGCGCAAGCTGCCGGCCCGGTTGTCAGTGCGAGTAGAGCGGGTGCGGGCGGTTCGGTTTTTGCTCTTTTTGCCATTATTCCCTCGGGCTTTTGTGGCGGTATCAGCAGCACCGGTTGTAGCGTTATCGGTTTGGGCGACAGCCGGCTGACTGCCGCTGTTGCCGTTTCCGCCCTGACCGTTACCCTTGTTACCGCCGTTGCGACCTTTATTACCGCCGTTGCCGTTTCCGTCGCCCCGGCCGCCATTGCCGTTGTCGCCGTCCGAGCTACTATTGTTACCGCCGTTTCCACCCTGACCGTCGTTACCGTTATTGCCTCCGCCGCTGCCGCCTTGGCCGCCGGAGCCGTTATTGCCTCCGCCCTGACCTCCGTTGCCGGCGTAGTCCCGGGGCGGCGGCCGGTCGTTGGTCGATACCGCGAAGGGGTCGAAGTCTTCAGGCGGCAACAACCGGCTCAAGGTTTCGATCTCGCTGGTGACGGTTTCGTCTTCCTCGGTCAACAAGTCGCGCCATAAGCCCTCGGAATGTTTTTCGGGTCCTTCGCCGTCCTTTTCACAGCAATAACGCGTCAGCGCGGCCAGGTACCCCGCCATCTCGGAACTGTGATTGCCGCAGGCGGTGCGAATGTAATTGACGGCCATTTGGATGAGGGTCACGGCCTTGTCCTTACGACCGGCCTCAAAAGCCAGGCCCGCCAGTAAGCTCAAGCTCCCGGCAATGGCCGGGTCCCGGGGTTCCAAGACGAAGCGACGGATTTCATAAGCGGTTGTAAAGAGTTCGGAAGCGGCTGCATAATAGCCCTGGCTTTGATAAAGACGAGCGACCCGGTCATAGCGTGCGGCAACCACGGGATCGTTGGGGTTCTCAACGGTGCGGCGCAGGTGCAAGCTGGTTTCCAACAGCGGCAGCGCTTGATCCATGCGGTTGCGCGAGGCATAGACCGCACCGGCCAGGTTCATGAGGCGCGCTTGTAACAAGACCTGATCGGCCCCGACTTCCGGGGAGATCTGGGCGCTTCGGTCCAGGATTTCCGCTACGGTAATGGTCCCTTCCCCGGCCTCGGCCCGATGCACCATATCATCTACAAGTCTCAGCATCTCCATGGAGAGCGCGCGTTCCCGGGCCGCCAGGCGGCGTTCCCGTTCGGCCTGTTCCATTTCCAGTTTGGCCCGGCGTAGGGCTTGTTGCGCCAATTCGCGTTCTCGGGCGGCCTTTCGCAAGATCTTGCTGCTGTTGTCGTTGGTGCGGGCGGCGACTTGCAGCCTCGGAGTTCGTTTGCTTTGTGCGGTCAGACGGGCCAGTTCTTCCCCGGCCTGAGCCTTTTCCCGCTCGGCTTGAAGGCGGCGTTCCTCGGCCAGACGGGCATTTTCCTGTTCGCGAGCCAGGAGGGCTTTGTCGGCCTCTGCCTGTTGCATGACTTGAGTAGCCAACATGCGCTGGCGCTTCGCCTCCTCGCGACTGGCCGCCAGGTCCTCCTGCCAACAGCAGGTGTACCAGGCGAATCCGGCCAGAAGTCCCAGGAAGGAAACGGCGACCATGGTCGCCCACTTGTGACGGCGCAGCATTTTGTGGGTGCGATAGCGCCAATTTGAGCCGCGGGCTTTGACGGCGAACCCGGCCAGGTAACGGGCCAGGTCGTCGCTGAAGGCTTCTATGTTGTGATAGCGGTATCGGGGCTCCTTGCGCAGGGCCTTCATCACGACCGCACCCAGGTCACGGTCGATCACGCGTTCGGTTCGGCATACGGGCGGGGCGTCGCCCTTGCCGGTGGGGACAGTTTGATCGATTTCCACGCGGCCCGGTTTCTTGGGCGTGTGATTGCAAACCACATTGCGAATGCGGCCTTTCGATTTCTGGTCGAAACGGTAGGGAAGGCTGCCGGTAAGCAATAAGTAGAGCAAGATGCCCAACGAATAGATATCGCTTGCGGGCGTCAGGGTTTCGCCCATGACCTGTTCGGGACTGGCGTATTCGGGCGTCATCAGACACTCGGTTTGGGTGCGGGGTTCGCGACGAGCGCCGGTAGCCGGCTCGAGGATTTTGGCGATGCCGAAATCCAGGATGACCGGTTCGCCTTCATCGGTCACCAGGATGTTGCCGGGTTTGATATCGCGGTGGATGATCTGGTTGCGGTGGATGAAGCCCACGGCATTACAGACCTTGCGGAACAGTTGCAGGCGTTGACTGACATCCAGTCGATGCTGCTCGCAGTAACGGTCGATGGGGCGGCCGTTGACATACTCCATCACCAGGTAGGGCAATCCGTCCTCGGTGGTGCCGCCGTCGATCAAGCGGGCGATGTTGGGATGATGCAGGTCGGCCATAATCTGGCGTTCATGCAGGAAGCGGCGAATAAAGGTCTGATTATCCAGGTCGGGCCGCAGTAACTTGACGGCTACTTTCATGCGGAAGGCGTCATCGCGCTCGGCCAGAAAGACGGAACCCATGCCGCCCTTGCCCAACAGGCGCTCAAGTCGGTAGGCGCCGACGGTCCTACCGCGATAGTCGGGCTCCAATTGGGAAAAGGCCCCGCGACGGTTGTTTTCCCAAACGGTGGTGGTGCGTTGTCTGCCCCGAGTGGTGGTTTTTACGGTATGCGGCAATTCATACGATCGACCGCCCGGGTCGATCATATCGGCACTTTCTGACATCTTGTCCCCCTACAGAACAAAGGCAAAACGGGACGCCGACGCGCCCGGAACCCCGTGTTGATCAATATCCCGACGAAATGTGGAGAAAATGTGAAGAGATCGAGGCCGTAAAGCGGATGGTGACTCGCATCACCCACCCTCAAAGCGAAGAGTGATGCGAGTCACGCCGTATGGTTCAAACCCCGGCGCCGGCCTCCCGAAACGAAGTCGAGGACATGGCGCGTATGGGTCCGCGGAACCTGATGGTCATGCTGAGCTTCATTCCCGGGTTCGTGGTCATGGATGCCGAAATCAGTCGGGATTAGGGACAGGAGTACGGTGCTCCTGTCCCTGCCGGACCGTAATTAATGGCGAGGCGAAATGGTGATCACCTGCTCAGCGGTTGCGGTCAATCCATTGACATTGGTCGTGGTGGCGGTGACGGTGTAATCGCCGGGCCTGAAGAAACGATAGCGAATCGTACTTCCCTGACGCCACAGGGTGCGCCCGTTGATCGTCCAGGTCACGGTGTTGGGA
The DNA here is from genome assembly GCA_030066195.1 of Acidobacteriota bacterium. Lineage (GTDB taxonomy): Bacteria > Acidobacteriota > Holophagae > Acanthopleuribacterales > Acanthopleuribacteraceae > JASJCB01. Next base: position 17,221 of record JASJCB010000218.1, read on the forward strand.
GAAAGATCACCGAAAACCCGATTGGTCAGCGTCACGGGTCGCCGACTTACGGTTTCACCCGTGACCAGAATGGAAGTGCCCAGACGGTTTTCATCGACACCGCGGGCAAACACGAAATCGTTGCTGAAATCGACGGGTTGCAGAGAATAAGCACCCGCGTCAACACCGCCGTCGATCTCACAGGTCGCGGGGTCAAGATTACCGGCCGATGCCGCCTCGGGCGAACCGGGATCGCCGGGCTCCACGCCGGTGCTGAAGGCCAGGACGTCGAAGAATTGCAGACTGTCAATACCGGTCAGACCCAGGGTACCGCAACCTTCTGCCTCGTAGTTCATAGCCAGAACGGTATCGGCGATGCGGGTGTCACATCCGAAGTGTGCATAGGTGTCGACATGAGCACTGCCGGAGAAATCGAATCCGCTCTCGCTGTAGTGGTTGTTGGTCAGAACGCCCTCACTGTTAATGGTCAGGTCAACCGGGTTGATTTCGGTGGGCGCGCTGTCGCCGTTGCCGTCGTCATCGGTGTCCATCCAACTGGACGCGGGTTCGGAGAACCGCAGCCACAGCTCGCGCTCGCCGGCCACGGCGCGCACCAACTGAACAGCGGATTCGGGAAGGTTATCGGCAATGGGGCTGTCGCCGCGAGCCTCCAGATACAGGTCCACGGGACGACCATGCTCAGGATCTACCAGGGTTTGACCCAGGACGGCGTTTTTGTCCCAAGTCAGGCGAACATAAAGCGGTTGCGATTGGCTGATGGTTTCACCGGGCAGGAAATCGCCCTCGATTCGCATAGTAATGGAGCCCGTGCGTTGCGCGGTTCCATCCACAAAGACATCGGTAATCGACGTCTGGATCAGGATAGGCGTAGAAGCAAAAGTAAACACGGAAAGAACAAGTGCGAAAAAGGCATAGATGGGTTTCATGGGTAAGTAACCTCCAGGGGGAATTCGAGAACCGGTTGTTCCCGATGCTGCTTGTTTTACATCCCCGATCCGAAAAGCGCCTTACCGCGGCCATACCGGCGCCTTACCGTTTTCAATATCGACGGAACATCGCGGTAACATCTGCCGTAACAAACTGGGAATATGAGCCGAAGCCTTGTCTTTATCCGTTTCTATATCATGGCAATTGGTCATGTTGCCGTCGGCCGTGGTATATTTTTCACTGCTAGGAATGTTGCTTGGATGGTTGCTGAATGAGTATCTGGTCCTTGGACTTGGGGTCCCATAACAGCGCGGTTGCGCGCTGGAACGGCGAATTGGGGCGGCCCGAGATGTTACACCTCAGCGAGATCAGCCGCCGGGAGGAACAAGATAGGGAAATCGAGGTAAAATTCAGTATTCCCTCGGTGGTTTATGCATTGAAACCGGAAACCTTCAAGGACCGATTGGGACAATGGAGCCCCGTGGCCAAACGGTTCTTTTTGGGCCGTCAGGCCTACATCGGCCGTCAGGCTTTGGACAGGGACCAAAACCATCGCACTCCTGAACTGGCAACTGCCTTCAAGCCGTTTTTACTGCGCGATCATTTCCGAACCCTGGCCCGGTTGGGGGGCAAGGCATTGACGGCCCGTGATGTAACCCGCCTCTATTTGCGCGAATTGTTGGCCGAGATCAAACGACAGACCGGTGAGCGCATCCGTCACCTGGCCGTGGGAACGCCCGTAGATTGTTACGAACCCTACCGCGCCCAACTGAAGCATATTGGCGCCGGACTGGGCATCTCACGCATGCAGTTCGTGGACGAGCCGGTGGCGGCAGCACTGGGTTACGGCATTTCCGCCGGACATCGCAAGCCGGTGCTGGTTATCGATTTCGGGGCGGGCACCCTGGATCTTGCCATCATTACCATGGGCGCCGAACAGGTTGCCGAGGGTCATTGCAGCGTCCTGGCCAAAAGCGGCGCGGCCGTGGGCGGCAACCACGTGGACAGTTGGCTGCTGGAATTGTTTTGTGAACAAAAAGCCTTCAACCTGGACCCCGCTGCCGACATGGATACCATGTGGTGGTATCGCGCCATGATGGCGGAGGCGCGCGCGGTCAAGGAACGCCTGTTTCTCGAGGAAGAAACCTATTTTTATATGGAACCGCCCGAGTCTCTTCACCAGTTCGAAGCCCTGTTGCGCGCCCAGGGCAGGGATTTGAAGTCCCCGCTGCCCATCCGCCGTGACGAATTGACGCAGCTGTTGACGCGAAAGGGTCTCTACCGCATGATGAACGAACAGATCGACATCGTGTTGGAACAAGCGGCCGCAAAAGGCGCCTCGCCCGATCGCGTGAGCGAGGTGCTGATGGTCGGCGGTTCCACCCTGTTGCCCGGCATCTACCCGCTGTTGGAGAAGCGGTTCGGGCGTGACAAGGTCCGGGCCTGGCAGCCCTTCCACGCGGTAGCCTACGGCGCTGCCGCTTTTGCCTCCGGCGTCTTCGACAAGTCGGATTTCATTACCCACGACTACGCGGTGCGCACCTACAATCCCAAGACCCACGATCCCGAACACCAGTTGATCATTCCACGCGGCACGCCCTTTCCAACCAAACCCGATTTCTGGAAACGACGCTTTACGCCTACCTGTGCGCTGGGCGAACCGGAAAGCATCTTCAAACTGATCATTTGCGAATTGGGCGGTAAAAACCATTTGGAGCAGGAGTTCGTCTGGGACCCGGACGGTCGATTGCACGCCTTGGGTCAGGACAACGCCGGTGACGAGGTGATCATTCCCCTGAACGAGGACAATCCCACGCTGGGTTATATGGACCCGCCGCACGCGCCCAGTGATCGTGCGGCCCGCTTGGAAATAAGTTTCGGTGTGAACGAGGATCGCCGGTTGATCGCCTCCGTCTACGACCTGAAAACCCGCAAGCACTTGATGAAGGCCGAGGCCATCGTGCGCATTCTTTAGTTAAACACGGGTAAGCCCACGAGTCGATCAATCGGGCGTCGACCAGGATTTGTGGACGTAGTCGATTGCCGCGGCGGTGCCGATTTTGTTTTTGCAAGCGTCCAGAGTTTCCGGGCGGAAACCGCCGGTGGCCAGGATGCAGGGCTGCACCGTTCGATCGGGGTTTTCCACGGCGAAAAGGGCCGCGCGTTCGGCGAGGCGGGTGACCACGTCGCTGTCGATGGGGTCCTTGTGCTTTTTGACCTCGATCATCAGCGTTCGCCCGTCCGTGCCGTCCACCCGCAGATCGATCTCGCCTGATTTGCCGTCCGGAGCTTGCACCACATAGCGCGGGTA
>JASJCB010000391.1 GCA_030066195.1 Acidobacteriota bacterium
CAAAGAATCAGTCCTCATTCTTTGCGCACCGAAAGTTCAGGGTCAAAGAATCAGTTTTCATTCTTTGCTCCCGAAAAGTCCGGGTCGAGGAACCACAACTGATTTCTTTCACATTACTTTTCGGGGCGCAAAGAAATAGTTCTCATTCTTTGCTCCTGACTTTTCCGGGTCGAGGAATGAGGACTGATTCTTTGCGCCCGACTTTTCCGGGTCGAGGAATAAGGACTGATTCTTTGATCCTCGATTTATCGACACAACCAATCACAACTGGATTTATTGCCTATAGACGCGAAAAACGGACCCATCGCGCGCGGTGACAACGTTTTTCGTTTTTCTTCAGTATTGCCCGGCTCCGACAAACGCGTTGAAACAAAGAGCCCACCCGGCCCATTGGGACTGTGAGGTTGACCGGGTGGGTAAGGTGGTATTCAATTACCTAGTGACTTCATTTCCTGTTCGCGAATGCGGAACTTCTGGATCTTGCCCGTCACCGTCAGGGGGAATTCCGTGACGAAGCGAATCGCACGCGGAACCTTGTAGTGAGCCAGTTTGGTTTTGGCGAACTCGCACACCTCTTCCTCGGACATGGTTTCGCCCTCGTTCAACTGGATCCATGCCGCCACTTCCTCGCCCCAGAAATCATCCGGCATGCCGTAGACGGCCGCCTGGGTAATCTTGGGGTGGGTCATCAGGTGAGCTTCTATTTCAACCGGGTAGATGTTCTCACCGCCGCGAATGATCATGTCCTTCAAGCGGCCGGTGATGCGCACGTAACCGTCTTCATCCATGGTGCCCAGATCGCCGGAGTGCAACCAGCCGTCTTTGTCGATGGCCTCGTGGGTAGAGGCTTCCATGCCGTAGTAGCCGCGCATGACGTGATAACCCCGGAAGCAGATTTCGCCGGGAACGCCCAGGTCTACCGTGGCGTTGGTGTCCGGGTCCACAATCTTCACTTCCTGATGCGGCAGGTTGGTGCCCACGGTTTCCACGCGGCGTTCGAAGGTATCGTCCACGCGGGTGAGATGGGTAACCGGCGATGCCTCGGTCTGACCGTACGCGATCAGGACCTCGCGGCAGTTCATTTCGTCGATGACGCGACGCATGAGCGGCGGGGGGCAGGGCGCGCCGGCCATGATGCCGGTTCGCAGGCTGCTCAGATCGAAGGATGCAAAGTCGGGCAGGGCCAGTTCGGTCACGAACATGGTGGGCACGCCGTGTAAGGCGGTGCAGCGTTCTGCGGCAATGGCGGACAAGACGGCGCGCGCCTCGAAATGTTCCGCGGGAATGACAACGGTCGCGCCGTGAGAGAAGCTCGCCAGGTTGCCCAACACCATGCCGAAGCAGTGATAGAAGGGAACCGGCACGCATAGACGGTCCTCGGGGGTCAGCTTCAATTCTTCGCCTACAAACCAGGCGTTGTTCAAGATATTGTGGTGCGTCAACACAACGGGCTTGGCGAAGCCGGTGGTGCCGCTGGTGAATTGGATATTGATGGGATCATCCACTTCCAATTCGCCGGCTCTCAAATCACAGGCGTCGTCGGGTACCTGGGCGCCGCGTTCGATAATTTGCGGCCAGGTGAAATAGCCCGGCGCGGGGGCTTGCGTTCCCATGGGATCGGCGGGATCGTAAACCACCAGGTTCTTCAATTCAGGAAGTTTTTCGCTTCGGAAATGATCGGCCGGTTGCGTATTCACCTCGGGACACAACTCGCCGACCATGGCCAGGTAATTGGATTTGCGGAAGGACGGGATGAGGAAAAGAGTGTTTAATTTGGCCGCCCGAGCCGCGTGGGCCAGTTCCGCCGTTCGGTAGGCGGGGTTGATATTCACCAGCACGGCGCCCACGCGCGCGGTGGCCAGTTGCAGGAGGACCCACTCCTGATTATTGGTTGACCAGATGCCGACGCGATCACCCTTGCGAACGTCCAAGGCCAAAAGACCCTTGGCCAGGTCTTCTACTTCCCTGAAAAGTTCGGCGTAAGTGAGGCGTTTGGCCTGCGGCAGGGAAACCAAAGCTTCGTGGTCGGCATATTGCCGAGCGGGCCCGGTCAGGTATTCGTGTATCGGCTGACCGATCAAGGGGTTGCTGCCGCCTAGATGCCTATAAGATTTCATGATTCTCCTCCTCGATGGTATGGGAATCAAGGGTAGTACACCCAACTCATAAGGAGCAAATAAGAGGCCAAAAGAAGTACCCCGGTTGACAGACATCAAGACCAATAAAGTCAAATATTTATAGATCCCAAAAATCGCTACGAACAAAAGGTCGCCGCCACAGTCGGGTTAGATTCCCCAACTGCGCAAACCGGCGCATATCCGGCAGCGGGCGACGGGTTCAGACGTCGCCCGCGCGGCCGGGTTTCAACTGTCCCTGGCCGTCATGAAAAACGCGGTCAGATCGGTCACGTGGGCGGTCTCCCCGTCGGTGGTGACTTTCAGGGGAACGCCGAAATCCGCATGCAGCCACCAGGTGCCGGCACCCACCTGAATACGCCGCACCGTTTGCCGTCCGATTTCGGTTTGAAGGGTTTCGGTGGTGACCCGAGCGGCGTCGCATGGTTCAAGAAAGGCCGCCAGGTCGTTCAATACCAGACGTTGCGCGGAATCTCCGGCCGTTGACGCCGACCAACCGTTGATCACCAATGACGGTGTTTCCACCGTCAAGGATTTCGGGCACGCCAGTTCCTGGCGGATGATGCCGGTATCGCTGCCGCGCAGGGTGGCGTTGATTTTACCGTCGCGCATGAAATAACGCGTTCGCCGCCGATAGTCTGTCCGGTCGCGGGTGACTTCCACGAATACGGGCTGCTTCTCGGCATCGGTCTGCAAGACCACCTCCACGGGGCCCTCATGGGTTTCGACCCGGGACCACAAGTGGTAGCCGCCGGCGCGACGCAAATAGAGTTTCCAGGCTTCCGTACCGGACAGGGCGCCGTCGGCGGTGCGCCGGACCAGGCTGCCCGAGGCCATCAAATCGCCGTAATCATACTTTCCCGACGGGGCGATGTAGGTTCCGGTGAGGATATCGGCCAGGTCCCCTTCAACCATGCCGGCAGAGGGTCTTTCCACCATGCGGCCCAATTCCAAGCCGTTGCGCAGGACCATCATGGTCGGCACATTGGTGATTCGGTCGCGGGCAATATCGGCGGCCGGCTCGGTGAAGCCCCGCCCCACCCCGATCAGTTGCAGTTCCAGGTTGGGATTGGCCGCCAGTTCCAAGGTGCGCAGTAATCTGGGAACGTGATTGCGACTGTCGCCGCACCAGGTGGCGAAGTAGACCTTCAGCAGGGTCGGTTCGGAAACCGATTTGAACACGTCAAGGGCATCGAGATCGGGCTGGTATTCGACTGCCAAAACCCGCCAGGAGGGTGCGTCCCGATAAACGGCCGAAATTTCTTCCAAGGGACCGAACCGGTTCAGGTGACGACTGACCAAAACCGTACGGCCCATGGCGTGGAACAGCAGTTGATGATCCTCAACCTCTTGAGCGACCCCCAGCACGGAGCGTTCGGGATCGACCGGGCCGTCCACGCCGGTTCCGCTCTTGGAGGGCTTGAAATGGCGAGCGGGCGCGGCATAGATGCGCCATTCATTCTCTTCCTCACGCAGAAGCATCCGCCGGGACACACCGGGAAGTTCCAGCAGAAAGCCGTCGAACTTGCGACCGCGCCAAAGGCGGGCATCCCGTTCAAGCATTCCGTCGACATAGATATCCCGAGTCAACAATGACCAGGTCTCCCGATTCTCATCCGGGGCCAGGGCGACCAGGGTAAGCAAACAGCACAAAAACATAGACATCTCCTTTCAGCGAAAGCATGTTTCGATACTGTTAAAACTAGGAGTCACACCGCCGGCTCGGGTTACACCCGTGTCAAAAGTGTTTGGGTTTTGTCAAATGGGGCCGAGAAGCAGCAGCAACCCCGGGTCAATCTCGCATTTCGAGATGGGTACAATGCCGATCATGTGCGCCCTTAGATTGATCTCCACCTGTCATCATATCTCGGATAGCACAGCCAATCTCATCCCATATCACACCAACCCGTGGAATAAATGTAGGAAGATAGTTTTTGATTGACAAAAAAAAAAAAAAAGATTAGCTTAGAGACAGCCTTCAATAAAAAACACTCCTTGAGGTAGGAAATGAGTAGATTAAAACTCTTTTTCACGGCTTCTCTTTTTGTGCTTAGCAGCGCTCTTGCCGTTTATGCCAAATGCGGTTTCGCAATTGCCGGGTGCGGCTACTCGGCAGTGGCTTGTCATGCTGAGGCTTTCTTCGTTTACACGGCGGATGAGCCTTCCTATGCCGAGGTAAAGCTTTATGACAAGGACTTCAATTTTTTGGTAGGGGATTATAAGGAATGCCCTCCCGATATTTGCGACTGCGTATGGCAACCCTGGTGCTGCGGTGAGGTTCCCGAGCCGTTCTGATTCGTAGTCTCCCGCGAGCAACTCACCACTGTATCAGGAGAATGTCCATGCGTCGGACATGCCTTGTCTTCTGCCTGATTTTTGCGGCATGCGGCGACCGCCCCCCTGCTCAATCAAACCGTCAGGTTGCCGGTATCCCTATTCGCACTGTTTATTTTGACTATCTATACGACGGTGACGTAGACGATGCACCCGTTGGTTGGCGTATGACGCATAACATAGAGAGCAGCGGGCAGGTGATCTATGTCAACTCACATTCTCATTCGATCATGGCCTTCGACAGTGACGGCAGTTATCTCGGCGAAATAGGAACTGTCGGTAAGGGACCGGGTGAATATGGTCCCATCCGGCCGGGAATGTCGGCGGGCGACGGGTCTCTTTGGTTATTGGGGCGATATCGACTTTTCCATTTCAAGAATCATGTACATGCAAAAACGCTGACCCTACCGCATCTTTTAGATGGAACCATTGCTTCATCCCCTTCATCCGACAATTTCGACATCAGTAATCGAGGAATTCTAGTGCCCATTAAGACCCGACACGGCGATATTGCAGCCTTGCTTAATTTCGAGGGCGAAGTTCTGGTCAGGGCGCGGGACCCGAGGTTCGACGACTCTCTTCTGGAACTGAGCCGGGTCGCCAAAAACGGCCTATGGCAGTACCACGAGGGTATCTGGTACTGCGTTTACACCCATGTTCCGCGTGTCTTGATGTTCAATGAAGATCTGGTGCAGTTGGGTGAGTACACGATCAAGAGCCCGGCGGTGGATTTGTTCAAGGCGAAGTGGCGAGAGGAAGGTTTCAAGGCCTACGGCACTCCGCTTTTCTTCACATTTCGCATTCATAAAGGCAAGGGCTACGTGTCTACCCAACCGGGACTTCACCGCTTCGATCTGGACACGGGTAGGGTTGAACGTATCTACCAATTCCGAACGGACAGCGTCCCCATGTTCGACCACATCAAGAAGCCCATGTCCATGTTTCTGTTCACCATTCTGGAGGACGGCCGGCTGGTGCTTTCCAACGGTATTCCCAGCAAGCTTTGGATTACCCGAGGGCCGATCTAAAAACAAACTATCGGTTGCTTACCGACCCTCCGCTTGCCTTATCGAGAGGCTCCGTTCATGACAAACGCCCCTCGTGTTTCTCGTCGAAATCCTCCCAGTATTCGCCCACCGTGTCCTTCATCTCGCGATGCAGGATCAGCAGGCCCATCAGGTTGGGGATGGCCATACAGGCGATGGCAATGCCCGATAAGGTCCAGATGATGGTGGTGTCGGTGAAGGCGCCGATAAAGAAACCGATCACGTAGACGATCCGGTAGTATTTCACCGAACCGGAGCCCCAGATGAAGGTCATGGCCCGGTCGCCGTAGTAGGACCACGAGATCGCCGTGGAAAACGCAAACAGCAGCAGGCCGATGCTGACGATGTACTGGCC
>JASJCB010000215.1 GCA_030066195.1 Acidobacteriota bacterium
CTCCGTCTTCTCATACGTGGTCAGCCTGTTCCGGCCGCATATCATTCGCGAATTACGCCTTGCCGAGCACGGCATGCAACTGATTCCGCTGGACTGCTCCTTCCTGCCCCTGCCCAACGGCGATTCCCTGGCCCGGTGGGGCGACGCGGAGCGCAGCCGCCGCGAGGTTGCCCGATTCAGTCGCAAGGATTCGGAAGCCTATCCTGAATTCGGCCTGGCCATGACCAAGATGGCCGGTTTCGTCAAACACATCATCGACAATCCCGCACCCGATCCGGCTTCCATGAACATTCGCGAGTTGTGGAAGATCCTGGGTATGGGCACGCGCTTCCGCGATCTGGGCAACGACGACGCCTACCTGCACATGAAGCTGCTGACCATGAGCGCCGCCGACTTCCTGGACCTGTGGTTCGAGAACGAAACGCTGAAGTCGCCCATGTCGGTCTCGGGTATTATCGGCACCATGCTGGGCATTCGCTCGCCGGGGACCGCCTACGTCTTGCTGCACCACTACATGGGCGAGATTGACGGCGCTTTCCGCTCCTGGGGTTTTTCCAAAGGCGGCACCGGCGGCACCAGCCTGGCTATTGCCCGTTCGGCTGAAGCATTCGGAGCGGAAATACGCACCGAGGCGCCCGTGGCGCGGGTGCGCATTCAAAACGGCCGTGCAACCGGGGTGGTCTTGCAGAACGGCGACGAGATTTCAGCCAAGAACGTGCTCTCTAACCTGGACCCTCACAACACCTTCCTGAACGCGGTGGGCGAAGAACACCTGGACGACGATTTCCTCAAACAAATCAAGCGCTTCAAAAATCGCGGCAGCAGCGGCAAGGTCAACCTGGCCTTGGACACCTTTCCCAACTTCACCTGTCGGCCCGGGGACGGCCCACATATTCGCGGCGATATCGCCATTGCGCCGAATATGGATTACCTGGAGCGCGCCTATGACGACGCCAAATACGGCAGCTTCTCCAAACGGCCCTATATCAACGCCGTCATTCCCTCGCTCTCCGATCCCTCGGTGGCGCCGCCGGGGAAACACATCTTGAGCTGCTTCGTGCAATATGCGCCGTATCACCTGGCGGACGGCCCGGAAAGCTGGCCGCAACATCGCGAGGCCTTCGGCGAGGCGGTCATCGATACGCTGGCGGAGTACGTCCCCAATATCCGCGACATCATTCTCTACAAGCAGGTCATCAGTCCCTGGGATATCCAGGATATTACCGGTATTACCGAGGGCAATATCTTTCACGGCGAACTGAGCCTGGACCAGCTGTTGTTCATGCGGCCTACATCGGGCTGGGCTCGCTACAAAACGCCCGTCCACAAGCTGTGGCTGTGCGGCTCGGGCGCGCACCCGGGCGGCGGCATCATGGGCTCGCCGGGCGAACTGTGCGCCAAAACCATGTTGCAAGCGGGGGAAGTATGAGTTACGACACCATCGTCATCGGCGGCGGACACAACGGATTGGCCGCCGCAACCGTTCTGGCCAAAAAGGGCCGTAAGGTCCTCGTCTTGGAAGCGCGGAGCGTTTTGGGCGGGCTCGCGGCGGCGCACGAGTTTCATCCCGGCTACCGTTCCCCCGGTATTCTTTGGGACACCACGCGGGTTTCCGACGTTTTGATCAAGGCCCTGGACCTGAACAGCCACGGTCTGACCCGTGACACCGAGAAGCCCTCCGTCTTCATTCCCGACAAGGAAAAAGGGTTTTACCTGCACGGCGATGTGGACAAAACGGCCGCCGAACTGGCCGCGATTTCTCAGCCCGATGCCGAGGCCTGGCGCGACCTGAACGGCTTCCTCGGCAGGGTGGGCGGGGTGTTGAACTCACTGCTGCACGACCTGCCGACCGGTGTGGAAGATCTCAGCTTCGGCGATTTCTGGGGCCTGGCCAGGAAGGGTTTGGCCCTGCGTCGCCTGGGTAAAGCCGATATGCTTGAAGTGATGCGCATCGCGCTGTTGGCTACCAAGGAGTTCTTGGACGAATCCTTCGAGACCGACCGCATCAAAGGTGCAATCGCGACTCCGGCCCACCTGTGCAGCACCACCGGTCCCTACTCGCCGGGGACCAATCTCAACCTGTTGCTGCACCTGTGCGCGGGTGCGGGCGTGGTGGGCGGGGCTCCGGCGTTGGCGGGCGCCCTGGAGAGTGCGGCTAAATCTGCCGGGGTGGAGCTACGCACGGGCGCAAGGGTCAGCCGCATCCGTTTTCAGGATCAGCGGGTCACCGGCGTTGCCTTGGACGGCGGCGAGGAGATCGACGCACGCTTGGTGTTGGCTACCTGCGATCCCAAGCAAGCGCTGCTGCAAATGGTCGATCCCTTCCTGCTGAACATGAAGCTGGACCACGGCATCACCAAGTACCGGGCGCGCGGCACCTCGGCCAGAATCAACCTGGCCTTGGACACGCCGCTGACCTTCGCCTGCCGACCGAACGAGCAACCGTCCTATGCGCGCATCGTGGAAGGTATCGACCAACTGGAAAAAGCCTTCGACCCCATCAAGTACCGCACCTTTGCCAAAGAGCCGACCCTGGAGATCCACGTTCCCTCGGTCAACGACGCCACCTATGCTCACGGCAACGGCGCGTCCGCGGCCATCCTGGCTCATTTCGTTCCCTACGACCTGGAGGGCGGCTGGACCGATGCGAAACGCGAGGAACTGGGCGATGCGGTCACGGCCATGCTGAAACGCTACGCACCGGATATCGAGGGTCACATCACAGCGCGGGAAGTGTTGACGCCCAAGGACCTGGAAGACAACTACGGCCTTACGCACGGCCATCTCCATCATGGTGAACACGCGATCGACCAGATGGTGGTGCGGCCCACCTTGGAAACAACCGGCTACCGCACACCGCTGCAAGGTTTGTGGCTGGGCGGCAGCGGTTGCCGACCGGGGGGCGGCCTGACCGGACTCCCGGGCCTGCTGGCGGCGCGAACCATGCTGACGGCCAAACAAACGGTTGCGGTCTAAACCGAAAATCCACGGGCCGGAAGCACCGGCCTGTCTTTCTTCAAGACCCCGATCTAAATGAACCTTTTACAAATGGGTTGCTTTTTGCTTAAATAAAACTGCCGGTTCCAAAAAACCCGGTTTGGAAGTCGAGACCCCTGCCCGATGCGTCTTCTATTTTTCCCCACCTCCGGCAGAAGTACGTCCTCGGCTCCCCTTGAATCGATTCCTTAATGCAGAGGCTCCCCTTGAAAATTCTAGTTGTCGATGATTCGTTTACCATGCGCCGCCTGATCGTTCGCTTCCTTCATCGAATGGGTCACCATGAGGTTTTCTGCGCAACCAACGGAAGAGAAGCTTATACCGTACTGTTGAAAGAGGACGGGGTAGACCTGATCATCACCGACTGGTTGATGCCGGAAATGGACGGCATCGAATTTACCGCGAGGGTTCGCCGGAGTCCTTGGAAGGACATCCCGATCTTGATGGTCACCACCAACGCCGCCACCGAATCGGTCGTAGAGGCTTTACGCGCCGGGGTGAACCATTATCTGGTCAAGCCTTTCTCCAACGATTCCTTCGGAGCCAAGGTCAACCTGCTGCTGGACGCGGCCTGAATCACAATTTATCTTCCGGGAAAAAAACATGAAACATGGATACGTTTTCGAGGATCTCTTACTGGCCCAAAAACACAGCTATAGTAACCGAGCCGAGATTTTGGAGAGTTTTGTCTGCGGGTGTTTTCACTGCGGCAGGACCTTTACCCATACCGAAATCACCACCTATCTCTACGGCGATACCGCCGTGTGTCCCGAATGCAATATGGATTCGGTGATCGGCGATGCAAGCGGTTTCCCCATCGAGCATGACCTCCTGTACAACATGCGCCGCTACTGGTTCGACGGCAAGCCGTTCCTGGCCGATCTGGGCGGCGAGCAACACCTGATTCTGCCGGGCGCCGCTGCCGACTATATCAAACGGGCTCGCTACAGCAGCAACTGGTAAAGCCGCAGGCACACCGGCAAATCAAGGAGTTGGGGGCAAAGACGCAGTGCTTGTCCAATCTGCGGCGTAATGCCTCACGGGCGCGGTGCAGACGAACCCATAGGTTGCCGCGCGTCACGCCCAGGCTGCCGGCAACGGTTTCCACGGACTCCCCGCCCAGTAAGACGCGGCGCAACACTTCGGCGTAGGCCGGTTTCAATTCCTCCAAGAGGTGCACGCCGCAACGACATTGGGGCCGCTCCTCATTCTCGCCGGCTTCGGCGGGCAGAAGATCAGGGTTTTCCAACGGCAATCCCGTACGCGCCCTGCGCCGACCCCAATCGGCGATGGTGCTTGCGATGATGCGATAGAACCACGGCTTGAAGCGTGCGGCATCGCGCAACTTGTCGCCGTTTTGAAAGGCTTTCAGCGAGGCGTCCTGCAAGATGTCCTCGGCTTCATCGCGATTGCCCACGCGACCGTGTACGTAACCCAACAGCTCACCGCGATGTTGCCGCAGGGCTTCGATCAAACGGGCATCTTGTTCCGAGGTTTCTTGCAGGACTTGCATCGCGACTACCTCAGCACTGACAGTTTTGACAATTACAGGTTGGATTGCAGCTGCAGGGCTGACAGCAGGTACAGTTGCCTTGACAGGGGCAACCGCCGGCGGGGGGCGCCTGATTCTGACCGTTCATAACGAACCTCCTTGGTTTGAGAAGTGCGAAGCTTCCCGATTCTGAACCAAAGACGGCGTCACCAGAATAACCTTACACCCCAGAGCCCATTTTTTCAAAAAAACAGTGTGTTCCTATCAGAACCGGCATATATTTCCTCATATCGGTAACCTGGTGGGCGGGTGTGTCTTCACGCTACCCGGCAACTTCACGACTCAATACGCGTACCTCTTTACCGTGAAAGGCGACGACGATTTCTGAGCGCAGGGTAACCCCGGCTTCCTCCAAACCGGCGCCGTATTGACGAGTCTCGATCTGGTCCAAACCTTCTTGCAGGGCAAGGTCCAGTTGATCCGCGCTTTTGGCAATCTTGAATTCGAAGATGATGCCGCGTTCATCAGAGTTTCGGGGACGCATGATCAGGTCATAGCGGCCGTAACCCGATTCCCGGTTGGAGGTTATTTCATAACGGTCGCGCAGGTTGACCAACAGGCCCAGAATAAAGGCATGATAAACCCGCTCGGGGTCTTGTTGCGCGGTATCGTAATAGCTCAAAACCGAACGAACCAATTCTTGCAAAAGACCCTCGAAGGTTTCCATGTCGCCGCCGACCAAACTTTCCAGCAAACGATTCAATCTGCCCGGGCCGATCCCCTGATGCAACCAACCGGCAATGATATCCTGGAACAATAACCGAACCTCGGTGTTGGGAACAGCCAGGCGATAGTAGAAACGATCTTCCTTGTGTACTTTTTCGGCTATCCTCAGGTAACCGCAAAAAAGGAAGAAGGACCATAGGGTTTGCGCATTCTTGTTCAGGTCATCGAAAACGGTATGTTCGTGAACCAGGGTTTCCACCGTTCCACCGTTCAACAGGGTCTGAAAATCATCCAGTACTTCGGGGGCGGCATTCATCAGTTGTTTTTTGATCAGGTCGTTGGAACTGGTGTTGACCCAGTGAGCCTTGAACCCTTCCGATGCGGTGAGGATGTAGTGCAGAATGGACCAGGGATTATAAATCGTCGTCTCCCCGGCCATGTAACCGTTATACCAATTGCGCACACCTTCGGTCTTATGAGAAAGGTCGGCCTCGACCAACAGATGCTCCACTTCTGCCTCGGTGAATCCAAATTTATCGGCAAATTGCTTGTTGAGGAGGCTGAAAACTATCACGTGATTCAGGTCGGAAAAAATAGATTCCCGCGCCACCCGCAATATGCCGGTGAGCACCGCCTTTTCCAGGGCGGCATTGCCCTTGAGGGCTTTGCCCAACAAACCGCGCATAAAGTTGGCGATTTCCTTGTAATAGCCATGGGCATACCCGGTATGAATGGGCGAGTCGTATTCGTCGATCAGCAAAATAACCTTGCTGTTGTGGTGTTGGGCAAGAAGCCTCATCAGGAATTCGAGCGATCCCGTCAGTTTGGCGGCGCCGCACTGTTCTTTGGCAATCTCGATGAAATCATCGGCATCGAACTCATCCAAGCTTTCGAGCAGGTATCTCCGGGTTCGGAACTCGCGCGCGATCAACGAGGCGAAGAGTTCCAGAAAGCTTTTGTAATCCAGCGCCTTGAGATCTTTGAATGTGAGGAAGATGACCGGATAGCGTCCCAACCGATCGAACCACGGGGTCTTTTGAATCGCAAGGCCCTCAAAAAGTTCGGCGCTGTTCGGCCGACTTTCGTCGAAAAAGGCGTGCAACATGGACATATTGATGGTCTTGCCGAATCGCCTGGGCCGGGTGATCAGTTGAACGACCGCGGACGTCTCCAAGACCTCGGCGATAAACAGACTTTTATCCACGTAGTGGTAGCCTTCTTCAATCACCCTTTGGAAATCATCGATGCCGATAGGGAGCTTCAAGCCCATGCGCATGCTCCTAACAAGCTGTTAGGTTTAGGATAGCACATGCGAACGCGCCTGGGATATCGACCGGACCGCGGCACACGGCCCATGTATCGCCTTCTGTCTTCAAGCCGGGATTTTATAATTTTTGGCGAAGCGCACCAGGCGCAGGTTGCTCATTTTGTGTAGCAGCCTGGTTTCGGCATGCGTCAGGATGTCCTCCAGGTTGCCGGCGATCACTTTGCCCTCGCTGCCGATCAGGATGGGCGCCTTGACGCAACGGTTA
The DNA here is from genome assembly GCA_030066195.1 of Acidobacteriota bacterium. Classification (GTDB taxonomy): domain Bacteria; phylum Acidobacteriota; class Holophagae; order Acanthopleuribacterales; family Acanthopleuribacteraceae; genus JASJCB01. The sequence goes on from JASJCB010000215.1 coordinate 6,748, forward strand.
TCAGTCAAGGTAACCATACAACCGTCTTCATCGGCGATGTGGTTGCGCACCTCCAACTCGGGGTAGACCTCGAAACCAAACGCGGCTCCTCGGGCGCGCGTCATCTGGTGCGACGCATCCGGGTTCTCCTTGCCGAAAACCGCGACTTTCAATGTTGTGTATGTAGAAAGAAAGGTAACCAGGGACGTATCGTCACCACCCATGGCAATAACATCGTAGGCATTGCGAATGCGAAACATAACGGCGCTCCTTTACGGCGGCTAAACGGAACAAGCGCCGACCAACCGGGGTGAGGCAGGTGGTCGGCGCTTACCGGAGACTGGGGGAGTGGGGGAACCGGAGCGCCTCTCAGGGGGATAGGTAGCGCCGGGGCACGTCATCGGCGTGCTCACAAAGGTAAAGTGTTTCCGGCGCGAAAAAGTCTCAAGCTTTTTGTGGTTTTTCTTCTCTACCCAGTTGTTGCATGATGTGGTCGCGATACTTGCCGACCAGTTCGTCATCGCTCAGGTTGGTGCGCACGTTGTCCTTTCTCAGCACGACCAGAAAGATAATCAGGAAACCGAGGCCCGCAACGACGGGCGCGACCAGCCAGGTCAGGATACTCACCAATTTATTGTCGGGAACGGTGAAGATAAGCGGCATATCCTTGTTGGGACCCAGACGCATGGCTTCCAGTTTAGTCATAATCTGACGCTCACCTTCGCCCGCGCGAATCCATTGGATGATCTCACCCCGGACATACTCGGCCATGCCGCTGTCGTGATAGGCCACGGGGATGCCGTTCTGACAGCATGGGGCAGAGACGGCTTCCGTCATCTTCTGAAACAGGCGCGCCTGCTTGCTGTTGAAGTCCTGGGGAACCACCTGCTGCTGCGCGGCCAGGGGGATGGTGGAGAGTAGGAAAAGTAGGGTAAACCACGATTTCATGAACGCCTCCTGCGCGGTGATTATAACAAATCCCCGACTCCACGGGTTACCGATCGACACAAATGTGTCGGCATGGGCATGACAAGACTCCAAAGCCCGTTAAAGCATCGATCGATGCTTATCGAATTGAAGTCGTTCGCTGAAGTTAACCCGCGTTGGCGATCTTGCCTCGCTTCTTTTCTTTGTTGACCAGTCGCGATTTGTAGCGTGCCTTATTGGTATAGGGCAACTGCTCCTTGGTGTACAGCTTGCGGATCTTCTTCACGTAGCGCCGTGTTTCTTTATAGGGCGGGATGCCGCCGTGTTTGTCCACCGCGTTCTCGCCGGCGTTGTAAGCGGCCAGGACAAGATCGACATCGCCCTCGAAATAACTGAGCAGGTATTGTAGATAGGATACGCCGCCGCGGATATTCTGCCGGGGATCGAAGGCATTGGATACCCCGAAGCGCTTGGCGGTCTCCGGTATCAACTGCATAAGACCCTGGGCGCCCTTGTTCGATAAAGCGCGCACATTGCGCGACGATTCGATCTCGATCACCGCCTTCACCAAATCCGGATCTACCTTCATGGCCCTGGCGATGGGCGTTACCAGGCCGTGGATCTGGTTTTTGGTCAAGACGTAGGCGCCGCCGTACTTACGCGTGGGCGTGCGCCGATTGCGCTCTCGCAACGCTTCCTTCGCCTTGTTCGTTTTCTTTTTGGCGTGCTTGGGGACATAGGTGCCGACCAGCTTGAAATCTTTTTTGTTCTTCTCGATCGGCCTGTCGGTGATGTACAGCTTGCCGTCTTTGCCGCGGTAGCTGTAGATCTGGGCAAAGGCCGGGGTCACAAAAAGCAAGGCCATAATCACAAAAACGAGCTTTCTCAAAAAGCACCTGCCTCGATGGTTCCGCATACCGGGTCAAATCAGAATCTTGTCCGCAAGCTTCTGGGGACAACCAGTATACACTATTATAAGGCGTATCGGCAAATCTGACCCGAATCTGACATCCAATTCGGTCAGATTCGGGCCGTTTGTCAGTAAAACGTCAACCGGCCTGGATCAGGCTCAAGCCTTTTTCCAGGGCGTCGCCCAGCTTTGCGGTTTCCTTGCCGCCCGCCATGGCCATGTCGGGTCGACCGCCGCCGCGACCACCGACCACCTCGGCCATCTGACCGACCAGTTTTCCCGCGTGAACCGCTTTACTGCTTGTCTTTACAACCAGTTGCGCCTTGTCGCCCATCTCGCTGCCCAGCAGGACCACGCCGTTGTCGCCGGCCTTGGTCAGGAGTTCGTCGGCCAGTTGCCTGAGTTGACCGCCGCCCACTTCGCTGACCTGTTTGAGGATGACGGTCAGTTCGCCCACCGCCTCGGTTCGCTCGGAAGAGCCGCCGCCTTTGGCCAGTTGCATTTTCAGTTCCTCGACCTTGCGTTCCAGGGCCTTGCGCTCCTCGGCGCCTTTTTCCAGGTAGCCGATCAGGTCCTCGCGGTTGAAGGAGAACTTATCGGAAGCGGCCTTCAACAGGCTCTCCGACTCCTGGAAACGGGCCACGGCCTTGGGACCGGTGAGGGCCACCAGGCGGCGCACGCCGGATGCCAGACCTCTCTCGCTGATGATCTTGAAACTGCCGATCTCGCCGGTGGCGCCCACGTGGGTGCCGCCGCAGAATTCCATGGAATAATCGCCCACGCCGACCACGCGCACCGTCTCGCCGTATTTTTCGCCGAAAAAGGCGATTGCTCCGCTATTGGCGGCGTCTTCCCGGCCCATGACCCTGGTTTCCACGGTGATGTTCTCCAAGATGCGGGCGTTGACGGTGTCCTCGATCTCCTGAATGGTTTCACGCGACAAGGGCGCAAAATGGCTGAAGTCGAAGCGCAGCTTGTCGGGATCGACCAGGGAACCGGCCTGGCGCACGTGCAGGCCCACGATGTCGCGCAGGGCCTGGTGCAGGATGTGTGTGGCGGTGTGGTTCTTCATGGTAGCGGCGCGTTCCTTCGGGAGGACCTTGGTTTCGGCGCGCTGATCGGCTTCCAGATAGCCGGAGGTCACAACGCCCTCGTGCAGCACCAGTTTATCCAGGATCTTGGTCGTCTGCTCAACCGCGAATACCCCTGTCTGTGTGCAAATGATACCGCGATCGCCCACCTGGCCGCCGGACTCGGCATAAAAGGAGGTGCTGTCCAAAACGAGCCGGGCTTTTTCGCCTTCCTCGATGCGCTCGGCGTTTTCCTCCTCGATCAGCATGCGGCGAATATTGCCGCCGCCGTCCAGGCCGTCGTAAACGGTCATCTCGGTTTGGAAGGACTCCGCGTCCTGCACCAACAGGGGATTGACCGTCTCGGCCTTGAAGACCCCACCCCTGGCGCTTTCGCCCTGACGGTGCTTCTCGGCCTCATATTCTTCGGTATTGATGGTCATGCCGTGATCGCGCGCCATCACTTCCATGAGGTCCAGGGGGAAGCCGTGGGTTTCGTACATATGCCACAGCACCTGGCCGGGAACGTCGCCTGCGCCTTGGGCCTTCAACTGCTCCAGGTATTTCTGGTAGACCGGCATGCCCTTGTCCAGGGTAGCGCCGAACTGTTTTTCCTCGGCCTCCACGAACACCACGATCTGGTCCCGTTCCTTGACCAGTTGCGGATAGACATCGCCCATCTTCTCGACAACGTAGCGGGTCATCTTGTGCAGGAACGGCCCCGCTTGCCCTAACTGCCTGCCGTAACGCATGGCACGCCGCATGATGCGCCGCAACACGTAACCCCGGCCCTCGTTGGAAGGGTTGACGCCGTCGGCAATCAAAAAGGTCATGGCGCGCAGGTGATCGGCAATCACCCTTAAAGCCGTATCGGTTTCGCTGTCCGCACCGGGAGTGACGCCCAAATCGGCGGCGAGCGGCTGAATGATATCCTGAAAAAGGTCGGTATCGTAGTTATTGGTCTTGCCCTGTATCGCCGAACAGACGCGTTCCAGGCCCATGCCGGTGTCGATACTGGGATTGGGCAGGGGTACCAGGGTACCGTCTTCCTTGCGATCGTACTGCATGAAAACCAGGTTCCAAATCTCGATGATCTTGTCGGAACCGCTTTCGATGGCCTCATAGGGATCGGCCGGGCCCTCCACGGCGTCGCCGTAGTCGAAGAAGATCTCGGAACAGGGGCCGCAGGGACCGGTATCGCCCATGGCCCAGAAGTTGTCCTTCTCATCGAAGCGAAAGATGCGTTCCTCGGGCACGCCCACCTGGTCGCGCCAGATGGCAAAGGCCTCGTCGTCATCGTTGTAGACGGTGACATAGAGTCGATCGGTGGGAATGGCCAGATCTTTGGTCAGAAAGTCCCAACTGAGGCGAACGGCCTCTTCCTTGAAGTAATCGCCGAAGGAAAAATTGCCCAACATTTCGAAGAAGGTGTGGTGGCGCGCGGTGTAGCCTACATTGTCCAGGTCGTTGTGCTTACCGCCGGCCCGCACGCATTTCTGGGAAGAGGCCGCGGTGGCGTAGTCCCGCTTCTCTTGACCCAAAAAGGTTTCCTTGAACTGGTTCATACCGGCATTGGCAAACAGCAAGGTGGGATCGTTCGCGGGAATCAACGAACTGGAGGCCACTCTCCGGTGACCGTGTTTTTCAAAGAAGGCTAAAAATCGTTCGCGTATTTCGTTTGACTTCATGGCGCACCTCCACCGGATCCAAAGTCAGAAATGGTAACACAATTCGACCCGGCCGCATTAGCCGTGATTGGCGAACGGGTAGAAATGAATCACATATACAGGACTCGCCCGCTCGCTCCCTGTCACCCGAAGGGACAGGGAGCGGAAACGGGAATCAGGCGCCGGGACCGCAGTCCATGCACATGGGGACGGGAACCGGGCCCAGGTGCAGCTTGCTTCTCACATCGCGCAAAGCGGTGCGCAGGCCTTCCTCGATGACAGGGTGGTAGAAGGGCATGTCCAGCATCTGGTCGATGGTCAATCGTTGCTGGTAGGCCCAGGCCAGGAGATGACCGATGTGTTCCGCGGCCGGCCCGAACATTTCGGCGCCCATAAAGGTGCCGGTGCCGTGTTCGGCGTAAACGTGCAACAGGCCCTTGTTCTTCAAGATCACGCGGCTGCGGCCCTGGTTTTCGAAACTCACGCGGCCGGTGGCAAAACACCCCTTGGGCAGGCTTGTCAAAGTGCGGCCCGCCATGGCGATCTGCGGGTCGGAAAAGACCACGCTCAGCGGTGCGCGTCGCAAGCCGGCGCGAATGTCGGGATAGCGACCGGCGTTATCCCCGGCGATGCGGCCTTCATCGGCGGCCTCGTGCAGCAGCGGACGGTCGTTGGTAACATCGCCCGCGATGAAGATGTTGCTGTCGCCGGCTTGCATGGTGAAGGGATCGAACCCGGGAATGCCGTGCTCGTCCAGCTCCAGTGAGGTGTTCTCCAGGCCCAGATTGGCCAGGTTGGGCTTGCGCCCGGTGGCGGCCAATACGTAGTCGAACGATTCGGTGCGCTCACTGCCGTCCAGGTCATTGTAGCGGATGACTACTTTGTCGCCCTCGCGATGCATTCCATGTACGTGTGCATCCGGGTTCAGATAAAGCTCGGACTGGAAGGTTTTGATGGTGTAGTCGATCAAATCGGGATCGGTCAGAGGACCCACCCGGCCGCCGCGTCCGAAGATCTTGGTTTTGACGCCAAGGCGGTGCAGGGCCTGGCCCAGTTCCATACCGATGACGCCGGGGCCGAAAACCGCTGCCGAATCGGGCAGGTCGGTCCAGGAGAAGACATCGTCGTTGATGAGCAGGCGATCGCCCAAATCCTTCCAAGCGGGCGGATAGGCCGGCGAGGAACCGGTGGCGATGACGATGGTGCTTGCTTCCACAATGGTGTGGTCGTCCACCTGCAAGCGGTGATCGTCCAGAAAGCGGGCATAGCCGGTGATCTTCTGTTCCTCGGGCAATTCTTCCACATCGGATACCACAAAGCCGGCAAAGCGATCGCGTTCGCGGCGGACCCGGTCCATCACCTGCTTGCCGTCGATGCGCCGACCCTCGGGGTGTACGCCGAATTCCGGCGCAATGTCCATGGTATGCGCGGCCTCGGCGGCGGCGATCAACAGCTTGGAGGGCATGCAGCCCACCCGGGCGCACGTGGTGCCGTGCGGGCCGCCCTCGATCATCACCACGCTGTCCGTATGTTTGGCCGCGGCGCGACGTGCACCCAGACCGGAGGTTCCCGCGCCGATCACGGCGACATCTACCTTCAGCTGTTTCATAACACACTCCCTAATCGGTTAATTGAAACGATGGACTTATTCCAGCCCGAAAAATAACGAGCCGACCATCCTCGCTCATAAGGGATAACAAAAACCTATTCCAAACCATGGCAATTTTTTTTCCAAATCTGCCGCGAAGGGATGCGCCGGCCGCTTGGAAGGATCGCATGGACGCCATGCGAGACGGTTGTCGCGACGCGATCGAAGCGCTTCAGGCCGACGGGGACCTGGCCTCGGATTGGACCGTCGTCAAAGCGATCGACATGCTGTGGACCATGCTTTCCGTAAGGAATTGGGAGCAATTGACCCAAACCCGCGGTTGGTCCACCCAACAGTATATCGATTGGATGCAAATCACGGCGCGGCGCACTTTCGTGAACTCATGAACCGCTATACTGATGCCGTGAGCTACATGCCCTTGGAAACCGTTGATTTGACTCCTCTGTAATCAATCCCAGGGATAAAATCTTTGAAGTTGACAAATTGATTAGCCAAGATCGACCTCCGGGTCAGGTAGTGAATATCATCTTAACCCGCCGGCAAACGGCGGTTGGTTTGTAGAGAAATAGCAAACGCAGAGTCATACACCCTCTATCAACAAGTTTCTGTGACCCGGGATTTACGATGGAGGAACGAGCACGGGTAGTAATTGAGCCTACGTAGATACATCGACATCTAAGTTATTCAAAATTGATCAATAAAAAATTAATCTCCTAACCTAATTGATCTGTGAGAGGAAAAATACTCCCACTCCCAGGTGTTCCCTAAGGTCCCTAAAAATCAAATGCTTACAAAACAAATGTATTTTTCTCTCAATATGACCGAACTAAGAGCGATAAGTTTAACTAGTTAAAGGGTAGACGTCTGAGCTGCCAAGCAAAATATCTTTGTATTTTTTGGAAGGCTCAGAACATAAACCCAATCATTGCTCATTCAACTAAATCATAAGTACTTTCTACTAAACTTTGTGAGACGGTACTTGGCGATGGATTGAAGGGGCAAAAGCAATCAGATAATTGAGCGAATCAAGTCTTAGATTCAATTCTCTCAATGATTGCTATAGAGAAAAAAGCGCCAAGGGTGCGCAAAAAGCGAGGAAAGAAAATGGCAGATAAGAAGATCGAACTGAAAGACCTTGAAATCACAAGCTTTATCACCGGCCAGAAAATTTATGCCGGTGGTACATGCACTAAGTATTGCAACAAAGGCACCTACCTTTGTAAAGTAACCTGTGCTGACTGCGACCTCTAAGTTCATAAAAGAATTTTTCTGAACTTAAGCTAAACGAAAAGAGGCATCAGTAGCTTTACAGTGATCTTATGCCTCTTTTCGCTTTTAGCTAGCTAGGCCAAATACCTATATCTAAGGCTGCCTAAGGCGAGTGGGATGTCATTTAATTTAAGTAGTAGTCTTTGAAGCCGAATTGATGGATTCAGGATTAATTTCATAAATTAATGAAAATGATTTCCTAGTTTCTTGAAAATGTGCTATCATTGAAACTACAACTTGGGAACTTTCTACTATGACAAAGCACTCATCACTTCTAACACGACTTTTGTCTCCTGTCTCCAAAGACACCTTTGTATCTAATTACATGATGCGGAAGCCATTGATTATACAAGGTGAGAAGCAGAGATTCGATGGTATTTTGAATCTTCAGCAATTTTTTGATCTGATCCGCACACTTCGCCATGAGTCAGGCGTCTTGAGCTTACGCCCTCACCCACCTGACCTTATTCGTTTGCAAAAAAGTGACGGGTATATCAACTTGCCCTACGTTGTCGATGCGTACAGCAAGGGCTGCTCCGTTCATGTAACGGACTTTGAAAGAATTTCCCGACCGGTCAAAACATTTCAATCTGAACTGGAAAAAGACATCAAAAAAATGGGTTTTGCAATTGACCATGGAGCAGGTTGTTCCGTATTCTTGACACCTCACCATTCTCAGGCACTTACTCCGCATTCAGACCCCTCTGACCTTTTCATACTCCAAATCGGAGGTAGAAAGCGGTGGAAATTTTATGGTGAGGCTCCTTTCTTCGGTGCGCCCGGTGTCTCTGCTCCTGAGGATTTTCCTTGTACGTTGGAAGTAACGCTTAATCCAGGGGACATGGCATATATACCGCGAGGTTTTGTCCATCATGCAATGACTGACGACGATTTCTCATTGGCTATCACCATCGGTGTCCGTTTATTGACATGGTTCGGGGTTGTGGAGAAATTGATCCCGAGCTTGGAAAATGACCTTACTTTCATGACGCCCTTAACTCCATTAGAGATAGATAACAGGTTTTTGACTGAAGAAGGAAGCAAAAAGCTTTTCTATTTACTGAGTAACTTAGGAACATTGCCGGCTCTTCAGGAGTCTTTATACACCACTCCCGTAGACTTGGAGGAAAAACCCGTCGTCGATTTCTCCTTTGTCAATAGAGTGAACGAGTTATCCATGAAAACTTTATTGAATGTTAAACATCCCATTTCGCTCATTGAACAAGCTGAGTTCGTTCAACTTCAAGGCCCCCATGGTGAAATGAAGGGCCCCCTGAAAATGAAAAGAGTTTTTGAATGGCTGGCCGACCAAAAGTATCACTTTTTAGTCTCTGACATCGTGGATATGAGTGATGCCGAGACAAGCGTTGCATTTGCCAAACAGCTAATTTTAAAAGGCCTGCTGAGCTTTGCCGATGAGGTGTAGCCTTAGTCCGGTTTTTAATTATGCCAGCATGAAGAGATCCTCAGGTTCATATGGATCAACGCTTAGAGGCTCGTGATCCCTAAAAAGATAGCGAAGTAAGTTCGGGTCGTAGTTATTACTATCCTTCAGTTGCTTTACCAGACTAATTAGTTCCGGCGGGACTTCATCATAGCTATACCTGCTGATGAACTGTTCCAGAAAGTAAATATCAGTGGTAGATTGGGTAAATGCGTCTTCAACGCGATTCAGGTTTTTCAACCTTGCATCCAGTTGGTGGTGATTTCCAGACCATGTACACTTTGCAATACGAAAGGTGATATATTGGTTCTCTTTCACAACTTTCCACAATAAATCACTCATTTTTTTTACAAGCGGTTCTTTCCAGCTTTTGTCGTTGGTAGCTACAGGATTGCGTAGTGCATCCCTCAACAGGGGAGGCATCCCCCACAGGCTGTGTATCCACATCCTAGAGTATTCTCGTTGAAAGCCTCCGTAAACCAGTTCTTTTTTTAGCCATCTGAGAAGGAGCTGACTATTTCGGACATCATTTATATCGAAGCCCTTGAATTCACCACTACAATAAAAGTTATGGAGCAATATGAAGAAAGACGGGTCCTGAACTACAAAGTCAGGGTTGAAGCGGCGATATTCCTTTTCATGCCTTTTATGATAAGGTGCCGTTAAAGTGATCATGCCCGAACCGATATCAACCACTTCATTGATATCGAGGGAACATAAAAACCAATAATCAACGGCAATCGTGGCCACGGTTTCCGTAAGAAGGTGGCAGAAAACAAAATCTTCAAAATTATCCCCTGAAATAGGCTTGCTTCCGAACCCTATTTCCGGGACAATTTCATTGATGAGGTTATAGCTCCATACATGAAAATAGTCGTGAAGGAAAAATAAAATATCTTTCATCAGGTAATCGCCATGGTTATATGGCCTCGGGGAGCCATAAGGATTCTGCCACCAATGTAACATGGGTGAGCCATGTGTCGTGAAGATGGTGGAGTGATAGGGGTTGAAACCTCCGATAGATATTTTGGAAACGATTTCCTCATAGCTCCATCTCGCATCAACACCACGAACGATCTTCTTCAATGACTTATCTTCGTATAGCATTCGAATCAGGGGTATATTAAGTAATGATTCAGGATGTAATTCATTAGGCGGTGAAGGCTCTAGTAACATTGTTAATCCTTTTTTTCCTAGCTGCAATGAGTATCATTTCTTCATGACTAGGGAAAGTTCGTTGATGACAAAATCCCCATCATTATTTTCCGTAAAGAGATAAATCCTGGATTTGGGGTTGAAAACCATTGCCTCCCCCACAAGATTCAGACTTGCCTTACCTAGAGACTTGCTACTTTCGTCAATGACTATTCCCTCAAGAGCAGAGTTGATTGTTTTATGGTGATAAACGAAAAAGCGATTGCCTTCGACGAAGATAACACCATCGTAGGCGGGCCTAAATTCATTGAACGCTACCTTGAATCCACTCTGTTTAATAAAGTCCTGAGAAGAAAAAGCTTCTTTTTCCTTATTGCTTATGGGAGTCCTTCGAAGATTCGTCTTGATTTTACTACTTTCGTTGCTGGAAATATCTATAAGCTCGAAGGTATTCTGTTCCGAAAAGCCCATTAAGGCAGTGTTGGTTTCAAAGTTGTAATTAAGTATCAGCATTGGGGGGTAGCCCCAAAGTGTGATGACAGGCCCGTTCGATCCACCCTTGATGGAAATACTTTTATCATCGACTTTTCTAATTGTCTGTAATAATGCTTCCCGGTTCGTCAAATCTACCGATAGGAGAGGAGTCGCACCCATTTTACGGGACAAAAACAGATAGTTCCCTTCAGCAGTAACATAGAACTGATGGACCTCTCTATTTTTCACGGCTTTGGGCGCCGAATGCGTGCCTAGATAATCGCCGTTCATATCGAATACCGAGATATTGCCCATGGCGCCGTCGTAAACGAAGACTTTTTCGGCACCGCAAGCAACCATACCCCGTCCACCGCCTTTAACAAACTGGAATTCTCCGGGACCCTTCCCCGGACTACCGATCGTCTTCCTAAACTTACCTTTACTGTTCCATGAGAAGACAACACCCGCAACGCCGTCCGATAGGTAGATATTGCCCTGGGTATCGATATCCATGGCATGGGGGGCGCTCAAGTGATGTGGATGATCTTCCGGGATCGGCTCCAGTGTCTTAATGACGGAAAAGTCTGCCGCGGTGAGCGTGGATGCCAGGAAAAGCAAACATCCATAAAGTAGGATTCTTTTCATGATAACTCTCCAAAGGCCGGTATTTGGGTGTAACCGGCTTATCTGGTTTATCGTTAGGTAAAGATGGGCATCAAATCGTTGAAAACTAAGGGCATGAAACACTTGGAAAGGAGTTAAAAAGAAACTCCCGGATCAATTCCAGTCACAGATGCGTTCGCAGAACTCTCAATCGGGGACATCCTAGACACTTTTTTATCGACTTAAGGGCATGAAGACTAAAGGAAAAAATCGATTATCAGGGTTGGTGCTTTTTTACCGATGAGGTCTTAGATGTGTCTATGGTTGAAGATTGAAATATACTTGATAAAAAGGAAAACCCATGACGTCGATTCCACTTGCGGCTGAATGTCTTGCAGGTGCCGGGAACCTTGCTGACCGTCTTTTGGCCAAAGCTGTTGAGGAGCCGGAGGGCTGCTACTGGGAATGCCCGGCCCCCTCCGGGGTGAAGGCCGCATCTGATAATTTGTACAGCGGTACCGCGGGGATTGCATTATTTTTGATGGAGCTCTGGCATCGGACGGATTATCACCCATACTACCGAGCGGTGGAGCGAGCTTTTGATTGGGTCGAAAATTACTGCCGCCGGCAGGAAGGAGAAGCATATCCCGGTTACTATACCGGCCGATTAGGTGTCTGTGTGGCGATGGCCAGGTTTGCTCAGCTTTCGCAAAGAGGTGAATGGCTCGAAAAGGCGCTATTTCTTGCTGAATCGGTTTGCAGTCTGGAGACAGAGTACGATTCTAACGACCTTATCAACGGGAGAGCGGGGACCATTCTTGGGTTACTTCACCTGCATCAACGGAGCCAGGCATCCTGGCTGCTCAACAAAATCGATCACCTTCTTGGCGAGCTACTCAATGAAGCATGCTTTGATGAATTTGGCCTTTATTGGGATCGAGACCCTCATCAGATCGGTGGGTTATGTGGCTTTTCACATGGCGCGTCCGGGCTTGCCTTTTTGTTTTTAGAGCTTGATTACTATTTCCAAAATCGAAATTTTATTACTCTGGCCAGACTTGCTATCGATTATGAAAATAATAGGTTTCAAGAGGCACGCCAATGTTGGCCGGACCTACGAAAAGGCTTTTATTCAAAACACGAACATGCTCTCTTTCTTCAGAAGTTCCAAGAAGGTGATTTCGACTTCTTCATTCAACCGGCAAAAATGGATGCGTGGTGCCATGGCGCGCCTGGTATCGCCCTTTCACGGCTCCGCGCCTATCGATCGGTTCATCATTCCGATTATTTTGACGATTTTGAAAAGGCACTAACTATTTCAAAGCCACTGTTCGGGAAAATAGGACCGGAAATAGATTACACTCCCTGTCACGGCGCATCGGGAAATTGGGAGTTTATTATTGAGGCAGTAATCCTTCTCGATCGACCGGAATTATGGCAGCTTATTCACCCACAAGTGTGTTTCGTATTGGATATGATTGACACCGGAAAGACTTTTAAATCAGGACATCATTTAGCAGAGGAGGTGGAAGAAGACTTCAGCCTGTTTCAAGGCAGTGCCGGTATTGGTTATCAATTACTTCGTATAAGCAACCCCATGATTACCCCATCCATTCTTTCCCCACAACTTTCTTCGAAGTGTCGACCTGTTATTTCAAAATCCGATTATCCAGTCATTCGGATTAACGGAAAAGAGCTTAGGAATTCGCTTGTAGGAATCTATTACGGCAGGACACTTAAACTACTTGATGAATCTGGACAGGATGAGGGAAGTATTTTGTACGACGTATGTCAGAGTGCTGCCAATCCTCAAAGCTTTTCTTATCAAGTAGAAAAAGCTATGAGAAATTCCGATATGTCTACTTTATCCAAAATCAACGATGCATTTACCTATGAGTCAAAAATTTATGAGATGGACAGCAAAATTAAAAGCCTGACCTTGGTATATTTTGAGCAAGAGTCCAACATGGCGAGGCTTAGGAAGCATCGTGACCACATAGACACTTGTATTATCGAGCAGAATCCCAATGTGTTTATTATAGAAACCCAATATAACTGGTTGAGCGAGGGTAGCCACATGGCTCCCGAGAGAACCTTTGTTCTTTTGAACCCAGGCGTTAAGGGCGTTGAAGAAATCCCTATCTCGCCATTTGCAAAACTGATATTGACGACCTTCAAAGAACCGGGTTGTCTTCATGATGTGACGCAATCCATTCTTCGCTCCTTTGGTGACCTCTCCCAAAAACAGCAAAACCACATACGCCGCCTGGTCCGAGAACAAGTCATGGGTGCCCTTGAAGTTGGAATTCTCATGTTGTGTGGTGCCGAACCCGAGGGTGTTTCGACACCGGATGTTTAAAATTCCGGACAAGGATTTGAGGTTTGTTCGGTTGAACCCTTGAATTCGGCGAAGTCGTACGGCAAAAATTGGGAAGAGGTCCATTTTCGTCGGCGCCGGGGGGTTGCACGCTGCATAGGGGGCAAAATCGACGGTTGCTAAGGGCATGTAGATTACATAGGGATTGAAACCGTTGGTTTAGCCCCCTATGTAGATTACGTAGGGTTGGAAACCGTTGACTCCGGAAGGCATTGTTCTCATGAGGCCTCTCTCACGATGATTTCACCCCCCATGTAGATTACATGGGATTGGGAACCGTTGATTTCTGCGGGCATGATTTTCATGAAGCCCCGCTCACGATGATTTGACCCCCTATGTAGCGTGCATAGGGGGTCAAATCAACGGTTTCTAACGGTATGTAGCGTGCATAGGGGTAGAAACCGTTGATTTGCCCCCCTATGTAGCGTGCAGCACCGAAATATCGGTGTTGCAAGAGGGGGTGTCGGATGATGAGGTTGTCAAATCA
>JASJCB010000083.1 GCA_030066195.1 Acidobacteriota bacterium
TCCGAACTGGTTCGGGCAATCTTCCGGGCGGCCAAAGCCATGGGGCCGCGTTTGACACGTGACCACAAACTACTGATCGCACAATACCTGCTGACTTATGGAAAGGTAACCAAACAAACCGTTACAGAAATCGAAAAGGAGCAAAACGTGGGTTATCCGGCAGAAACCGTCACGGAATATTTCGAGAATATTGAGAAACGCGCTGAGAAAATTGGAGAGAAACGCGGGGAAATACGCGGGGAGAAGCGCGGGGAGAAACGCGGGGAGATCCAAGGGGCCCTGAAGCTATTGAATGAACTGCGAGACCAGGGAATTTTGTCCGAAGAAATATACGAGACTCAATCCGCACCGCTTCGCCGGGAGCTTCAACGCCTGCAAGGCTAAGCGATTCAAAAACCCGGGCCGGCCGGCTGTTAAAAACTGTACCTGGCGCCCGCGTAGGTGTTGCTTGCGTCCTCGAACTGGCCGAAGAAGGTGTGGGGTTCGTCGCCCCAGAAGATGTTGCCGCCTGCCGTGATCAGCCAGTTGTCCGTTAATTTGTACCTGATCGAGGGGCGCATGTAGCCGTCCTTGTCCGTGCGGCCGAAGAAGGTGAACAGGGACAGGGTCAGGTTCTGGCTCATGGCCGTTTTGGTCAGGCGCAGGGTGATCAGGTCGCGGTTTTCATCGCGGGCCGGCATGCCTTCCGGTAGTGTTGACAGATAGTCGTTATATTGATTCAGGCGTTCCAGGTAATACTGAACCGTGGCGGTCAATTCTTTGGCGATTTCTCTTTCGTAGCCGATCAGCAGGCGGGTCTCGTCGTTGGGGACCAATGGGTTGTCGCCGTTTCCGTCATCGCGGCTTGAGTAGTAGCCCGCCTCGGCGTGCAGGAGGCCTTTTCCCAACGGTCCGCGCAGGCTTGCGCCGTAGCTTCTCAAGGCCGGGAAGGTTGCCCGACCCGTGGCGCCGTCGAAGCCCGCCGGACTCTTCCAGAAACCGTCGTGGACGTAGGCGGCGGTTTCGTAACCCGCGATATTCTTGCTCAGGCGCAGGCTGATTTCATCGCCGTCGGGGTGGATGGGATCGATGACCGCGTCCCGGCCCGAACTGCCGCCCGTCAGCGGGTTCCAGTAACTGAAACGCTCGCCGCTGATATGCCGGTCAGAATCGAAGCGCGGGGTGTAGGCGATATCGATATTGGCGAAGGCCGGGAACAGGCTGATAAAAACCGCGTCCGACGGCGCCTTCAGGTATTCCTCGTCGCGCCCCGAGAAGAAGGACTGCCAGTCCTTGGGGAACAGGTCGTTGATGAACAGCAGATCGCCCGTGCCCCAGGTCAGGATTTGTCGGCCCGCTTTCACATCGGCCCAGGGTGCGGGCGAGAACAGCATATTGGCCTCGCGCAGGTCCAGGTAACCCGTACCCCGGTCAAGGTCCAGGTCGTCCTGATCGACCACGTCATCCGCCAAAAGATCGGCGCGGACCTGCCATTCGATGTGCTTGCCCAGGCGGTTCCAATCCAGTTGCAGGCGAGCCTCGGTCAGCGGACTGTCCTTCTGTTGCGGATCATCCTGGTTGCGGATGCCGGCGCGCATGTCCAGGAAGCCGTGGAGCGGTTCCCCGCCCCACGACATCGTTACGGCCGATAACCAGGTGATTGAGATGAGTATCGCGGCTTTGGTAAACATGACGGTTGCTCCGGATTCCCGCTTAGCGGATCTCCCTGGGCGGACGGCGAAGGAAGCGTTCGGTGAAGATGCGTTCGTTGTAGCCGTTGTCGTAGCTGACGTTGGTGAACCGGTTGATGGTATAGCCGCCCGTTACCAGGTCGCTGACCTTGGATTCGACCACCGTGGGGTGATCGTCGATTTGCTCTACCTTGAGGGCCTCTACCCGGCGGTAGAGCTTGCCTTGCTTGTCGTAGTACTCGGCCTTGCGGGGCAGGTGGGTTGTCTTGTCGATCCACAGTTCGTAATAGCTGAACTCTACCGAACCGGCATCCTTGGGCGTGCTTTTCAGGTGGTATTGGGTATCGGTTTCTTTGATAAGCACGTGGTGGTCTTCCTCGGTACCGCGGCCCGAAACGTCCTCGTAGACGAAGTCGGAACCCACGAAGCTGGTGCGTTTATCGCCGGGCGCAATGCGCTTGACCAGGTTCATGGCAGGCAGCCACAGCCAGCGGTCATCGTCGCGGTTCGCGTTCTTCCAGACCAGGTAGGCCATTTTGCGCACGTCGGCGGGTTCCTTGAAGTAGACGTAGAATTTCTGGTCGGCGCCCCTGGTGTTCAGGCGCAGGATGGTGAAAGCGCGTTCGCGGGCGCCGCCCTTGCCGTCGTGAATGGTCATGGTGACATCGGCGCGACCGTCCTTGCCGGCGTAGTAGGAGGCCCGGTTGGCTTTTTCCACAATCTCTTGAACGTCGATGCCGTTATCGGCGGCGGCCCAGGCGGGCAGGAACATCAGGAAAAGCGTGATCAGTTCAGTCATGGCGGTCCTCCTTATACTTCACCGGCAAAGATTTTCTTGCGCAGCACGGTGGCCAGCGCGGCGAGAATGAACAGGGTCGCCATCCAACTGACGGCCATGATGGTGGCCAGGAAGAATCCGACGGTCTTGTAGGGGACCAACGGGGCCGCCAACAGGGGCGTGAAACCGATGGAAATGGTAATGGCGTTGCGGCTGATGGCCACCGCGGGTTCCTTGAACATCTGGGTGATTGCTTCCTTCCAGGAGCCGTGCTTTTTCTGTAATTCGCGCGACCGTTGCAGGAAGTGGATGGCGAAGTCAACACTCAGGCCCAGGGTAAGGGCGGAGAGCACGGCCACGGGCATGTCGTATTCCTTACCCACCAGGCCGATGAGCCCGTAGATAAAGGAAATGGTTACCGAAAGCGGGATCATGGCCATGATGCCGAAGACGGGCGAGCGGAACAGGATGATCATCATGACCAGCACGAAGAGGAAACTGGAGCCAAGCGCGCTGAGCATGCCCTTGACCATCTTCTCCTGCCAGACCACGTTGATATAGGTCAGACCGGCCCAGCCCGTCTTGACGGCGGCGGGCGGCGGGTTGTTCTTCATGTAGTCGTCGACGGAGGCAACCACGGCTTCCATGTCGCGGTTGTCGCCGCTCTTCAGTTGTATCCACAGGTTGGCTTCCCGGTAATCCCTGGTGACCAGGTGGAACAGGGAGTCTTTCTTCTTCATGCCTTCCAGTTGGGTAAACACCTGGCCGGTTGCGGCGACAGTGTCGGGCACGCTGAAGTGCTTTTGGTTATCGGCCTCGGGAAGATCCTGGTATTGGAGTTCGTAGGACGCTTTCTTGAGGGCGTCCACGGCGGACGAGGTTTTGCCCACCACCGGATCGGCGGCCAGAGCCTTTTGCAGGTCTTCCACCCAGCGCAGCATGGCGGGCTGTTTGAACA
This sequence comes from Acidobacteriota bacterium, assembly GCA_030066195.1. Lineage (GTDB taxonomy): Bacteria > Acidobacteriota > Holophagae > Acanthopleuribacterales > Acanthopleuribacteraceae > JASJCB01. The sequence goes on from JASJCB010000083.1 coordinate 3,407, forward strand.
GCGGGGCGCTGAAGTCCGCGGCCCATTCCAACACCTGGTCGGCGGGCCCGGCGGATGCGGCCTCACTGATTTCCAGCGCCCGGTTCAACAATTCCTCGCCCGTCAGTTGAGTATCCCCCAACAGTTGCACCAGTTCATCGACCCTGGCTTTGGGGGCGGCGGCCAGGCGTTGTTGAAGATTGGCTCGAGTCAGTCCGGCGGGGTCCAGGTAGTTGACTTCGTCGGCCAACCGGGCCCACTCTTCGCCCGTGCCCTGGTCTTCCAGGCGTCGGGCGATGAGGGTGAACAGTTTATCGCCGGCGGCGCCGCCTTCGCTTTCCTCGGCGTTGAGCGCGGCCAGAACGGCTTCGCGGATATCGGCCGTGACATCGTCGGCTTCCACGCGGGAGCGCAGCCATTGGGAGGCGGATTCGGCCTGGCCGCTATCATCGGGTGAAAAGGTGAGGTAGGCCGTGTAGGTGCCGCCGAAGTGTTCGTTGAGCACCTTGTCGGCGACGCGAACGGGGTGATCGGGCGTGAACCATTTGACGGGGTTGTCGTTGACGCGGATCAGGCTGATGCCGTAAGCGGCGACCACAAGCACCACCATGGTCACGGCCAGGATGGCTTTGGCGTGCCGATAACTGAAACTGCCCAGACCTTCCAGGAAACGTTGCAGGCGGCCGCCCTGCTGTGCCGCGGCTTCCTTCTTCGCCAACCCGGTCAATGCGCTCGAAGGTACGAACAGCATCAGGTAGGCGGGGATGAAGACCATGGTCAACAGCCAGGCCATGCCGACGCCGAAGGCAACGTGCAGGCCGAAGACGCGGACGGGCGGAATGGGCGTGGCGGCCAGGGATGCGAAACCCACCATGGTGGTGAGCGTGGTGTAGAGCATGGGCGAGAACAAGTGACCGACCACGTGGCGAACGGTAGCGGCTTTGTCCTTGAAGCGCGGGTAGGTGTCGTAGAACTCGCTGAGTATGTGGACCGCATCCGCCACCGCGATGGGCATGAGGAAGATGGCGATCATGGAACTCATAATGTGCACGTCGAAGCCCAGGCCGATGAGCAGGCCCATGGTGGTAATGACACTGACCAGCGCCACCAGCATGGGCGCCACAATCAGGCTGATGCGGCGGAAGAAAAACAGCAGTAGCAGGAAGATGGCAACGCCGGCCATGGGCGCGGAAGTGGCCATTTGCACCAGCATTTCTACACCGAAGGTGTCCTCGGCCACGGGCAGACCGGTGATATAGACCTCGTCGTCGCCTTCCCAATCGGCGGTCAGGGTGCGCACCAGTTCGGCCACATTGTAACTGTAGGTCTTGTCCTGAATGGGCAGGTAGAGGCAGATGGCCTTCTGGTCCTCGGCAACCAGGGTTCCGGCGTAGAGCGGATTGCTCATGGCGTCGTCGCGAATCTCGAGCGCTTCTTCGCGTGTGGTCGGTTTCTCTTCCATCAGGTAGGCAATCCGCAGGGAACCCAATTCGGCCTGCTTGATATTGTCGACCACGCTGGGGCTGATGATTTCGCGGGCGATGATCGCGGAGCCGCCCTCCTCGTCGAACAAGCGATTGGGATTGTGGCGGAAGGCGAAGTTCAGGACCTGTTTCCAAGTGCTGTCGGGACTCAAGTCCAGCACTTGTTTGCTGCCGGCCAGGGTGACGGCAGGCTTGCCGTCCTCGGTGCGTTGCAGGGTCAGTAGTTGCTCGGTCAGATCACCGATGCGCCCCAGCGTTTCGGTATTGAAGATGCCGTCCGCGTGGCTTTCATTGACGATGCCCACGATGACGAAGTCGTACAGACTGTACTTCTCTTTTACCTGATGGTGGAAGACCCGTACCGGTTCGTCCTCGGAGAGCATGTTCTCGGGATCGTTATCGAAATTTACCTTCGGCATTTGTAGACCCAGGCCCGCGGTCAACAAAACGGTCAATATCAAAACCACCCAGGGTCGTTGAATGCCGAAATTAGTGAGCACCAGTTTCATGTGCAACCTCCAAGGGGCACACGCGGTGCCGCTTATTCTTTGCCCCACATAAAGGCAAACCTCGTGCCATGGTGCGATGATTCGATGAAATGCGGTGAAGCTAACAAGTTACGTATGCCGAGCCCATAGTTCTAAGGCGTTGTGCGGTTTCATTATAGCAAAACGAAACCCGGCTTTGTTTCAGATGAAACGCATCTGAAACAAAAAGACGGGTGAAACGGGAGCGCATGAAGTAATCAATCGAAAGCAGCGACGCAAGCCTTTGTAATCAATAGGCTTTATCAAGATTAGTCAATTAGGCACGGGCTTTGCTCTTACGGTGGCGAGGCCTTACACGGCCCAATCATCGAGGAGGTTTCACTATGACAGTCAATCGAGGTTTACGTTTCCTGGCCGGGTTCATGGTTCTGTTAAGTCTGACCCTGGCCATCACCGTCCACCAGGGTTTCCTCTGGCTGACCGTGTTCGTGGGCGCCAATCTGTTACAGAGTTCCATGACTAACTGGTGCCCCGCCATGGCCGTCTTGCGCAAACTGGGCTTCGCCGACGCCTGAGGTAAGCCGTGGAGTAGATAAGCTGCAAAGGCAGGACCCGAGGCCACATGCCGGGTCCGCCTCGGCCGCCCGCGCATGCCGGTCTACCGAAGCTACGGCCTGGAATGTTGACCCCCCTGGTTTTTTCAACCCGTTCGGTCGATTTCAGCCTGTGAAAAATCTTTCGCCCGGCGAAAATTCCCCCACACTCTCGTGGAATCACGCACAAGCTGCGGCTGAGTCCCCAACCACAATGTCCAAACTTTGTTAAGTCTCCCAGGCTTAAATCATTTATTTATAGCTTTTAGCGTGAGACTCCGCTCATGGCTCACCAAGCCGGCCTCCCATTTGCTTTTCACCCGTGCAATGGGGATCTTATGGAGGCCAGGCCATGAAAACCTGTTTCGATTTCGATATCGTTCAAAAGTACGACCGACCGGGGCCGCGGTATACGTCCTATCCAACGGCAAACCTCTTTCGGGAGGACATCGGCGCCGAGGATTTAGCGCGGACCCTGCGTGAGGAACCGCGCATCGGCGAACCGTTGTCGCTCTATGTGCACGCCCCCTTCTGCAAGAGTCTTTGCTGGTACTGCGGTTGCAATATGAAGGTGAGCCACAACCGCAAGTTGATGGACGCCCACTTCGACTTGATCCTGGACGAAATCGATATGGTCCGTCCCCTGGTCCACCCCTCCCGCAAGGCTGCCCAGGTTCACCTGGGAGGCGGCACCCCCAATTACCTGCGTCCCGAGCAGTTGGTGACCGTGGTGGAAAGGCTGCGCGAACGCTTCGGCTTTCACGACGATGCCGAGATTTCCATCGAGATCGATCCCCGCCTGCTGAGTTCCGCCCATTTAGACGCCATTGCCCGCGCCGGGTTCAACCGGGTGTCCATCGGCGTCCAGGATTTCGAGCCCGCGGTCCAAAAAGCCATTCACCGCGAGAACAGCTACAAAATGGTCCGGCGATGCGTCAACGATCTGCGCGCCGCCGGCATCCAGTCCGTCAATATGGACCTGATCTACGGCCTCCCGCTGCAAACCCTGAACAGCTTCAATCGCACTCTCGACCAGGTGCTGTCCCTTGACCCGGAACGCATCGCACTGTTCAACTTCGCCTACCTACCCGCGCTCAAGCCCCAAATGAAGCTGATCAAACCCGAGGACCTGCCCACGCCGAGGCAAAAAATGGAACTGCTGACTACCGCGGTGGATCGGCTGGAAGAAAGCGGCATGATCTTCATCGGCATCGATCATTTCGCCCACCCTAAAGATCCACTATCCCAAGCCTGGCGCGATCAGACTCTGCACCGCAACTTCCAGGGTTACACCACGCATGCCGGTTTGGAGATGCTGGGCTTCGGCATGTCCGCCATCAGCATGATGGACGGCATCTACGTGCAGAACCACTCCAAAATAACCGATTGGGAGAAATCGGTTCGCCAGGGCCATATGCCCACCGCACGCGGCTATGTGCTGTCCCAGGACGACAAGCTGCGACGCGGCATCATCAATCGCCTGATGTGCCGCTACACCATCGACATCCCGCTGATCGAATCGGAAGTCGGCGAAGATTTCGATACGGCCTTTCCCGGCGTCACGGGCGCCCTGACCGCCATGCAGGCAGACGGTCTGATCCAGAAGGAAGGGGCCGTCTGGCGCGCCACGCGGCCTGGCCGGTTCCTGCTACGCAACATCGCCATGCTGTTCGACCATCACCTGGCCCGTCCCCAGGGTCGCCAAGCCAACTTCTCCAGAACGGTTTGAACCCGCCGGGTGGAAGCGCCCGGTTCAACCGCCCCTGGCCGCGATTTTGGCTTCGATCCAGGTCGGATGATCCAAACGCAACAGCTTTTGCATCTTGCGGGCGAAGTGCTCCTCCTCGGCATCCACCCGGCCGTCCGCGAAAATGATCTGCCAGATCTCGGTCATCATCTGCATGCGTTCGGGGGCGCTCATGGCGTTGGCCAGTTCGCGGGTGAAAGAGTAGATATCGGGCACGGCTTCGCGCCGGGAGCGGGCCAATGCCAACAGCTCGTGGATCTCCTGGTCAGAGAGTTCGTAACGCTCTCCCAGCAGACGCTCGATAGCGGCGCGTTCCTCGGGTGCGAACTCGCTGTCGTAGGTGGCCGTCTCCAAAAGCAGGATGACACGGATCACCATGGGGTCGCCTTGCGTCGCCTTCTCGGGTTCCGGGGTTTCGGGCGTAAAAAAATTCTTGATCGCATCAAAAAGAGCCATGATCTTCCCACCTGTCTTCGTCACGCCCATCATACCACTGATTTCAGTGAGGGTCATCTTGCGACCGGGTGAGATAAAAGTAGAAGTCGGCCGACGTGTCGGGTGTAGTTAAAAGTGAGTTGTGTTGAGCGCAACATCCTCACTTTTAACTACGCCCTTAACGGTGATTGCATTTGACGGCATCCACCTAAACCCGTTATGCTTGTTGTCAAGCCGCATTATATGATATGGCTCTGCTTAAAAGAGCGGGTTACATGGCTGACGACTTCGTCCAAACAGCACCCGGAGGGATGAAAGGGGATGGATTCGATCCCTTTGTTCTTCAATTTGATCCAGGCTTGTTATGAAGGCACGAGAAAGTTCTCTCGTGGAAATGCCGCCGTGGAAAATTACTACGGGCGCCTTCTGGCAACTTATAAAGAGTTCCTGGACTTTGAAGGCAAGATGCAAATCGACGTGGGCGCCGGGTTTATCAAGATCAACCACAACGATGTGGCGCCGGAGGTCGTGCGTCAACCCGCCGTGGGTTGGTTCGTCACCCAATGCCTGGACCGGGGCATCGAGCAAATCGTGCTGAATGCCGGGATGAACGGCCAGGACGTTCGCGGCCTGGTGGGCTTGTTCCTTTGGGACGCCGGTTATTTTACCGGCGACACGGTCGCCGAAAAGTTCTTGAAGGAAATGGGCATCACCCGCGTGGAGATAAGCCAGGCACCGGGTTTCACATCGGAACCCATGGAGAGCGGACCCCCGGAGCCGGTAACCGCGCAATTTAAGGAGCAGGCCGGGGAGCAAGCGCTCCAAGATCCCCTGCTGGAGATCGGCCCGGCACACCGCGATCACCTGTTGGAGATCGGCCCGGTACATCACAACCGGGAAAGCGAACCCAATCCGGCTCCCGCGGTCCAAACGGCGCCGCCTCAACCGGTCTCCATGCCCTTGGTGCAACCCGATCCGGCACCGGCGACCATCGATCATTCGTCCCGGGCGCCCGACCTGCCTTCCGGCCCGCGAACCTTTACCCTGGATGAGCCCCAACCGAAGCGGGCCGGGCTGTTCATTACCGAGGAAGATTACCGCGCCCTTTACGCGGGCATTGCCCAGGCGGTCCACGATCAGGATTTGAATCGGGTGGGCGAAACCCTGACCATGATCCGCACGGACCTGGCCTCGCCGTCACGGGAAGATCGGGAAATTGCCTTTTCCTCGTATCACGTGGTGGTTCGGGTGCTGATCGACGAAGGCCGGAATCGGCAGTTGTTCATGTTGCTGAAGACACTCGGCACCGACCTGGCCAGATGTACCGAAGCCGATCTCTACGCTCTGCACCTGGATACCCTGGTCCTGATCATCCGTTATTTCGACAAAAAATCGATGACCGAGTATTACCTGTACGGCGTGGACATCATCTGTACGCAAACCCTGCGACAAAAGGGCCAGATCCGCAACCTTCTGGAAGAGCAAAGCGTTGCCCTGTTGACCATGAGCCGCCTGGCCGACTTGTTGACCGAGAAAAACCAGGAATTACAGACCATGGTCAGGGCGCTGTTGGGCAAGCGCGGCGCCGGCTTGTTGAAGCCCTTGCTGTACGCCTTGTTCAACAGCGGCGACCGGAACATGCGCAAGCGGTTGTTGGAAGTGCTGCACATGCAGGGACCGGTCATCTACCCGGAGTTACTGGTCGAATTGCAGGACGCCATCACCCACAATCAACCCTGGTACGTGAAGCGCAACCTGCTGACGCTGCTGTCCATCAAACCGCCCAAGGACCTGGTGCCCATGCTGGACGAACTGCTGAAGGAGGAGGAACATCCCAAGATGCGCGACCTGGTGTGTCGGTGCCTGTACCAGATCCCCCATGAACGCGCCTACAGCATGGGGAAACGCATCTTGCGCAAGGCCGACGCCAGGCAGCAGGTCAAGCTATTGGGCTATCTGCATGTGAGTCGCGACCCGGAATACTTCTCTACCGTTTGCCGGGTATTCGAAAACAGCGAGGTCGAACGGGTCCGCCAGGACGCTTTGAATGTCATGGGTCGCATGGCCACGGAAGAAGCGGTGGACTACCTGGAGAAAGTGGTGGCCAATTACTCGCGCTCCAAGGGAAAGGGCGAACCGTCGTCCGTCAGAATGGGCGCGGTGCGCGCCATGATCGCCAGCAAGCAACCCAAGGCGATGCGCCACCTGCTCAAACACCGCAAGGACCCGGACAAAGCGGTGCGCGCCCTCATCCAAAAGGCGCTGGACGCCACGGCTTGAACTCAATCCCCCTGGGCGCGCACGCGTGCATGCAAGCCAAGAATCGCCCTCCGGGCGAGGCGAGGCGGAAACCCTGGGCGCGCACGCATCCTGCGTGCTCTTCCTTGGGATGAGTATAATCTATGATTTTAAAAATGAGTAACTTACAAGTCCCTAAACACAATGCATAGACTCACGAGTTGCATACACAAGGATACAAGATAAGCCCAAGGATACAACCCGCCTCGCCTCGCCCGGAGGGCGATTCTCGGCTTGCATGCACGCAGGATGCGTGCGGTCCCAGGGTTTCACCCTCCCCAAGGAAGAGCACGCAAGATGGATGGTTTTTTGCGTGGTATAATCTCCTCTAAATCATCATTCCAGGTGGGCCTATGAGCAATAAAGTACTTGAACGAATCAATCATGCTTTAGAGTCTGGAACGGAGTATTTGGATCTATCGGCTCTGGGCCTGACTAAAGTGCCCCCGGAGATCGGCAAGCTCACCAAGCTCATCCAGCTCAGGCTCGAAGGCAACCAGTTGACCACCTTGCCCCCGGAGATCGGCAAGCTCACCAACCTCACCGTGCTTGACCTCCAAGAGAACCACCTGCCCACCCTGCCCCCGGAGATCGGCAAGCTCACCAAGCTCACCAAGCTTAATCTCATTCGCAACCAGCTAACCACCTTGCCCCCGGAGATCGGCAAGCTCACCAAGCTCACTGAGCTTAGCCTCCGTCACAACCAGCTGACCACCCTGCCCCCGGAGATCACCAAGCTCGCCAACCTCTCCGAGCTTTGGCTCGAAGGCAACCAGCTGACCACCCTGGTGGAGATTGGCAAGCTCACCAACCTCTCCGTGTTTGACCTCGCAACGAGCCAGCTGACCACCCTGCCCGCGGAGATCACCAAGCTCACCAAACTCACCGAGCTTTGGCTCGAAGGCAACCAGCTGACCAACTTGCCCCCGGAGATTGGCAAGCTCACCAACCTCTCCGAGTTTTACCTTCAAAACAACCAGCTGACCACCCTGCCCGCGGAGATCACCAAGCTCACCAAACTCACCGAGCTTTACCTCGAAGGCAACCAGCTGACCTCCCTGCCCCCGGAGATCGCCAAGCTCACCAACCTCACCGAGCTTTACCTCCAAGGCAACCAGCTGACCACCCTGCCCCCGGAGTTCGGCAAGCTCACCAAGCTCACCAACCTTGACCTTGATGGCAACCCTCTCAATCCTGAACTGGCTTCAGTATGTAAAGACGGTCTTGACGCCCTAAAAACCTACCTCCGCACGCAACTCGAGTCGCAAATTATCCTCAACGAGGCCAAGCTGATCTTGGTCGGCGAAGGGGAGGTGGGCAAAACCTGTTTATTAGATGCCCTACGGGGCGACCCCTGGCAAAAGCACGCAACGACCCATGGTATCCAAATTAAACCAGTCAAGGTCATCGATCCCGAAAGCAACGGGGATATTACCCTGAACGGTTGGGATTTTGGCGGCCAACGCGTCTACCGCCCAACGCACCAACTGTTCTTCAGCGCACCGGCTGTTTACCTGGTGGTTTGGAAACCACGCGAGGGTCCCCAACAGGGCCTGGTTAAGGAATGGGTCAAGCTCATTATCCACCGGGAGCCGGACGCCAAAATCCTGATTGTTTCCACACACGGCGGGCCTCAGCAACGGCAACCCGATATCGATCGCCAGGAATTTTTGGATCTTTTCGGCGAGAAGACTATCCTTGGGTTTTTCCGCGTAGAGAATCGACCGGATAAAGACGGAAAGCGGCACGGTATTGACGAACTGAAAACAGCCGTTGCCAAAGCGGCTGTCGCACTACCGGAGATGGGCCGCTCTGTACCGAAGCGTTGGCAGGAAGTTCGCGAAGCTTTGAAAAATAGCGGAGAAGCCTACCTTCCCCTGGCTCGCTTGTTGGAACTCTGCCACGAACACGAAATGGAAGTGAAAGAAGCACGTTTGTTTGTTTCCATCTCACACCGGCTCGGCCACCTGATTCACTACGAACATGATCCGGTCCTGCGTGACATGGTGGTCCTGAAGCCCGATTGGCTGGCCACCGCCATCAGTTTTGTGCTGGATGACGAGGTGACCCGTGAAAGGCACGGCCTGGTGCGCTTTTCTCGACTGAGCCAATTGTGGGATGATCCCGATCGGGAACCGGAATCTCGCTATCCACAAGAGCTTCACCCTATTTTTATGCGCCTGATGGAGCGCTTCGACCTCTCCTACCGGGTTCAGGATGCGTACATGAAAGAAGAAGCGAGTCCAGCCTGCCTGATCGGCCAATTGGTCCCCGATACGCGGCCGGTAAAACAATTAGCCGGGGAGTGGCCTTCAGAGATCAGCCCCGGGTACGCCCAACAGAAGCAGATCTGTCAGATCGTCGATAGCAAAGGTCAGTCCGAAACGGCAGAGGGCCTGTTTTACCAGTTAATCGTACGCCTGCACAAATTCTCCCTGGGTCGTCTCAACTACAAGGACAGCGTTCACTGGCAACGCGGCCTGGTACTGGACAACGACTACAATGGACGGGCTCTCCTGCTTCATATCGGAAAAGACATACACATTACGGTTCGGGCGCCCTACCCGGATCGCTTGTTGACCATACTAACCACGGAAGTCAAGTACCTGGTAGATAACTTTTGGGAAGGGCTGCGATGCAAGGTGATGGTGCCGTGCGTGGCGCCATGCGGGGAAAAAGAGCCTGGAACCGGACTGTACGAGGTTGAAAAGTTAATTGAAAGCAAAGGCGAAAACCGGCCTGAATTCCCTTACCCTCTATGCGGAAGGTGGCAAAATATCGATAGTTTGTTGCGCAATGCCCCCGCCGCCAAGGTCGTGACCAATGAGGAATTGATGGAAAAGCTGGTCCATTTTCAACAGGAAACCATGGGCCGTTTCGATACCCTTGGTACGGGCCAGAAGGAGATATTAAGTAAAATCGATGCCAAATATGCCGAACTCCTGCAGGTGTTCACCGACGAAGCCCGGGAAGGCCCGCGCCTGTTTAGCTTCGAACCGGTTCAACGAAGCAACTTCAATCCAAAAAAGTGGATAAAAACCAAATTCTGCTTTACCCTCTGGTGCGAGTATTCCCGCCTGCCGCTTCCAAGCCTCGATGACGATCCCACGGTAGGTATCATCGACATCGAATTGACACGCGATTGGTTCAAGAAAGCGGCGCCCTACCTGAAATTACTGACGAGTACCTTAAGCCTGATCCTACCTGTCGTCGCTTCAGGAGCCAAGTTGGGAAACATTGGAGAAGAGGGATATAAAACCATTGCAGCCCAAATTGATCTTGGAAAAGAGGTTATCAACGCGGCCCTCGCCGCACCCGCGAAGGTTGGCGAGTTTCTAAACGACGCTGAGGCGATCGGACTGAAAGAGCACCAGGATCCGATCCGGGCTCAAGGTTCCGCCCTTCGAGAGCTGCATGTCCTGCTTAAAAAGAAAGATCCAACCTTCGGCGGCCTGGTCCGCGTGTTGGACAAGCGCAGGCAATTCCTGTGGGTCCACCCGCAATTTGAAGGTGAATATTGATTCTATCAAGGTTGGCGACCTTGAACTCAATCCACCTGGGCGTGCATGCAAGCCGAGAATCGCCCCCTGGGCGAGGCGAGGCGGAAACCCTGGGCGCGCACGCATCCTGCGTGCATTTCCAGACTTATGAGATTGTATGACATAGGGTTAAGCAAGTTACCAGGCATTGCAATTCGCGCTTGCACTTATACCGCTTTGCTTGGATGCATGTAAGGTCCCGGGTGATTGCTTAACCCTATGTCATGTTAACGCTTATGTCTGCAAATGCACGCAGGATGCGTGCGCGCCCAGGGTTTCCGCCTCGCCTCGCCCGGAGGGCGATTCTCGGCTTGCATGCACGCAGGATGCGTGCGGTCCCAGGGTTTTACCCTCCACGGAAAACAACCTGAAAAACCGCGGGCCCGAGAGCCCGCGGGTTCCGTTTTTATCGGTTGACGATCAGTGACGCGTGCAGGCGCCGCAGTTTACCTGGTAACGGGTCCAGCTGTCGGTGCTGGGCGAACGGGCGCCGTCGCGCTCCCAGAAGAAGGGCTTGCGCTCCTGCTTGTGGTTGCCCACCTGGTTCATGGTCGCCGCCTCGTAGACGCGGCCGTTCAGCATGACGTGCGAGACCTTGTCGCTGTTGCGGATGTTTTCCAGCGGGTTCTCGTTCAGGACCACCAGGTCGGCCAGCTTGCCTTTCTCCAGGGAGCCCAGGTCCTTGTCCAGGCCCAGGTACTCCGCGCCGTTCATGGTGGCCGAGCGCAGGACTTCCATGGGCGTCATCCCGCCCTGGGCAAGCATCCACATCTCCCAGTGCGAAGCCAGGCCCTCGCGTTGGCCGTGGGCGCCCACGGTGACCTTGACGCCGGCGTCGGTGAGCTGCTTGCACACCTCGGCGCTGCGGATGTGGTTGTACTCTTCCTCGGGCGCCTTGGTGCGTCGGCGGGCGCGGCCTTCCAGAATGAAGGGCGGCACGAATTTGGTCAGCAAGGGGTGTTCCCACACATCGGTGACATCGTACCAGTAGTGCTCGCCGGAAATACCGCCGTAGGATACACCCAGCGTGGGGGTGTAGTAGGTCCGGCTTTGACCCCAGAACTGGGAGACGTCCTTGTAGACGCGGGCGGGGGGGATGTTGTGCTCGATGCCCGTGTGACCGTCGGCGATCATGGACATGTTGTGCTGGTACAGCGAACCGCCCTCGGGAACCACCATGATCTTCTCTTTACGGGCGGCCTTGATGACCATCTGCCGTTGGTTGCGGCGCGGTTGGTTGTAGGACTTGATGCTGAAGGCGCCCGCCGCGCTCAAGCGGCGCAAAGCCAGGGCCGCGTCTTCCTGAGTGTTGATCTTCACGGTATACGCCGGGGCGGTGGCGCCGTAGACGATGGTGCCCGTGGAGTAGATGCGCGGCGAGACGATCATGCCGGCGCGTTGCAGCTCGGACGCCGCGAAGATGGAAGAGGTATCGTTGGAGGGATCGTGGATGGTGGTCACGCCGAAAGCCAGGGTGCCGTAACTCATCCAGTTCTGCTGCGGGGTGATCTCCTGGGCGGCCTGGGCGCCGTGCGCGTGCACGTCCAGAATGCCGGGGATGATTGTTTTGCCGGACACGTCGATCTTGTGCGCGCCGTTCGGAACCTTCACGCGGCCTTTTCTGCCGACGGCCTCGATGCGGTTGCCTTCCACGACGATGGTGCCGTTTTCAATGACCTGATCGCCTTTCATGGTGATGATCCGGGCGCCGACCAGGGCGACCGTGCCCGTGGGAACGTCTGACTTGAAATCGAAGCCGATATCGGTGCCTTCCTTGACCGGCTTCGGCAACTCATCCGGCGCGCCCTCCACAAAGGCGAAGGCGTCCTTCAATTCGCGATGGTAGAGCTTGCTGCCCAGCGACCAGTAGAGGCGCTTGCTGTCGCCGCTCCAATGCAGGCCCTCGCCGGTTTCACCGGAAACCTGCTTTACGGGCACGTTGGACGAATTGGGGCTGATGCTGTAGGACTTGCTCGTCATGGTGAACGGCGAGACATAGACCTTCCAGTTCTCCACGAAGGAAAGCCATTGTCCGTCAGGCGACACGCACAGCTCGTGGCCCATGCTGGTTTCCACGTGGGTGCGGTGGTCCTTGCCGTTCAGGCCGATGCTGTTCAGCACCTGCTTGCCCTTGGCGCCGTAGGTGGTGTAGAACACGCGGTCGTTTTGCTTGCCGAAGTGGGGCCGCACGCCGTAATCGACGATGCGCTTATGCTCCGCTTCGCTCATATTGTACTTGTAGAGCCCGGTTTTCTTGCCGTAGAGGGGGCTGCGCAGGTACCCGCCGGAGCTCTTGGTATAGATGACGGTCTGGCCGTCGGGCGAGAAGACCGGAGCGATGTAATGGCCCTTCTTGTGGGTCAATTCCTTGCTCTCGCCGCCGGAGGCGCTGACCACGCGCACCGAACCCAGGTTCTCGTCGTGATAGGTCACGTAGACAATGCGCTCGCCGTCACGGGACCAGGAGGGGTAGAACTCGAAGTTATCCTGATCGTCGGTCAGGCGGCGCGGCTCGCCCTCGGGCAGGTCGCGGATGTAGAGCTTGCCCAGCGCCTGGTAGACCACTTTGTCGCCCTTGGGCGAAACGCTGACCCAGCGCAGCATGTGCGTGCGATAAGTCTCGGGGGCCACCTCGACCGGGTAGCGCAGCACGTTGACCATGGTGTGCTTCTGCTTCACGCGGAAGGGGATCTCGGTTGCCTTCTTGCTCGCAACGTCCAGCGAGTGGATCTTGCCGTCGGCCCAGAAGACCAGGTTCTTGCTGTCGGGCGTCCAGGCAATGCCCGCGTACACGCCGTGCACGGCCCAGGTCTCCTGCATGTCGCGGTCCAACTTGTCGTAGACGATGGTGTTCTTGCCGGTTTCCATGTCGTGCACCCACAACTTGGTGTCGTAGTTGTGCCGGCGGATAAAAGCCAGGTGCTTGCCGTCGGGCGAGGGCGTGGGGCGAATGGCGCCGCCGGTGCCGCTGAGTACCGTTTCGATGCCGCCCTTCTGTTGATCGATGCGCTTGATGCTGTAGATACCCGGGCTCGGGTCCTTGGAATACTCGAACACATTGCCCGGCGTCGTGTCCTGGCTGAAGTAGACATAGCGGCCGTCATGACTGAAGGCGGGTTCGCCCAGGTCTTTTTGATCGTTGGGTTTCACGTTCAACTGAATACCGCCGCCGCCGGAGACATGGTACATCCAGATCTCGCCGGCGCCCAGGGAACGCGCCGAGGTAAAGTGTTTGCGGGCGACGATGTAGCGGCCGTCCGGGCTCCAGGCAGGGCTGTTCAACAGGCGGAAACTTTCTTTGGTGACCTGCTTCGCGTCGGAACCGTCGGTTGCCATGGTCCAAATATTGTCGCCGCCGCCGCGATCGGAGGTAAAGGCGATGCGCTTGCCGTCGGGGCTGAAGCGGGGCTGCATTTCCCAGGGCAGGCCGGAAGCAATCGCCTTGGCCTCGCCGCCGCTGATGGGCATGATGAAGATATCGCCCAGCATGTCGAAGACGATGTGTTTGCCGTCCGGGCTTACGTCGAGGCTGATCCAGGTGCCCTCGTCGGTATTGATTTCAATTTCATAGGTCTGGTCCGTGAAGTTGCTGACGTCCCATTCCTTTTTTTCCTTCTTCTTGTCGTCCGCGCCGATCAGCGGGAGGGCGGCCGCCAGTACGACCACGGCCGCAAAGCGCCGGATGTTATGGGGAACCATAGGCTTGCTCCATTGTGTTAAGTAAGCGTTCAACAGCCGGGTACATGAGAGGCAGACGCGCGCGGGAAAATTAAGGGGACCTCATACCGGGCTTCAATGAACGGCCGAGACTATTGTACTCGCGATATGGCCCGGAATAAAGCACCACGTCAAACCGGGCCCGTTGCGGCGCCTCCGGTATGGGGGCTGCATCGATATCGACCGGGTCGCGATTTCCGCCGAAAACAGGCCGGTCATCATTAGAACCGGGTGCCGATGTTGTTGGCCAGGTTGCGTAAGGTCAAGGTAATGCGGAAGAAATCCTGGTTGCCTATCTCGGAAGAGTCGAAGGGAGATTTCACGTAGTTCAGTTGCACGCCCACGCATTGGCCCTGGTAGGCGTATAAAAACTCCTGGCTTTTGAATTCGCTGGTCTCGAAGTTGTAGTCCAGGGCCGCCTTGAAGCGCGATCGGAAACGGGTCCAATTCCACTGCAAGATGCCCACAAAACTCTCCTGGCGGATATCCCCCGCCGCTCGCCGCCGCACGTAACCGCCGTAGCCCTGCCAGTCGGTGCCGCGATTGACGCTGCCGTAGACGGACAAGGTGTCGATAGTGCCCTGATCCGGGTCATAGTCGAAGATGCCGTTGGCGTGGAAGCCGCCCAGGTTGATCAGTCGCAAACGCGTTTCGATGGGTTTGTTCTCCTCATCGCCGTCGATATCCGCGTCCTGGCTGATCTCCAGGTCCATGAACGGCCGCACCTTGCCGCGCGGGCCCGCGAAGATCCGCGAGTTCACCCGCCAGGCCGTTTGCACATCGTCCACCTGCTCGTTCAGGCGAATATCCAACTCGTCGAAGAGTACGGATTCCAGGAAGGGATCTTCCTCGCGGTCGCCTACCTTCACCGACAAGGCCGCGTCCACGTAGTGCACCAGTCGCTTATCGCCCTGCCGGTAGATCTTGGAGAACCTGGGACCCACCGTTTCCACGAAACCGAAGGCGCCGCCCACTACTTCCGTGTCTTCGGGGTTGTTATCGCCGCGATAGTAGGCGCCCTGGTAGCGAGCGCCCCAGCGCAGGCGCACATACTGCCATCGTTTGATGGTGCGCGACAGTTCCGTGTCGATACCGGTCCGCAACAGGTCGCCCTCCAGGGGTTCCTGACCCGGCGCCACCACCAGGTCGTCGTAGTTGAACCAGTCGCCGTACAGGTATGTGCGCAGGTGGAACCCGGAACCGATATGGCGATTGGGCATGTAAAAGCGAAACTCCGGCAGGTGGGTGATGCCGGTAACTTCCTCGTCCACGGCCAGGATGCGGTCGAGACGGTTGAGGCGGACATAAAGGGCGTTGCGGCCCACCCGGCGATCGTAACCGGCGCGCCAATGATAGTCCCTGATCCGGGTACTCTGCGCATCCTGCAGGAAGTCCCGGTCCACGCTGAAATCGGAACCGGCGTCCACATCGATATTCAGGACGCCCTTCTTCCATTGTTGCCGGTGCCAATAGGTCAGGCGGTAGCGGTTCTCACTGAGCGGCTTGCCGTCCTCGATAGGCGCCTTGTCTTCCTCCAGCAGTTCCTCCATGACCCGGTCCTTGAAGAAACTGCCGCGCATGATCCCGCTCAGATCGGGCCTGGTCGCGTAGCGGGTTTCGATACCCATCTGCAAACCGGCGTCCAGATGATAATGCGGCGTAAAAGTAGTATCGAAGTCTTGTCGCGGCGCCCAGTAGATCGGCAGGCTGAAATAGGTGCCGTTACGTTCCGAGCCGCCCGTATCCGGCAGCAACAGGCCGGAGCGCCGTTCCTGCATCACCGGTGCGATCATCCAGGGCAGGTACAACACCGGCAGGTCCTTGATGCGGAACCGAATTCCCTTGACCACAGCGTAACCTTCTTTTTCTACCCGAGCGCTATTGATTTTCATGGACCACTGGGCGGAAACCTGGTTGCAGGAAGTGGCGAAGCCGTTGGTGATGAGGTAGACCTCTCCGTTCTCCACCATCTCCAGCTTTTCGCCCACGAAGTAGAACTCATCGGCAAAGCGTACGGCCACCTCTTTGAAGTAACCCGCGCTTTGTGTAATGTTGAAATAAGCGCTTTGGGCGGAGACCTCGATCAAGCCCAGTTCGGTCTGGTAATCGATCTTGACATTGCCCTCCGCTTCGACCGTGTTGTCCTCGGGATCGTAGATCAGGCGGTCGGCGGTCAACAGGAACACGCCCTCCATACTGACCGAGGCATTCTCGCGCACGGAGCGACCCAACTGGTCGGTTATGAAACCCGTATCGGAGATTTCGATTTCGCGCGAGGGTGGTTCGTCTTGGGCCCAAACCGGCAGGACGATCAATAAAAGAAGGATAAATTTCATGGTTTGCGATACCTGACATCGAAACGGCATTCTATACGGGTGCTCTCACTGCCGGAATAGAGGTGGTTGACCACCAACGCCACCCTTTTGAAGAAGCGATTGCGCGCGGGCTTGAACACCAATAACTGGGAGCCCACGCGACCCGGCGCCACCTGAAAGGAGGAGGGCGAGAAGATATCGGCCAGTTTTTGCAATTCCGGGTCCACCTGGCCGGCGCCCACGGGAATGAAGTCCCAGGTGCGCACCATGAAACCGTCCACCGTGCCGTCGGCGATCAGGTTGACCTGTTCGGGATTGAAGGAGATGGGGTCCTCGCCCAGGTTGCGAAAGGCGATTTCGAAAGAGGCCGCACGGTCGAAAAAGTTTTTCAGGCGCTTGTCATTCAGCAATTCGGCGGAGATGCCCTTTTCCTGAAGCTTGCCGCGCAAATCGTCGGCCGAGACGGAGCGCAACTGGCAAACCCAGTTTTGGGTGCGAAACTGCACCACCGAATCCTGGACGATACCGCCGTCGGGCGCCACCGGTTGCGGCTTGGAGAACTGCGGCACCTTACCGGAAGCCACGATACATAACAGAATGAGAAGCAAGCCGTCCTCCAAGGGAAAAGCGCTGCTGAAAGGCGGAACAGCATCCACCGGGCACGGATCGGGGTCATTATACAACGAGCCCGGGGTCAGAAGTGGGAGACGAAATGTTTTGCCCTGAGTTTCGCGAATCCGGGTGCTTGTCCTTAGCAACATGGGAAAGGTCTCCCCACCCCCGGACTCAGGCGATATGGTACTTTTTTCCACAAGTAAATACAGCCGAATTTAGATTTACTGCTGAATGTATGCCTCATATTACTGTCTCACTAGTTGATTCTTGGGCCCTGGTGTCAAGGAACGCGCCCTGATTTCTCGATACTGAAAGTCGGAGAGCAAAGAATCAGTCCTCATTCTTTGCGCACCGAAAGTTCAGGGTCCAAGAATCGGTTTTGGTTCTTTGCTCCCGAAAAGTCCGGGTCAAGGAACCACAACTGATTTCTTTCACATTACTTTTCGGGGCGCAAAGAATCAGTTTCGATTCTTTGCTCCTGACTTTTCCGGGTCGAGGAATGAGGACTGATTCTTTGCTCCCGACTTTTCCGGGTCGAGGAATCGGAACGAATTCTTCGATCCTCGATTTATCGACACAACCAATCACAACCGGAAATCCGTGCCGTGTCGGCCCGATTGTCAATCCACCGACAACTCAGAGCGGTGTCCTCGGGTGTGCACGCATCCTGTGAAAAGGTCGGCAAATCAGTGTTGCCCGCACTTGAAAAAATTTAGGAAGAGAGGACACGGAGGTCACAGAGTTGGTGAGAAGCCGGAGCCTCCTCAACGGCAGGGAGACAAGCTTTTTACTTTGCTTCTTGGAAAAAAAGAAAGATCCGAGTCAGTTCAAAAACCCTCTGTGACCTCCGTGTCCTCTCTTCCCCTTTGTTTTCAAGGTTATTTCTCGGAGGCCGATAACCCTCCGGGTCGAGTAACCGCACCCGAAACGATAAAGTATCTAATCGGCGGCGATCACCTTGCCCAGGGTTTCGCGGTGTTCGTAAAGCAGGATCGCGTCCAGCACCACCAGCACCACGGCGATCGGCAGGCCCTTCATGTCGAGGAAGATGTGGAAGAGCAGGATGTTGACGATCACGGGCGTCAAAAGGGTAAGGGCCAGCGGCACCTTTTTGCCGACCAACAGCAGCACGCCGCCGATGACCTCCAGGGCTTTGACCACGTAGAGATAACCCGAGCCGAACATGGCGGACATAAAATCCCCGGCGGGACCTTCAAACGGGGGTAGCTCGATGAAGCCGATAAATCCGTTCAAACCAAAAACCACAAAAATAATGCCCATCAAATAGCGGGCGCCCATGGCGGCATATTTCATTCCGATCTCCTTTGCATGTAGTGACACGTAGATGACCTCTTGATCTTATAACAGAACAAAGGCTTACGGCAAATCATTCCGAAAGCGAGGGCAACCGGGCGTCCCGGAATCCACGGGTGCACGATGCCGGTAGTAAAGCATCCCTTGCGAGACCCGACATATAGTAAAGTCGGCTTGATCCGCCGGGCGACCGTCTTATCTTCGTAACCCGGTCGCCGCCATATTCCATCGGACGAGGCAAAAGGGGAAAACATGATCCTGGAACATATAGAGCTCAACAAGTCTCGGGTAACCTTCGGCAACGAGTGTTTTGAAGAGGTCCTGCGCGAGTTGGACCTGGCCGCTTACAGCGCCTGCTTTATCATCTCGCAGCAAAAGATATGGGACTTTCACGGCGATCGACTGGCGGCCGCGGTCAAGGCCTGCGGCGTCGAGCCCAAGATCCGCATGGTGCCCGACGGCGAGAGCACCAAGAACCTGGGCGTCTTCGGCGAACTGCTGCACTGGTTGGCCGATCATCGCGCCGATCGGCGTTCGGTCGTCCTGGTGCTGGGCGGCGGCGTGGTCGGCGATCTCAGCGGGTTCGTGGCCGCGGCCTATATGCGCGGCATGGATTGGATCTATGTCCCCACCACCCTGCTCAGTCAACAGGACGCTTCCATCGGCGGCAAGGTGGCGGTGAACCTGCCCCACGGCAAGAACCTGGTCGGCCACTTCTGGGACCCGCGCGCCGTGATCATCGACAGTTCCGTCCTGGCCACCCTGCCCGAGCGCGAGGTCAACGCCGGTTACATGGAATTCCTGAAGCACGGCATGTTGGAGAGCGAGTCCCTGTACCGCCGCGTAGCCGACCTGCCCGTGGCGGTGCCCGATTGGTCGGCGCATATGCCGCTGTTAGCCGAGGGCTTGAAGGTAAAGGTACGCGTGGTGCGCGAGGACCCCTTCGAGAAGGGCCTGCGCAAAACCCTGAACCTGGGCCACACCCTGGGTCACGCGATCGAGGCCTATACCGAATACAAAACCTTCCTTCACGGCGAGGCCGTGGGCTTGGGTTTGATCTACGTGACCATGGTCGCCAAACGCCTGGGCGGAACCTATGACTGGACCGGGCTGGAAGACGTCGTGCGGCCCCGCGTGCCGCCCGTGGGTTGCGCCGCCTGGGACCGCGATAAAATGTTGGACCTGACCCTGTTGGACAAAAAAGGCGTTTCCGGCATAATTTCCTGGATCATCCCCTTCGCGCCGGGTAAGGTAGAGATTGTCAAAGGCGTGGACCGCGCGGTGCTGCGCGACGCCCTGGACGAGTTTGTGGAGGTGATGGCCTGATGTCATGGTTGTTGCTCGCGGTTGCGGCCTTTTTCAGTGACGTGCAAACCGGCGAGATGCTGGGGTTGATGTTCAAAGCGCGTTACGCGGCCAACGCGGGTGATTTCACCCTGGCGCTGTCCCTCGCCGAGCGCGCCGTCAACCTGGACCCGGCCGAACCCGAGGCCGCTTTTCTCAAGGTTGAGGTCTTGCGCGAGATGCGTTCCGGGCAACCCACGGCCTCGCGCCTGGCCGAAAAGCAACTTTTGAAAGACTTGCGCGTCTACCAGGCCCGCTTTCCCCTGGACTACCGCTTCCCCAAGGAAATGGGCGTTTTTCTGGTCAATCGCCCCCTGGCCGCGCGCGACCAGTCCCTGGGTTCGCCCGGCGATTACCTGGAAAAAGCCATCGGCCTGATGGAAAAGGAATCTGGAATCTCCGATCTGGAAAAGGCCGACGCCCATTATTACCTGGGGATCTGGCATTACAACGAGCGCCGGTTCTTTCAGGCCGGAGAGCAGTTCACCCGGGTGACCGAACTGGAAACCGACGCGGGTTGGGCGCTCTACTATGCCGCGCTTGCCGCCGAAAAGTCGCATCAGTTACGCCTGGCTTTGAAGACCTATCGCAAGTACCGGCGCAATGTGGACCAGCCCGAATATTCCGGTCAGCTGCCGGTGGAGTTGAGTATCCGGACCCTGGAAACCCTGCTGGACGACAGCGGCGAGGCCCTGGACAAGTTGACGGTCTACCTCAAGGAGCAGGACTTCGAGTCAGACCTGGTCTACGGCCTGGTGGAACGCTTCCATCAGGTGAAACAGTTCGACAAGGGCCTGCACCTGCTCGAATACATTCCCCGAGCCCAACGCAAGGATCGTCACTATCGGCTGTTGGCCGAAGCCCGGATCTCCGAGGCGGACTACGCTACCCTGCGGGCCGAGTTGGAAGCGGCCCTGGCCGGCAAGGAACCCAAGGTCGCCGGCGGCGAGATTGTCAGTCAACTACTGGACACCCTGCTGCTTCAAGGGGATTTCACGGCACTGGTGGAGGCGGGCAACCGCTACATCAAACATCCGGTAATGGGCCTCAAGGCGCATATCTTCTACGCGTACGGGGCGGCCTTGCATAACGGCGACACGTCGGTCTGGGAATCTCTGCGCAAGGAGCGCGGCAGCGATCCCAGGTTGACCGGCCTGTTTCGCGATGCCGAGGAACAGGGACTCGTAGAAACGGCCGGGCAAACCCTGGTGCAGATGTACATGGGACGAGGCGACTGGGCCAATGCCGAGCGTCGCATGGAGGCATCGATCGCCGAGAAACCGGAGCGCCGTCTGGACTCCGACGACCTGGCCGTGATCTACTACCTCAGCGGCCGTGTGGACGAGGCCTTCAAAATCTACGAGGAACTGTTGGCGGCTCACCCGGACAATGCCGGGTATATGAACAACTACGGTTATTTCCTCAGTGAATCGGACCGCGAGCTGGAAAAAGCCAGGGACCTGGTCACCCGCGCCGTTCAGATGGATAAGAATAACGGGGCCTATTTGGACAGCTTGGGCTGGATTCATTATAAATTGGGCGACCTCATCAAGGCGGAAGCGTATATTCTAAAGGCGCTCTCGGTGGAACCGGATGACCCGGAGAAGCTGGAGCACCTGGGTTATATCTACGATGCGCAAGGCAAACCCCGCGAGGCGCGCAAGGCCTGGAGTCGCTCGCTCCAGGGGTTTCCCGACAATTACCGCACCATTTTGGACAAGTTGGATCCGCCATGATCACCGCCCTGCTTTTGGCCCTGTACTTCCAAGATCAACCGCTGACCCGCATCACCTACGATGTGGTGCTGGTGATGGATACCCGGTTGGTGCAACTGAAGATGGTCGTCAACAAATTGGACGACAGCCGTTTCTCCGTCAGCAGCCGCAAGTCGCCGGGCGGAACCCTGTTCACCTGGTGGGCCACGCCGGAGCGGAATGTGCTCAGCTTCCCGCGCAACAAAATGGTGTTCGAGGGCCGGGCCCAGGAGCATTTCCGCTTGTTTCCCGACGGACCGGCCCTGGCGGGAGATCAATGGCTGCAACTGTTGGAGGACCGGCCGCCGGACGATATCGGCAGCTTCGTCTATCAGCAGGTGGATGACTGGAAGATGATCGGCAGTCGTGAGGAAAAAGTCACCATTCGTTGGCGGGAACAACAGCGTCGGGTGAAGGAGCGGTATCGGCCGATCGTGTTGCAACCCGGCTACCCGGAAAGCTTTAAAGTTTCGCCGCTTGCCGAAATGGCCCTTCACTGGAGGAAGCATGAAATACCGGATTAAATCGCCCGGTAAAATCAACCTCTGGCTGAAGGTGCGCGGCAAACGAGAGGACGGTTACCACGACCTGGAGACGGCCTTCTGCCAGATCGATCTCAAGGACTATCTGCACTGGGAGCCCGGCGAGGGCGAACTGACCCTGGAAATGAAAGGGGCAGCCATGGACAACCCCCGGGACAACCTGGTGTTCAAGGCCGCGAAACTGTTTACCAGGGAGACCGGAATCAAGATCGGCGGACAAATGTTGCTGGAGAAGCGCATCCCCATGGGCGCGGGTCTGGGCGGCGGTAGTTCCAATGCCGCAACCGCGCTGAAGCTGTTCAACCGGCACCACGATAATCCCCTGGGCGACGAAAAGTTGGCTGACCTGGCCCTGGAGTTAGGCTCGGATGTTCCTTTTTTTCTGAAAGGCGGTGCACAGCTGGGGAAGGGTAGGGGAGAGGTTCTTTCGCCGGCGCCGCTGCCGCGTTCGCTGCCGTTGGGCGGATTCCTGATCATGCCCAAGCTGCATATGAGCACGAAGAAGGTCTTCGAAACCTTCGATACCATGCCGCCGCCCCCGCCGTTCAGGAAACCGATCCCGGAATTCGGCCCCATCCGCCGGGACCGGTGGGACGATTTCAAGCCCTGGCTGGACGAAATGCCCCGGGAGGGCCCCTGCCTGGGCGAGAACGACCTGGTCTACGCGGCGTGCAAGGCCTATCCCGAGTTTGAGAAGTACTACAACGGCCTTAAGAGCTGCACCTTCCGGAAAGGCGCTTTCTTCATGACCGGTTCGGGCAGCACCATGGTGTGGCTGGTGAACGGCGTGGGCCATTTCGAGGTACGCGGCCTCTTCCGCCCCCACGACTGGCTGTCCTTCTATCTGAACCCGGAAAACAGGAACTGGTAATAGGTTTTTTCGTGGTGTCGCGTCAGGTTTAAACCTGGTCAGGATCGATACCGGCCGCTTTCAACATGGCCTGCAAGCGCCTGCAAGCGTTAATTCCTGCCCCTGCCGGTCGGCTGGTGTATAATAGATTGGTTTGACTTTTTGTGAGGGTGGTTGCTCCGATGATTCGTATGACACTTTGGTTCGCTCTGATCGCCATGCTGGCCCTATCGGCCTGTTCCAACCAGGACGAGGAGAAGGCCGCCCGGCTTTATGAACTGGCCGAAACCTATCGCACGAAGAATCAGTACGATAAGGCCGTTCAGATCTTGCAGGATATCCGTATTCAGTATGAGAACACCGAATACGCCTCCCGTGCGGAATACGAAATCAGTGAGTACGAGAAGTTGGAAGCAGTTCAGTTGCAGAACAACGCGCGCAAGATTCAAAACCGCTTCACCTCCATCGGTCGCGCCCTCGAAAACTACAAGGCCCGGTTCCTGGCTTATCCCATCAACCCCAAAGATTTAGAGAAGTTACCCTCGTTCGTGGTGCCCGATTGGGATGATGTTTGGGGCAATCCCATCTATTACAAGCCCACCTACACCAGCGACAAGGTGGCCCGTCATTCTCCCGACGGTTACGCCCTGGCCACTTTCGGCTTGGATGCCCTGCCCGGCGGCGATGGTCAGAACCAGGATTTCTTCTTCAAGAACGGTCGCCTGGTGGCGCAGGTTACTGACCAATAAATCCGGCTTTTTGTCCGGCTAGAGGTGCATTTCGTGGATGAAAAGATGGCCCCTGTGATCAAGCGGGTCGAAAGCATTGTTCACAATTTCAATTCGATCATGGAAAAAATGGCGGATCCCCATATTGCTTCCGATGCGGCCGCTTATCAGAAACTGGCCAAACAGCACAAGGATTTGGAGCCTTTAGCTTCCGCCTACGCCAAATTCAAAAGCGATTACGACGAGTTGGAAGAGTACGAAACCATCCTGGCCGCCCGCGATGAGGACCCCGAGTTGGTGGAAATGGCCGAAATGGCGGTCGACGAAACCCGTGAAAAAGTGGAACAGGGTTTCTTCGACTTACAGCGCCTGCTGTTGCCCAAAGACCCCATGGACGGCAAAAACGCCGTTCTGGAGGTGCGCGCCGGGACCGGCGGCGAGGAGGCGGGGCTGTTTGCCGCCGAGATGTTCCGCGCCTATACCCGCTTTGCCGAGACCAACGGTTGGAAGGTGAATATCACCACTCAGAACGAGACCGGAATCGGCGGCCTGAAAGAGGTCATCGCCGTGATTGAAGGCAGCGATGTCTTCTCGAAGCTGAAGTACGAAAGCGGCACCCATCGCGTGCAGCGCGTGCCTCAAACCGAGTCCCAGGGCCGGGTGCACACCTCCGCCATCACGGTCGCGGTGATGCCGGAAGCCGAAGATGTGGACGTGGAAGTGGATGAGAAGGACTTGCGGGTAGATACCTACCGCAGTTCCGGCGCGGGTGGCCAGCACGTCAACACTACCGATTCTGCCATCCGCATCACGCATATTCCCAGCGGACTGGTGGTGACCTGCCAGGATGAGCGATCCCAGATCAAGAACCGTGATAAGGCCATGCGCGTGCTGCGGGCCCAACTCTACGATATGAAAATGCGCGAGCAACAGGACGCCATCACCGCCGAACGCCGTAGTCAGGTGGGCAGCGGCGATCGCTCCGAGAAGATTCGCACCTATAATTTTCCCCAGGGGCGCGTGACCGATCACCGTGTCAAGCTGACAATGTACAACCTGCCGGAATTTATGAACGGCGGCATGGGTGAGATGGTGGAGGGTTGCCGCACCCAGTTCGAGGCCATTCGCATTCAGGAAGAGTTGGGTCGGGAATAACGCCATATGACCATTGCCGAGTTTCTGGCCGGGCCGCTTCCCCAGGCGTCCGCGCTCAACTATGCCGCACGAACGGTACGCCAACTGCTTGCCCATCGCCTGAATTGTGATCCGGCCGCCTTGCATGCCCATCCCGATCGCGAGATTCCGTCTGAGATCCTGGCCCGTCTGCAAACCGATCTGGACCAATTGGCGAAGGGTCGACCGGCGGCGCATGTCTTCGGTTCGGTCCCGTTTTTGGATTGGACATTCAAATGCGACGAGCGCGCTCTGATTCCCCGCCCCGAAACCGAGGCCTTGTGCTATCTTGTGATACAACGCTACGCGGGCAAGCAGCCGCCTCGCCGGGTTTTGGACCTGTGTTGCGGCAGCGGTGTGCTGGGCCTGTCGCTGGCGTCGGCTTTCCCGGAGACGACCGTTGTGCTGACCGATCTTTGCCCCGAGGCCCTTTCTTTATGTGAAGAGAATAAAAATCTTCTCGGCTTGGGCGATCGTGTCCGTCTCTTAAGAGGAGATCTTTGGGATGCTCTGCCGGACGATACGGAGCCCTTCGACCTGATCGTCGCCAATCCGCCCTATGTGGCTGCCGATGATCCGGTGGAAGCATCCGTCTTGCAGTGGGAACCGCGTCACGCCCTGTACAGCGACGAGGACGGCCTGGCTCATCTGAAGCGCATTCTGGATGGGTTGGCCCGGTTTCTGGCTCCCGGGGGTACGGCAGCGTTCGAACTGGGTCATCATCACGCCGAGATGCTGGGTTCCCGGCCGACCGCGCCCGGTCTCAGCCGCCTGGGGGCGTTGGCGCGCGATCCTTTCAATGTTCCCCGCTTCTTGATCTTCGATGAATCGAAACCGGGTACCCCGATGGGACCCTGATGCCTGATGTTAAAGGAAACCACTCTTGGATAAATTGAGAATCACCGGAAACGGTCCCCTTCACGGCGAAGTTCGTATCAGCGGCGCCAAGAATGCCGCGTTGCCCTGCTTGACCGCTTGTATTATGAGCCCGGAGGCCGTCACACTGACAAACCTGCCTCGTGTTCGCGACATTCACACCATGATCAGGGTCCTGGAGGAATTGGGCGCTGCTGTCGAACTGGACGGCGAGCGCGTCATCATTGACGCCGCGGAACTGAAGTCACACACCGCTACCTATGACCTGGTGAAGACCATGCGTGCTTCCATCCTGGTTTTGGGACCGTTGCTGGCGCGTTTCGGCAAGGCGCGGGTCAGTTTGCCGGGCGGTTGTGCGATCGGCGCCCGGCCCGTGAACCTGCACCTGGAAGCGCTGGAGAAGATGGGGGCGAAGATCACTATCGAGCATGGTTATATCGACGCCAGGGTGGATCGACTGCAAGGCGCCGAGATTACCTTTGCCAATGTCACGGTGACCGGAACCGAAAATATTATGATGGCAGCGGCTCTGGCCAGGGGTACCACCATTCTGCACAACGCGGCGCGTGAGCCGGAGGTCATCGATCTGGCCGAAATGTTGAACGGCATGGGCGCGAAAATCAGCGGCCAGGGCACGGATACCATTGTTATCGAAGGCGTGGATACGCTTCACGGCCATACCCATCCCATCATCCCGGATCGCATTGAAACGGGCACCTATGTCTGCGCGGCGGCCGTCACCCGGGGCGATGTTAGGATTACCCATACCCGACCCGAGTACCTGAAGCGCTTCCTGGATGTTATGAGAGCCGCGGGTCTGCCGTTTGAAGTGGATGCGGACTGCATTCACGTAAAACCGCACAACGGCTTGAAGGCCCAGGACATCCAAACCCAACCGCACCCGGGTTTCCCCACCGATATGCAAGCGCAGTTCATGGCGGTGATGACTCAGGCGGAAGGGGCTTCCGCCATTACGGAATCCATCTTCGAAAACCGTTTCATGCACGTTTCCGAGTTGAACCGCATGGGCGCGGACATCACGGTTAAGGGCAGAACGGCGATCACCAAGGGCGTCACGCCCATGTCCGGCGCTCAAGTGATGGCCACCGATCTACGCGCCTCGGCTTCACTGGTGGTTGCGGCCCTGGTTGCCAAAGGCGATACCATCATCGACCGTATTTACCACCTGGATCGGGGTTACTGCGACCTGGAGAAGAAGCTGGAAGGTATCGGCGCCTTGGTGGAACGCATACGCTGAAGGTCCTGGGAAATCGGGGACATATTCTGGTCCCCGATCCCTCGGTTCGGTTATCTGGCGGTGAAGTACGCCTTGATGGGACCGCTGCCGGTCTTTCCGATTTCAACGCCCTTCTTCACATCGACGCCTTCTTTCCTCAACTTGCGGCGATAGGCGCGTATGGAAACCTGTTCACGCGCCTTGGGCAGGCCGCTACGGTATTTGCGTTGCTGAATGAAGAAGTAGGCGCCCCGGTTTGCGTCCACCTTGAACTTCTGGAATTCGGGTCCGAAGACGTAGGATATGCTATGGATGTTGAAGGTATGGACCCCCTCCGGCAGACCCTCCACCCACAAGATGCGGTTCTTCTTGATAAAGCGGATGGGTACCGGTTCCCCGTCGATCGACAGGTCCATCACATAGCGGACGGGCGCTGCAAACTCCAACACCAGGGTGTTCCCGGGAATGGGATTGGCCTCGGTGTCCATGGGTTTGTAACAGCCCGTGGCAATGAGAGCCAGGGCCGCAATCAGCGCAATGTACTTGTTCATGAATGCTCCTCAGATTGAATCAATGACCGGGGCCGCCGGCTTCTTTCAGCTCCAGCAAAACCCCGGAAGTGGATTTCGGATGGACAAAGGCCACCCGGCATCCGCCCGCGCCGATCACGGGTTCCTCGTTGACCAGACGCACGCCCTCGGCTTTGTACTTGGCCAGGGTGGCTTCGATATCGTCTACCTCGACACAGATATGGTGCAGGCCGGGACGGTTTTTCGCCAGGAATTTGGCGATCGGTGAATTCTCGTCCGTGGCTTGCAGCAGTTCGACATGAGACTCGCCTACTTCAAAAAATGCGGTGTTGACCTTCTGGTCGGGTACTTCCTCGGTTTTCAGAAAGTTGAAGCCCAGGCGGTTATAGGTCTCGATGCCCTCGTCCAGGTTGGGTACGGCAATACCCAGGTGGTCTATTTTGTTCATACATCAGCCTTCCTTTTGGCCGCGGTCACACAGTTGACCATCAGGTGGGCGATGGTCAATTTGCCCACGCCGCCGGGGACGGGCGTCACCAGCGCGGCTTTTTCCAGGGCTTCGTCGTAGAACACATCGCCGTAGAGAATGCGGCCTTTCTTGCGGAACGCCTTCATTTTGCGACTGCCTTCCTTGCAGAACCGCGTCACGTCGGCTTCCTTGGTGAGTTCGTTGATGCCGACGTCCACGACGACGGCGCCCTCCTTCACCCAATCGCCGGACACCAGGCCCGGAACCCCGACGGCGGCGATGATGATATCTGCCTGACCGCATACGTCGGCGGGGTTTTGGGTGCGGCTGTGCATTATGGTTACCGTACAATGTTCTTTAAGCAGTAGTTGGGCCATGGGTTTGCCCACGATATTGGAGCGGCCGACAACTACCGCGTGTTTGCCCTTCAGTACATCGATGCTGTCCTTCAGCAGTTCGATGACGCCCATGGGGGTGCAGGGGAACAAACCGGGCTCGCCCAGGGAGAGACGACCCACGTTGACGGGATGAAAGCCGTCCACGTCCTTATCGGGGTCGATGGCGGAGATGATGGCGCTTTCGTCGATTTGCTCGGGCAGCGGCAACTGTACCAGGATGCCGTGGACACCGTCATCACCGTTCAATTTTTGGATTAAGGCCAGCAAGGCTTCGGTAGTGGTGTCGGCGGGTAATTTCTCGAAGGTGGACGCGATGCCCAGCTCGCCGCAGGTTTTGACCTTGTTGCTGACGTAGACTTGGCTTGCGGGATTTTCCCCAACCAGAACCACGGCCAGATGCGGGTGAATACCCTTTGCCTTAAGGGCTTCGGTATCCTGCCGCGCCTGGTTGAGAAGCCGTTCCGCCGTGGGTTTGCATGCCATTTTGTCGCCCATATTTGGGTCACCTCCGTCACAATCGCGCCTATCTTAGCATAGGCGCCGCATTTAGGAACATCAGGCATTGGGGTTTAAGCAAAGCCCGGGCCAGGAAGTGAGCGGACTCAAGTCAACGTCGAGAAGCAGTTAGGGTAAATACCGGAATCACCAAAAACATGCCCGAGTCACTGAACAACCCGGCGGATTTAGCTGTATAAGACTAAAGACGGACGGGTTGGGAGGAGCCGTGGACACACAAGTCGGTTTTCGGTTCGGCGTTTTTGAAGTATGTGCCGGTGAGGGCGAATTACGCAAGAACGGGCGTCGAATAGCGCTGCAAGACAAGCCTTTTCAGTTACTCCTGTTGCTGTTGCAGCAAAAAGGCAGTGTCGTTTCCAGACAAGAGATCCGTCGTTCCCTCTGGCCGGAAGATACCTTCGTGGAAGTTGACGACAGTATCAACAGCGCCGTGAAACGACTTCGGTTGGTTCTGGGCGACTCTGCCTCCTCACCGCGCTTTGTGGCCACGGTTCCGCGACGAGGATATCGCTTTGTGGCGGATATCGAGCGGGTGTTCGGTACTGAGGTTTCGGCGGAGAAAAGCGAGGTAGGGGCAGAAAAAGTACCCGAACAAACCGCGACCTTCGAGCGGCAATCGGAAGGAGAACCTCGCCTTTTACGTCGGCCGGCGATCCTTGGTTTCATCTCCCTGGCCGCGATTCTATTCTTCGTTTGGTTCGGAATGGAGGAACCGACAAATCTCCCGGTCGAAAAGCCCATGCTGGCTGTCTTCCCCTTGCAGGACACCGATCCCCAAGCCGATTATCTGGCCGTGGGGCTCACCGAAGACCTGAGCGAACACCTGGGGCGACTGGCCCCCGATCGACTGGGTGTCTTCGCTTCCGCTACGGTTCAACAGTTGGGTCGAAACCCTGCCGTTCCCACCAAGGCGCGTCAATTGGGCGCTGATTTTTACATGACCGGACGCCTTCGTCGCGAAGAAGACATGACGCGCATTCATGTCAATCTTGTGAAGACTGTCGACGGCAGCCTGATTTGGAGCGATGTCTACCGATACCCGCCCGGCCTGGTTCCGGTCGCGTTCACCACGGATGTTGCCCGATCCGTTGCCGCCACCCTGTTGGGCCGAGATGAGGAATTAATGGTACGCGCCGCCACTACCCATACCGAGGCCTATCATAACTATCTGAAGGGCAATCACCACATGGCCAATCAGTTCACTGAGGTAGGCATGCGCCAGGCCGTTGCCTGTTACCGTCGCGCCTTGGAACTGGACCCCTTGCTGGGGGAGGCTTACGCTCGCCTGGCCGAGGTTTATGGCAACATGATTACCCTGGGTTATGTTCCCGGAGACGAAACCCTTGAGCTAATCCATCGTTTAGCGGCGCAAGGCCTCGAAGCGCGCCCGAACCTGCCCGACTTGCACACGGCCATGGGTCAGGCCCAATTACAGGCCGGTCGTCCTCGCGAGGCCGAGGGTCACTTTCTTCGAGCGCTTTCGGCCGGTCCCGATCACATGGGCGCCGTCAGTGCCTACCTGGTCTTCCTGGCTAGTATGGGCCGAAATGATGAGATCACCCCCTACATGGCTTCGTTAAAAGCTGTCGATCCCTTATCGCCCGGGTCGGACTACATTCGCGGTTTGCTTTTGCTTGCGGACCATCGACCCGGACGGGCGATCGAACACTTGCAACGCGCCGCGTCCAAAATGCCCAATATCGGCCACGGGTGGGACCATCTTGCAACAGCCCACATTTTTGCCGGCAACCACCAGGAAGCGGTGGCGGCCTTGGAACGCGCTGTTCTTGTCAGCGACGGGGCGCCCCGTTATCTCTACATGCTGGGCCGCCTTTTTGCGGCTCGCGGGCAGCAGATTCAAGCCGCGGCTGTTCTGGATAAGCTACAGGCAAGAGCGAAAAGCGCCTATGTCTCCCGGTCCTATCTCCAATCGCTGACGGCAAAGGCTTTTCCGGTCAATCACCCCGACATTCCGCGTAACCTGGTGGTCAAAGGTTTCACGGCATATGCCGGCGCTGATGTTAATGTCCAATTTCAGGTCGACGAATCATTCCGGCATTTGGGAAGTTGGCATTATGAAGATAGTTCGCGGCAACTCTATACCCTTTCCATGGCGGCCTATATGAGAGGCGAGAAACTGATTCGCGTAGCGGTGATGCAAGCCGAAGAGGCGATTGCGCTGGGCCGACCGGGAGATGAGCGTCTGGAAATAGACGGAGTGCCCTTCAACGTTCTAGAGCATTACCAATCCTGGAACGGACCCCTTGCCGTGCACCGGGGTTGGGGTTTGGTTGCGCGAGCCGGTTTCGATCCGCGACCGGGGGTACTGACCATGACCGCCTATCGATTTCGGTCGGATAAAAAAACCGCCGTCATCGTCTCATTGAGTGAGCGGAGCCCGCGTCATGAAGGCCCCTGGCCCGCCGCCCTGAGGAATCGTTTTCGAGAAGACTTCGAGAAAGTCATTGGTTGCGAGCTCGGAAAAGAGGCGGGAGCCGAAGGTTGACTCCCTGCCCCTGACCGCGCCCTTTATTGGAAGGGACAATTCAGTTCGCATTCGAAGTGTTGCTGGTTACAGTTATACTCGCACATAATTGCCGCGCCGATTTGTCCTGAGCGCTCGAGTTCGATACACGGACCCATGCAAAGATTCCATGCCTCATCACAGTCACCGTAGCAGTCGTAGGGGAGTTCTGCCATCATGTATTGAGATGCGCCGAAGGCCAGGGAAAGACACAGACTGAGCGTAAAGATTGCTTTTTTGATCATCATCAACTCCTTTATCGATTGGTGTTTCAGGTTGGTAAGGCCGGATCGGTTCTACCGTAAGGATGTACCGGCCGCTTTCTCTTCATAAGCGGGACCGAAGTCAGGCCTCCGGTCGAGCCCGCTAAATCGTGCAATTTATATTGCAGAAGTACCATTGGGTGTCGCATTCAGACCAGCACACAAGCGCCTGGCCGATTCTTCCCGCGCCCTCGAGCTGGATACACAGATTCGAGCAGGCGAAATACGCGGTATTACAATCGTTGCAGTAGGTATAGCTTGCCATCAGGTACTGAGATGCGCCGAAGGCCAGGGAAAAACACAGGCCGAGGGAAAACATTGCTTTTTTGATCATGGTCAACTCCTTGACTAATTGATGGTTCTGGTTGATAGATAATGTCGGATCGGGTTTACCGACAGAATTGGAGGGTTTTTCTCTTCCCGTAAGCGGGTTCCGAGGCCGGCCCTTGCCCGCGGAGCCCCGGAGCCCGCTCCCGAAAGGAGAAAAACAAACTTAGAGGAGGCACTCCCGGTCGCAACTGACCTTCTGTTGCATGCAAACCGATTCGCACAGAAGCTGTTCGCCGAATCCGGGCAGCCGCTCGCAGGCACTAAGGCAAGCGTTGAAGTCCTGCCAACAACTCTCATAACACCAGGTTGGTTGGCCGGCGGCCAGGTATTGGGACGCCCCTAAAACCAGGGAGAAACAAAGGCCGAGGGCGAACACTGCTTTTTTGATCATTTTTGGCTCCTTGATCGATCAATGATTTGGGTTAAGTAGAGGCGTCCCCAACCGGACACGATACAAGAACGCCTCCAAGGATACGGGCGTCGCGGGAGGTTTGTGACCCTCCCGGCCCGATTTCAAGGCGAGTATTCGTTTATCCCGGCCACAAGGTTACTGACCTGTTCCTGAATCGATCCTAACCAGGTAACTATCTCTAAAAAAACAGTATCGATGATAATCTGACATTCGTATTGCAAGGGGAAGGGCGGGTTGAAAGAAAAAGGGCGACGATCACCCTCCGCGGAAGCCGAGGCAACCTGAAGAAGCCCGAAACGCCGCTGATCCGAGCAACAGTTTTTAATATAAAAGCAGGGCGATCGACGCCTTAAGCAATATGATTATCGGACCAGGCTTGGGGATCTTCGCGCCATTGGAGGACGGTTTGCTTTTCTTCGGCGTTCAACTGCTGCCTGTTTTCGGCTACATCCAACAAGGAAGCCAGGTCGGTGAGACTGTCATAAGGGTATCCGGCCTCTGCAAAGCCGTTGACGGCGCGACGCATGCCGTATTGGAAGACCGCGGCAATACCGACCACCTTGCCGCCCGCTTCCTCCACGGCCCGTGCAGCCTTAATGGAGCTGCCGCCCGTGGAAATGAGATCCTCGATGACCACCACGCGGGCGCCCTTGGGGAGTCGTCCTTCGATGAGGTTCTTCTTACCGTGCTTTTTCTCCGCGGAGCGAATATAGACCATGGGCAGGTCCATCAATTCGGCGACCCAGGCCGCATGTGGAATACCCGCGGTGGCGGTGCCCGCAATGATTTGCGGTTGCCAACCCAATTCGGCGATCATCTTGGTGAAGGCGTCCGCTACCTTGCGGCGTTCATGGACCGTGCTGATGATCAGGCGGTTGTCGCAATAGAGTGGAGAGCGCAGGCCGCTGGCCCAGGTGAAGGGTTTTTTGGGGGATACCGCAACGGCTTCCAAGTCTAAAAGTATTGCGGCGATGTCATGTGCACGGCTCATGATGGGATCTCTCCTCATAGAAAAAGGGCAGGAACCGGCGGTCCCTGCCCTTGGATATGGTGAATGCAGACTCGCTTTATTTATCGCGAGCGGCGTAGACTTGTTTCATTTCATTGAAACGCGGGTAGTACTTCTGGCCGCCGCATTTTTCAGCGGCTTTGATGTACTTGGTCAGCGTTTTGAACTCTTCGACCAGGGTCTTGCGATCGTTGGAAATCGCTTCTTCACCAAGCTTGATGGCGGCGGCGAGTTCCTCGGTGGCCTGTTGCAGGTGCTTTTCCTTGTTCTTTTCCAGCAGGCGAAGGTTGCCCCTGATGGTCTTCTGGACCTCGGAGATGTTGGTCAGCGTGGTGGTGTGGTTGTCCTTATCGGTAGCCACGTTGCTGGTGAGAATTTCAAGGTTATTGGAAGCACGCTTCAACTCACCTTGGAGAGCCTGTTTGGCTTGGGGCGAAGTCACGGTTTTGATACCCAGATTCAGGACATCCACGGCCGCTTTC
Source organism: Acidobacteriota bacterium (assembly GCA_030066195.1). GTDB lineage: Bacteria > Acidobacteriota > Holophagae > Acanthopleuribacterales > Acanthopleuribacteraceae > JASJCB01. The sequence continues at coordinate 37,368 of JASJCB010000083.1, forward strand.
TGGCGGGGAATGTCAGGTCCGTCGCAGCCCTGCTTCTGCTTCTGGTGGCAGTGCGCGGTGAAGGAGTAGACGCGGGGATCCTGCGTGAGACCCTTGTCCATGGCTTTTTTGAAGGTGTTGATGGCAGTCGCGAATTGCTTGTCGGCCATTTGGCAGCTACCGATGGAGAAGAGCACCTCGCCGTCGTTCGGTCTTTTGGCGGCAACGGCCTGGAAGACGGCGATGGCGTCCTTGTAACGCTTGGCGCCTTGCAGGGCCAGGCCCTTTTTGTTGATCATGTCCACGTCATCGGGCCAGGACTTGAGGTAGCGCTCGATGTAAGAGACAGCCTTGTTGTAAGCGGCGGTTTTGCCGGCGCCCTTGCTCTTCTCCACGATCTGGAATTGCAGGTTGACGATGAAGGTGTGCGCCCTCTTTTCCTTTTCATTGCGGCGAATAACATCCTGGAATGCCTGGATGCTTTTTTCCAGCGAGCTGATACCGCCCTTCAAGTTACCGATCTTGTACTGGGCAAAAGCCTTTTGGAAGGAAGCCTCGATTTGAAGGTCCTTGCGATTGGTGGGCTTCTTCAGGGCCTCGGAAAAACTGACCACGGCTTTGCTGAAGTAGGACTGGGCCTTGCTGCGGTCGCCCTTGGCGATTTGCATTTCACATTGACCGCGGTTGAAATAAAGGTCGAAGTGTTTCTCTTCACCGGAGAGCTTGATGAGATCGGTAAAAGCCTGGATCGCCTTGTCGTATTTCTTCTGGATTTTGTAGGTGTTGGCCATCGCATGCTTGATCTTGGGGATCTCGGAGGTGGGGGGCTCCAGAGTTAGCGAGTCGTTGAAGTTGCGCAACGCTTCGTCGTACTTCTTCAGCTTTTGGTTGCAATAGCCCTTGAGCATGATGGGGAAATACCAATCGGGGTGGCTGGCGATCGATTCTTCCAAAAGGACAATCGCTTCTTTGTACTGGCGCGACTTGAACAACTCCATAGCACGCTTGTGCTCGTCTTGGGCGAGGCCGGGCAACGCGATGCCCGCCAGGAATACGAACAGAACCAGTCCGTTTTTCATCTTTTAAAACTCCTTGCTTCCGGGACCCGCTTCGGCAAATCGAGGCTTAGGGTTCTTTGATGATTCGTTTCAAACCCGCGGTCAATTCCTTCGACTTTTCGGGACCTTCCAATATCTGGGCGGCCTTGACGATTTGACTGGCCGCTTCTATTACGGCGGAAATACCCTTGCCCTGGTTGACGTTTTTGACACCATTGGCGCAGTGCCGTTGGATGACACTGTGGGCAATTTCACCGAGTACATTTTTACTGTACTGGTAGATTTTCTCTACCTTGTTCGAAAGCCATTCGACTTCTTCTTCCGGACTGCGAGCGGCGCCCTGTTTGGGCTTTCGATTATCCAATGGATTAGCATCGGGGCTGGCTTTCGGGGTTTCGCGCAAGTGAACCAGACCGCTGGCGACCAGACCATAAACCAGTTTGGCGACTTCCATGGCGGGCAGGTGGGTCATTTCGGCGATGCGGTTGATGCTGTTCACGCCGTTGATTTTGGAGAGAACATGCCATTCCTGAGTGTTGAAGCTGACCTTTTTGTGGCCCAGCGAATCCAACTCGGGAATGAGGTCGAGCGACGGGATACGCTTACTGAGCACCCGCCATTCATCCAATTTGCGCGCAACTTCCATAAGGATTTTCGTGTTGGGCTTGGCGACCGTCTTGTTGGGTGGCGCCACATCCTGGTCGAAACGGAATTGGCCTTTGTCCCAAATGGCCAGCGCGTAAATGGCCTCTTCGCCCTGTGTCTTACCACAGACAGCGTGGACAATATTGCCTTCTTCCAAATAGATTCGACCCTCAGCCTGGTCCCGAGTAAGGACGAAACACCCCGATTTGGCACTCACACTCATCAGTTGGATGACGTCTGGTAACTTAACCTCTTCGAGAGAACCTTGAAACATGCATCACACCTGACAGCAATATAGAGATCGAGGCGTTCCGAAACCTACCCCAGGGACTACTGTAACACGAAATCGATTTTAAGGGTCATACGGACATCGGCGGCTTTGTTGTTCACCTTACCGGGGAGGAACTCCCACTGGCGAAGCGCCGCGGCCGCTTCTTCCTCAAAACCGAATTTCCCTTTACCCAGGCCGCGCAAAACCTTGATGTCGTCAACGGCGCCGTCTTTACGCAGGATGGCTTCCAGGATCACGTAACCCTGGAGACGAATCTTGACCGCACGTTCGGGATATTTAGGCGTTACCTTCTTGGTGAAGATGGGCGGTTCCACACCGACCTGACCCACGCGGGCAATGGTGTCACCCTGGGGTTCGGGAGGGCCGTCGGGAATACCGATTTCCCAATCTTCGGTGGGCAGGATATCGGGTTCGGGCGGGGGATCCGGCTCGACCACGGGTTCCGGCTCATCCGGGGTGAGGTCGGGCATCGGGATCTTTTTGGTTTTCTTGTCTTTGGTTTTGACTCTTTCGAGGGGTTTTTCGGGGGGCGGCTTCAACACTTTCCGCTTTTGCGGTAGTTGTTCGTCCTTGTCCACATCGAAAACTTTGCCGCCGAAACTGAAGCCGGGCATCCAGATCATTGCCAGGCCGAAGTACAGGGCGATGCACAGGGACAACTTCATGTAGCTGTTACTACCCGCATCGGCGAAAGCCATATCCATAAAAGCGGAATGGTCTTCTCCGTCCCCAAAATCAAGGTGGATCTTTTCTTCCTTCATAGCCAATCTCCTGATTTTGACTCATATAATGAGCGTTTGCCCGGAAGGCGAACTCCCGGAATGTGCCAATGGAAAACGGCCGGACAGAGTCCGGCCGTCAGCGTGTTATTGGTTGTATTCCTGGTACCGTTCTGCCTCATCCTTGGAGGGGATGGTAATGGCCAGGTCCTGCTTCATGTGTGTGGCAAGCTTTTTGAGCTGGTTCATGACAGCCACCATGTCCCCGTAGGGCGCCTCAGGATTCGTGTGAATAATGATGGGCTTCCGGGGGTTCGCTTGAACCTTGGTGTTGACATACTCATAGATCTGGTCGACCTGAGACATCGAGTAGCTGTTCTTGTCCATCTCGAACTGGCCGCCGGGAAAGATGACGATGTAGATGGCCTCATCCGGTTCGATTGCGTCGTCCACGTCGTCCTTGGGAGGCAGCATGTGCTCCATCCCCTTGTTGGCCGAGAAAACGGTCGTCAACATAAAGAAAACGATCAACAAGAACGCAATGTCCGCCATCGATGCGGTTGGGATTTCAGCCTTTTCCTTCTTCATATCCAGATTCATTGCCATGGTGCTGCCTCCTTATTCCGTGCCTTGTTCGGTCAGGAACTTAAGGTTGGTAACGCCTGCATCTCGAATCTGGTCGAGAACATCATCGATCAAGGCATACTTGACCCCCGAGTCCGCCTTGATGACGACCGGCTTGTTGGGGTTCTTCTGCATCCAGGAGGATGCGTGAACCGCAATGTCTTCCTTGTTCACAAGCGCCGCGTCTTCGATACCGTCGGACGCTTTGATGACCCCGTTGAGTTGGATGATCACGAAAGCAGATTCCTTGATTACCTCTTGACGGGTGTCCTTGTGACTACTCGGAAGCTCCACCTGCGTTTTGTCCACCTGGAAAACGGTGGAGATCATGAAGAACACAATCAGCAGAAACGCAATGTCGGCCATGGACGCCGTGGGGATCACGGCCTCCAGAATTTTCGTGCGGGTAATCTTCATAAGCGTTCCTCCCTAAAATGGTATCGGGTTTATTCCCGCTCCATATGAGAGAAGGATTCCATGAGTACGGCGGAAGCCGACTCGATTTCGCGAATGAAGGAGTTGACACGAGTGGTGAAGTAGGAGTAGGCGAGCAACATCGGGATCGAGGTGATCAGACCACCGGCGGTGGTAATCAGAGCCTGCGAAATCCCCTGAGCAACCATACCGGGGTCGTTCAGTTTGGCCAACGCGTCGAAGGACACGATCATACCGGTCACCGTTCCGAGGAAGCCGATGATCGGAGCCAGGTTGGAAATGGTCGACAAAATGGGAAGACCGCGCTCGAGACGTGCAATCTCGTGCATGGCGGCGTTTTCCATCGTTTTTTCGATCTCTTCCTTGGGGTCGCCGTACTTCATCAGGCCCGTCTTCAAGATGGAGGCGATGGGGCCTTTGAAAGTTTCGCAAATTTTGACAGCTTCTTTAACGTTTTTACTACGCAGTGCGGCACGAATCTTCGTCAAGAACTCGGCAGTATTGATCTTGGCCTTACCCAATGCAAAGAAACGCTCGATGATGTAAGCCAGGCCGATCAAGAAAAGTACCAACAAGGGTACCATGATGTGAACACCGCCTTTGACGATGTAGTCGATTATCATCCCCACGAGAGCTACCTCCCAAAATTTTCCGTTAAGTGAGCACATGCCTTCAGGCACGTGTGAGCGGACAAAAGTCTACAAGGTCCTCCACTGAAAGGGGCGTAAAGTTCCTTTGCAAGCCCATTCTCCGGAGCCGGACTCCAAGAAAACCTGTTTGCGATTTGTCGCGCTCTATCTTTTTATGCTAAGGCCGCGCATGAATCAAGACATTTATGTAAAAATGTCCGTTGTTTTACAAAAAGATTACACATTCGCGGCCTGCCCTTCAAAAGGGAGGTAGAACCAGTAACGGCGCGGTCTCAGCCGTTTTGCACGTATCTTTTCCGTATCGCTCTTGTGGGGAGAGCGCGCGGGCGATGACCACCCGCGCATCAAAGGCTTATACGTTGGAATCAGGCGCCGGTATGGCCTGAGGTTTATTTTTTGCCAGGTTGAAGATTTCTTCGATACGGGTGTGAATCCATTGTTTCGTCCGGAAGAAAATGGTGTAGATGACCGGGATGACCAGGAGGGTAGAGAAGGTGGCGCTGAGCATGCCGCCCACGGTTGATCGCGACAGGCTGGAAAACATTCCCAGTGTCTGTTGCAGGCCGCGGTTCTCCAGGTTCATTTCCGGCAGTGAAATACCCACCAGATCCACGATGAAGGTGGAAACGGGGTTGTACATCAACCAGGTCACGAACTCGTCCAGAAGCGGTAACAGGCCGACAATGGTGGTGATGGCAGTCAGCAAGATGGGCCGCAAACGGTCCCGGCAAGCCTTGGCGACCGCGTGGACATAGTCCAGCCCGGTTTCATCCATGCGGCGCACCTCGTAGTTGATGTGCGACACGAGCAGGATGGAGTTGTTGACCACAATGCCCGCCAGAATGATCAGGCCCACGTAGGCCGTGGAGTCGAAACTGTTGCCGGTATACCAGTAGATCCAACTGACGCCGATAAAGGCCAGCGGCATGGTCAGGAAGATGACCAACGGATCCACAAAGGATTCGTAGAGCGCCGCCATGATCATGAAGACAACGATCGCGGCCAGGCCGATGACGAAGTAGAGGTTCTTTTCCTCGTCCTCCCGCATGAACTCGTTGTAGTCCATCTCGACCTTGTAACCGGCCGGCGGGTCAAGGCTGTTGAAGATCTTCTCGTTGTACCTGCGGGCGCGTTTCGGCGATCCCTTGTAGTCCCAGCGCACGTTGACCGCGTATTGCTGGTCCTTGCGGTCGATGCCGCCGGAAACCGTGCGCTCCTCGATGGTGACCAGATCGGCCAGGCGAATGCGATCACCGCCCTCGGTACCCACCACCAGGGACTCCAGATCGGTGATGTCGAAATCATCGGCATCCTCGAACTTGACCTCCAGGAACATTTCCTCACCCTGGTACTTGGTCATGGTGGTCGATTCCAGTTGGAGGTTGCGGCTGATGAAGCTCATCAGGTAGGAGATGTCGATATCGTAGCGGCTGACGGCCTCTCGGTCCACCAGCATGGTGGTTTCGGTCTGGTCGCGGACTCGGAAACGGCGACTGGTTTCCAGCTTGGTCGTCTTCACGCGGCGGTTGCGTTTGACCCCGCGCAGGATATCGTTGGCGTAGTCCATGAGTTCCTTGTAGTTATAACCCATGACCCGCACCGAACTGTTATAGGTCTCGAACCCGGTATTGCCGGAGTAATAGTTATCGTCGCTGTTGATGCCCATCACCGAGATGCCCACCCCGGCAAAACCCTGGGCGATATTGACCAGTTTGGTCTTCAAGGCCAGCGGGTAGGGTGAGGCCAGCTGACTGGACTCGAATGAAACCTCCATGATGGCCACGTTGCTGAAGACGCGCGTGGAGACGTCTTTATAGCCGCGGCTTTCCAGTTCCAACAGCGGTGTTTCGAACTGTTTGATCACATTATCGGCGGTTTCCAACTCGGCGCCTTCAGGCATGCGCACGTAGACGAACACACGGTCGTCGGAACTGCCGAAGAAGGAGAAACCGCCCTTGTCGATCTCGTTGTCGAAGATGCGGTAGAACATGAAGAAGAACATGGCGGTGACCAGTACGATCAGCATCTTGTGGCGCAAGCTCCAGATCACCATGGCCGAGTAGATTTTGTTGACCTTTTCCAACTGATGACCCATGAAGCGAGCGAAGGCGTTGCGCTTATCGACGGTGGTGGTGATGTTGGAGCCGCGGATCAGGACACTGAGCAGCGGCGTGAAGGTAAACGACACCATCAGGCTGGCCGAGAGAGAGAAGATGACGGCCAGGGCCAGCGGCATATAGGTTACCGATAAACGATCTTCCAGGAAGTACATGCAGAGGAAGGCAGAGACCGTGGTCAGGGTGGCGGCGAACACCGCCCAAATGATGTCCTTTACCCCCAGTATGGCGGACTCGAAGCGCGAATGTCCCATCTCCCTGAAACGGAAGATGTTTTCAAGCACCACAATGGCATTGTCCACCAACATCCCGAAACCGATGGCAAGACCGCTGAGCGTTACCACGTTGAAGGTAACCCCGAAGTAGTACATGAAGTTGACCGTAATCAAAACCGAAAACAGGATGTTCAGGGTAATCACCACCGCCGCGCTGGCGCTTTGCAGAAAGACCAGCAACAGGATGACGATCAGCACCAGGCACCAGGCGCCGCGTTCGTAGATGGACGACAACTGTTCCTGCATCATCTCGCCCTCGTCGTCCGTCCAATCCAGGCGGAAGCCTTGCGGCATATTGGGCATGACGCGCGCCACGGTTTCCTTGACGCGTTCGGCGGTAGAAATGACCGATGCGCCCACCTCGCGCTCTAAATCGACGCGCAGGGTGGGGTTGCCGTTCAATCGCGATAAACTGGTCAGCTTGGCGAAACCGACTTCCACATCGCCCACGTCCTTGACGCGCACCGGTTGGTCCCGATATGTGGCGATGGGCAGATCCTCCAGGGTTTTGATGTTTTCGATGGAGTTGGCGATCAGGATGGTGTATTCCTGGTTCTCCATATGCGTTTTCGGTGTCTCGTAGATACGGGTCAGTTCGGAGACCCGCCCGGTCACCATGGCGGGCACCAGGCCGTAGAGGTCCATGGCTTCTCGATCCAATCGAACGCGTAGCGACCGTTTCTGTTCGCCGAAGACCTGTAACGCGGCCACACCGTCCACCGAGGTAATCTCGTCGCGCAGGTTGTCGGTAAAAATCTCCGTCAAGCGTTGCCGATCATAGGGCCCCGAGATATCGAAGCTCATAAACCGATCGGTGCTTTCCTGGTTGTTTTCCGACATGGACAGCGTGGGTTGTGTGGCCCCCGGCGGCAGGTCCGACCGGAGTGCCGAAAGCCGCTCGTTCAGGTCCAACCTGGCGAACTCCATATCGGTATCGCGGTTGAACTCCAAAACCACCTGGGACTGGCCGCGCGCGGAGGAGCTGTTCATTTCCTCCAGTCCCTCCACCTGGGCCGCGGCCTCCTCGATGGGCGAGGTCAGGAAGATCTGGACGACCTCGGGCGAGGTGGAACCCCAACGAGCCGATACCACGATGCGCGGGCGCTCGGTGTCCGGCTGGCCTTCTACCGACATGTTCATATAGGAGATGGCGCCCAAAATCACCACGCTCAAATAGAACATGCTGACCGCAATCGGTCGATTGAGCAGGAACCGTGTCATGGCGTCACCTCCGCGGCCGCTTCGCCGCCGGCCTCCGCGGCCGGTTTTTCGGGCTTGACGTGAACATCTTTACCCGAGAACATCTCGTAGAAGATGGGGATCAGGATCAGGGTGAGCATGGTGGCCATGCTCAACCCGCCGATGACGACCAGCGCCAACGGACGCTGAATCTCAGCGCCTCGCGAACTGAATAGTTCCGCCATCGGAATCCAACCGAGTTCTAATAATTGTTTATCGATTTGCGCCACGAGAGGTTTCATGAAGTTGGATTCCATGAATTTGCTCACCAACCCCGAGGCCATGGGCAGCAGGCCGAGAACCGTGGTGGCGGTAGTCATGAGAATGGGGCGCAGGCGTACGCGGGAAGCCCTGAGAACGGCCTCGCGGATACTGTCGCCGCCCTCGCGGGCCTGGTTGATGAAATCCACTTTCACAATGGCGTCGTTGACCACGATCCCACTGAGCACGATCAGGCCGATCAGCGACATGATGTTGATCGACTGGTCGAAAGTGTAGAGCATGAAGACGGTTCCCACCAGGCCCATGGGTAGGGTGAAGATCACCACGAACGGGAAGCGCAGCGATTCGAACTGGCCCGCCATGATCATGTAGACCAGCAGGCAGGACAGGCCGAAGGCAAAGATCAACTGTCCGAACGAGTTTTGCATGCCTTCCTGTTCACCGGTGATTCGCGGACGCGAAACTCCTGGGGGTAGGGTCAATGCATCTAATTTCTCCTGGACCTCGGGCACTACGTCGGAGATTTTGACACCGGCCAGGTTGGCGCTGATCAGTGCTACCCGGCGCTGGTTGATGCGGCGGATCTCCTTGGCCGCGCGAACGTTCTGAACGATCAGCAGGTCGCGCAGAGGGATCGGCGTGCCGTTGGGCGAAGTCATGGTGGCGCCCAGTACCCGTTCGAAATTCTCGCGGTCGTCGATAGGGAAGCGCACGCGCACGTCGATCTGGCGGTCGAATTCCTTGTATTGGGTGGCCACGTCGCCGCGCATGCCGTCGGACAGGTAGCCGCCCACGGACGAGATGTCGAAGCCGTAACGAGCCACGGCGTCGCGGTTGATATCCACCTTGAGCTGCGGCGAGTTCCGCGCCAGCGAACTTTTGAGGTCCTTCAAACCCGAAACCTCGGCCAGGGCGGACATGACCTTGTCGTTGGCCTCGTAGAGTTCCTCGAAGTTCTCGCCGTCGATTTGAACGACGAAGCCGGAGCCGCCCTCGGAGGCCAGCAATTCCTCGAATGACGATTCGGTCTCGGTAAAGTCAACCTTCATCCGATCGTATTTGGTTGCCGCCTCGCGCACCATCTCCGACAGCCTGTAGACTTCTTCCAGGGAGATATAGGCTTCTTTCAGCTTGACCGAAATTTCGGCGGTGTTGGTGCCGCTGTCGCGCAGCAACTGAGCCAGGTTGGCCTCGGAAGCCCCCATCTGACTGAAGACGACGTCGACGGCCTCATCGGCCAACAGCATTTGCTCCAACTCGGAAATCACGGTGGAGGTGATTTCCAACGCGGTTCCCTCGGGCAGTTTGGCCTCGATGGTGAACTGACCCGAGGCCGAGCGCGGCATCAGTTCCCGTTTCAGCTCCTTGCCGGCGGTGACCGTCAGGAAGATGAGACCGATGGAAACGGTCAGCGTGATCAGCTTGCGTTCCAAACACCAGGCCAGAGTCGCGTGGTAGGCATGCTCGAAAGCGTCGTAGAAGAAATCGAAGACGGGGATGAAGATCTTGTCCAAAACCCACTGCGCCCCGGTTTTGACGATGAACAGCAGCATGGCGAACATCTGGAACAGGAGCGACAGCAGAACGGTCATGATCCATTTCAGCAGGAACAGGGCAACCGGCAACACGGCCAGAGCGCCGACGTAAATCAGCGATTTCTCCCATTCCACCTTGAAGTGGGCCGCAACAAACATCAGCACCATGGCCGCGATCAGGAACTCCCACCACTTCCAGAAGCCGATGCCGCGCGGGTAGGTGCCTGACTCGGCCTTGGGCATGGGCGTAAGGCGGGCCGGGAAGGAATCGCGTCCTTCCAAAATGGTGGCCAAAGCGGTAAGCAGCGGCAGTACGGTCAGGGAGACGACCAGGGAAGACAGCAGCGAGAAGGTAACGGTCCAGGCCTGTTCACCGAAGAGCGCCCCGGCCACACCTTTCAGGTAGACGATAGGGAAGAAGACGGCAATGGTGGTAAAGGTGGAGGCCGCAACGGGCAGGGCCACTTCCTTGGCGCCCTGATAGGCCGCCTTCATGGGCTTCATGCCGGCTTCCCGGTGACGGTAGATGTTTTCGAGCACCACGATGGAGTTATCCACCAACATCCCCACGCCCAAGGCCAGACCGCCCAAGGACATGATGTTGAGGGAGATACCCTGGAAGTACATCAGTACAAGGGTGGTGATGATGGCGATCGGGATGGAGATAAAGATGAAGATGGGCGATTTGAGGTCGCGTAAGAAGAGGATCAGAACCAGGAAGGCGAACAGGCCGCCGAAGATAACCGAAACCCAGACGTTATTGAGGGCCTGTTCGATGAACTTGGCTTCCTCGAAGGCCAGGGTGATTTGATAGTCCTTGTTGGTTTTGTTGAGTTCTGTAACCAGGTCCTTGGCCATCTTGGTGGCCTCGATGGTGTTGGCGCCCGCTTCCTTGTAGACCAGAAGACCGATGGCCTCGGTACTGTTGACGGTTGCCATGGCCTCGCGGTCCTTGTGGGTATCGCGGACATAGGCGATGTCGGAAATACGCACATCCACATTGTTGCGGCGGGTCACGACCACGGTATTGATCTGCTCGACGGAATCGAATTCGCCCAGGGTACGCAAGGTATATCGATAACGGCCTTTCTTGATGGTGCCGCCCGGAATATTGGCGTTGGCGCGAGAGATGGCGTTGGAGATCTGGTCCAGGCTGATGCCGTAGAGGGTCAGCTTCTCGCGGTCCACCTCCACGTCGATCACGCGTTCGATATCACCGGAGATCTGGGCCATGGCAATGCCCTCGACCTGTTCCAGGCGAGGTTTGATGATCTCGCGAACGCCTTCCTTCAACTGCAGGATATCGGCGTCACCGGTCACGGCCAGGCCCACGATGGGTTTGGCGGACGGGTCCCAGCGCAAGATAGTGGGACGATCGGCGTCCTCCGGGAAGCCGGTGGAGAAGCGGGCGTTGTCCAGCTTTTCACGGACATGCAGGGTGGCGATCTGCATGTCGTGACCCCATTCGAACTCGATGGTGATCAGGGAAACGCCCTCGCGGGAGATGGAGGTGAGGCGGCGCTTGCCTTTGACGGTGGCCAGGGAGGCTTCCAAGCGGTCGGTGATGTACTGTTCGACTTCCTCGGGCGCGGCGCCTTCATAGCGGGTCATGATGGTTAGCGAAGGGTAGGCGATGTCGGGCAGGAGGTCCCTGCCCAGGTTGGTGTAACTGATCACACCAAAAACCAGTAACGCGGCCACGAACATGCTCACGGTTACCGGACGTTTCAACGAGATGGCAATCATACTCTGGTCATCCTCTTCTCAAGACAGGTGCGGCCCCATGGCCGCATCCGGGTTCCGTCACTTCTTGTTTTTGATTTTGACCAGGGTGTCGTGACCCATGGTGAAGTGGTTATCGGTCAGCACACTCTCACCGGGCTGCAACCCGCCGTCAAGGATTTCGACAAGAGCATCGTTGGCAACGCCGGTCTTCACGTAGATCCACTTGGCGCGGTTGTCGTCGCCTACCTTGAAGATGACTTTGCGGTTATCGCGGGCAATGATCGCCTGCTTGGGAACCAGGAGCTTGTCTTCGTAGATCTTGGAGTCGATCTCCACCTCGGCAAACATGCCGGGCCGGATGCGCGGGTCCTTGCTGTCGATTTGAACAATGGTTTCGACGGTTTTTTCTTCCTCGTTGACAAAAGGACTGACGGCGGTCACCTTGCCCTGAACCCAACCCAGGTCGGGCAACGCGGTGAACTTCATCTTGGCGGGGCGATCCACGAAAACGTTGCCGACCTCGGATTCCAGGACCTGGGCCTTGATGACCAGATCGTCCATGCCCACCAGGCGGCAGATCTTGGTGCTTGCATTCAACAGTTGGCCCTCGGAGACTTCGACGCCGAAGATCTGACCGTCAAAAGGGGCGCGCACCTTGCACTTGGCCAATGTCAGCGCGGCTTTTTTCATGGCGATTTCGGGGCCGTCTAAAAACTTGGCCGAAAGTACCTCTTCCCTGCGCTCACCGCTACGGATACTCCGTATATCGTAATTCAGTTTCTTTTTCTCATATTCCTGGCGGCTGATGAGGCCCTCGGCGTATTGGTCTTCCAGTTCCTTGAAGGCTTCGCTGGGACTGAATTTGCGTTTCTCCAATCCCTCGATGTCCACATTCTGCGTGACCAGGTCCGCTTTGGCAGCCACAAATTTGGCGTAACTGTCGTCAAAGCTCAGCTTGTATTCCCGATCGTCGATTTCCGCAATGACCTGGCCTTTTTTGACCATGTCGCCGTCACGCACATTCAGCTTGAGCAAATAGCCCGAAACCTCGTTGAGTATGTCGGTCTGGTTATACGCATGAACGCGGCCTTGGGTGGAAACCCGTTGAATCAGCGTGCCGCGAATGATCGGCGCGGCCTCCACGTCGATGGGAGTTTCCTTTCCGCCCATGCGTTTGTTCAGGCTTGCAAAATCCTTTTCGGCCTTGTTGCCTTCCGTCTCAGCCTCCGCCTCGGCGGCTGATTTGAACCAACCTTTGTCGTTTCCGATGTAAATCGTGACGGAAAGGACGGCAATCACCAGAATGGATAAAGCAAGAAACGTTTTGTTGAATTGCATACAATCATCCCCAACAGCAAGTATTTAGCTTGTCCCAAAGCCACGATCGACGAATTCACTTTTTAGTTGTTCCGACACACACACAAGCCCACTAATGTACGCAAACAAGTCCGGGACAGTTTAGATGTCGCCGTTATTTGTCAGCGGCCGGGGCTCCTGAGCCGGGTTTTAGACGCGAACTTCGGCAATCTTAACCAAATCGGCGGGCCAATCCTCCATTCTCCGAAAAATTTCCGGAAGATCAAGGGAAAATCCTTGAAATACTAAAATTTAAAGTAGAGTTGTTTCGGGTAATGCAGTTCTACACCGGGCTTGTCGGGCAGGCTTACCTCGATACGGTGCCATCCGGAAAGCCGGGACTCGGTGTAGTAGCAGACCAGGTATTGGTGTCTCAATTGTTCGCCGATAGCGGCGAAAGCTTCGTGAAGGCGGCGCGTGCTTTCCTGAATGAAGGCCTTGCCGCCCGTGGCCGCGGCCAACTGATTCAATACGTCGGGTTTTACCGTCGAACCGATGCCCACGGAATAGACGGGAACGCCGTTTTCCCTCGCCAGGTCAATGCAATCGGTAAGGGTTTTGCCGTAGCGATCCCGTTCGGATTCCAAATCGTGATCGCCGTCGGTGAACAACACGATGGCGCGGCGCTGATTGCTCTTGCCCAGGGTTTTGAGGCCCGACCAGACGGCGCCGTACAAATTGGTCCCGCCGGTTGCCTCCACATGGGCCAACTTCCGGCGTACCTTGGCCATGTCGGTAGAGCGGGGGCTGATCTGGTAGACAAGGTGATTGAAACCGATGACCTGAATGGAGTCATTGGGACGGAGCATGTCCATCAGGGTTTTCATGCCGCCTTGGACGGGACCCATGCGCCGGTGCATGGAACCGCTGAGATCCAACAGCACCAAAAGGTCCAGCGGTTTCTCCTCGCCGAACAGCAGGGCTACCTCGCGTTGGATCTCGTTTTCGCTGACCTGGAAATGTTCCTTTTGCAACTCGCCGCTACGCACGGAACCCAGCGCCAACACGGGAACGCGCACCATGTAAACGTCCTCTTCCAGGTTGGGCACGGCCAGCGTGCCTTGAACGCGGGCGGTGTGCCTTTTGCCGTCGAAGGTTTCCAGGACGGCGATCAGCGTGACGGGCCCCTCGGGCAGGCGGCTGAGATCCAGGCGGATATCGAACGGGGGTTCCTCGAAATAGTGCAGCGACTCCTCCCCGGCGAAGATTTCCAGGCCGATGATATCCTCAGCGGGAATATCGGTTTTCAAGACAACCCGAACCTCACCCGCAAAAACATCGTCCTTGGGTTTGACGAAGTGAAGATGGTTCTGGGCGAGCAAGATCAAAAGGGTTAAACCGAACGGACTCATCGTACCCTCCTTGAGGGTGACCGGGGTTTCCGACATTATAACGCCGGGCGAGAGTGAAGTACAGCAGGGCCGGTTTTTCTAACAATCGAGGAGGTAGTAACCTCCGGGATGACGCCCGGATGACATCATCTGTCCGACCGCTGATGTCTATCGCCATTTGAGGCGATTTGGATTAGCCGAATAATACGGCCAGATCCCGACAATACCCTTGAGCGTCTTCGATGCGGTTTTCTGCGAGGGCGGTTTGTAATCTTCCCAGGGTTTCGGCGCCGCGTTTGCGGAAACCGTCATCGTTGATCAGTGACATGGAGCCGATCATGCGGGCGGCCTTACCGTCCTTGCCGAACAGGGCGACGCCGAAACCATGGACCGTCACCCAGGTTCCGTTTTTGTGCTTCAGGCGGTAATCGGCCTGAAAATGTCCGGTTTTTCGTTCCAGGTGGCGCTTGAGCGCCTCATCCACCACCGGACGATCGTCGGGGTGAATGCGGTCCAGCCATTCGGCCGGTTGCTTACCGATTTCCGCGGCCTCGTAACCCAGCATCTTCTTCCAGCGCGTGGAGAGTTGCAGTTCCCCTCGGATCAGGCTCCAGTTCCAAAGGGCATCGTCGGCAACGCGGTCTCCCCCGGCCGCTTCCTTCGGGGCGGCGGCTAAATAGGCCAACTCGCGCTTGACCTTGTTGATGATCAGGTCATGTTCCTTGGTTTTGGGCATGAAATCGTCGGCCCCGGCTTTCAGGGCGGCTGCCACGTTTTCGGTATTGTCCAAACCGGAAAGGACGAGAATGGGCACCTTGCCGCCGTCGGAGCGTTTGCGAACGGCCTCGATCAACTCCAGTCCCGACATTTCCGGCATGATCAGATCGGTAATGATGAGATCGATCGGTTCTTCATCCAACCGGGCCAGCGCCTCGGCGCCGCTGTGCGCCAGGATCACGGGCAACCCGCTTTTGGCGAATTTGAGCTCCATCATTCGACTGATAAAGACATCATCCTCAACCAGCAAAATCGTGCCCGGTCCGTCAGTCATGAGTTTCTCCCCCAATACAAGCGGCATTCGCTCATCTTATACCGGAACATAAAGGAAGGGAAGAATAGAAAAGTAGCGTGAACGAACCCCACCCGGAACAACCCGTGTAGGGAACCGACAGTCAGCCTGAATGATGACCCTGCTTATGAGCAAGGTGGGGCTTCGTTCGCGCCGGAGGGACCAGGACAAAACGCGGCGTATGCGCGGAGACCGAAGGGGTGCTGTCGGCCGGAAGGAACGCCTGAACAAATCCCGCCCGGGATTCTTTGCGAGCTTTCCAGGTTTGTATTG
>JASJCB010000390.1 GCA_030066195.1 Acidobacteriota bacterium
ACCGGGGAACATTGTTCTTTGAGCCGAGCGGAATTCAATCAAATCATCGATTTGAAAACCAACCGTCCGCCCAGTTATTTAACCGAATACCAAGCCGCTTTGGAACGCCTGCCGCTCCCCCTCGGCTTTCGACAACACCCGCAGGCGTTCCAAAGCGGCTTGGTATTCGGTTAAATAACTGGGCGGACGGTTGGTTTTCAAATCGATGATTTGATTGAATTCCGCTCGGCTCAAAGAACAATGTTCCCCGGTTTGCCACAAGCTGCCGATATGGCTGAAGACGCGCCACAAGCTACCCTTCTCATCGGCGGTGAGTTCCCCCGTCTTTCGGGGATTGCGGATGGTCGGTTGTTCGGAATCTTCCGCGAGGACAAATCCTTCGCCGGAGAGGCACAGTCCCAAGCCCAGCAGGCCTAGAGCTTCAAAAAAATCTCGCCGTGAAACTTGCATCTACCTGCCGATACTCCCGAATATGAAACGTAAACAAACGATAGCAGAGAATATGTTACAATAAGCTCTCTCAGTCATCAAGGAGCGAACCGTGAAAATTCGTCTACATACGTTATTTCTTTTGTTGACAGTCATCGCAACGATTCAAGCCGGAGAAGAAGAACCGCCGCTGGCCGATGCCCATGAAATGGTCATCCGCGTAACCGTATCCGACATGAAGAAAAGCCTGGCTTTTTATGTGGATCAATTAGGCCTCACCAAAACGGACGAGATCTACGATGAGTGGGCCAAGCTATTGATTCCAGGCAACAAGGGAACGGCGCTGGGACTGAAGCTGGTCATTCCGCCGGAAGGCTCGGGCGGCGAGGTCACGACATTCGTAGTAAAAGACATCCGCGCTTCCATCGCCAAACTAAGAGCCAGGGGAATTGAAGTAGAAGACCCGAGACACCTGGCCGGGGGCGTTCTGCTGGCTTTCTTCGAGGACCCGGACAAAAACCGTCTGGCCGTAAGACAAAACCCCTGACTCAAAGGCCCCGGCTCCAGCGAGCCGGATTTCCCACGATGACCCATGTGTCATGATATGCCGGGGCTGCCGAATTCAGTTGAGGTTAGGATGACATGAGTTACGGGGATTTGTTCGTTCGCGAACTGAGCGGTTATGCGCGCTACTTTTTCTCGGAGGTTGCCGGCCCGCATTGGGGCAACTATTTCTATTGGCTGATAGCAATTTCCCTGACTGTTTATCTCCTCGAAATACTTTTTCCCTGGCGCAAGAACCAGAGTCGGGTCCGTCGGGATTTCTGGCTGGATTCCTTCTACATGTTCTTCAACTTCTTCCTGTTCTCCTTAATCGGCTATCACGCCCTGTCCATGGTGGTCGCCCAGGGTTTCAACGATTTCCTGGACCTGTTCGGCATCACCAACCTGGTCGCGTTGGAGGTCCAGGCCCTGCCGCGGTGGGTTCAGTTGCTCATCCTCTTCCTGGCCAGGGACTTTATTCACTTCAATGTGCACCGACTGCTGCACCGGGTGCCGATTTTGTGGGAGTTCCACAAGGTCCACCATTCGGTCCTGGAAATGGGTTATGCCGCGCACCTGCGCTTCCACTGGATGGAGACAGTGGTCTACCGCACCCTGGAGTACCTGCCCCTGGCCATGATCGGTTTCGGGATTCAGGACTTCATCCTGGTCCACCTGGCCGCCTTGACTATCGGCCACCTGAATCACGCCAATTTCGTGCTGCCCCTGGGTCCCCTGAAATACCTGTTCAATAACCCGCGCATGCACATCTGGCATCACGTGAAGCACAACCCGGAGCACCTGCGCTACGGCGTTAATTTCGGCATCAGCATCAGCCTCTGGGATTACCTGTTCCGTACTGCCTATATTCCCAAAGACGGGCGCGATATCGAATTGGGCTTCGACGAGGTAGAAAACTTTCCGCAAACTTTTTCAAGCCAGGCAATCTGGCCGTTAAGTCGCGCTCGATGAAATCCAATTCGGCTCGCCATGCTTTTACAGGGCCTTGTATTGTGCCGTAGCCTCATTTCAATTTTCACCCTGGCATTCTAAAACCGGTTCCGCTATTCTTTGGTTTGCTGGAATTAACATACAGCATGCCAAACAAAGGGTATTTGCGCTTTCTTCGATCCTAAACACTTGTGATGTCGACTCCGGAAAGGGTGCTCTATGCAGGAGCAAAAATCGAGGGAACAGTTGACAGCGGAGCTTGCCGCCCTGGAAGAAGAGAACCGGAAACTTCGTCGGGAAAATCGTCGCTACAGCGATGTACTTGGTTCCGAACTCATTGCAACCGCCATACATGTTAACGGGCGCTGGGTGATGGCCAACAAAACCTTCACGGATCTATTGGGCTACGAAAGCGTGGATGCTCTGATCGGTTGCGAGATCTCCCGCAATATCGTCCCGGAAGAAAAAGACATCGTTGCGGAACGCATTCGCGACACCATGGAAACCGGCGCCGTCAATAATTATTGGGACGAGCACCTCTTGCGCGCGGACGGTACCGTGATCGATGTGGAGATCACCGGCATTGCCACCATGTACAACGGCATGGAGGGCGTGCAGATTCTGGTCAACGATATCAGCAAGCGAAAAACGATCGAGAAGCGCCTGAGGGAGAACGAAACCCGTTTCCAGGCACTGTTGGACAATGCGCCCTTTTGCCTCCATGAATTGGATACCAGCGGCAAGTTGCTGCATATCAATCCCTCCGGGCTGCGCATGATGGAGATAGATCGACCGACGGACGTGGTAGGCCGCAGCTTTTTCGAGCTGTTCCAGCCGCCTTACACGGCCATGGTCAGGGAGCGATTCGCCAAGGCAATCCAAGGCCGGTACGTGGAGTTCGAATACTGCCTTGCGCGGGACGGCCGACAATCCTATCACGCCTCCAATTTTATTCCCATTCCCGGCCAGGACGGTCGCATCGAGCGGGTGATGGGCGTGACCCGCGATGTCACCGGGCGCCGCCGTATGGAAGAAGAGATCATCGAACGGGAACTGCGTTTTCGCCAGATTACCGAGAACATGGACGAGGTGTTCTGGTTGACCAAACCGGTCCACCAGGAACTCATCTATGTCAGTCCCGCCTTTTACAAGATCTGGGGACGCACCGCCCAAGAATTACACCGGGAACCTTCCATCTGGCGCGACTCTCTGCATCCCGAGGACCGCAACAGGATCATTCATGCGGTAAAGACCAGGCAGGTGGCGGGCACCTACGACGAACGTTACCGAATCTTGCGACCGGACGGCGAGGTTCGCTGGGTCCACGAGCGCGCCTATCCCATTTCGGACGACAGCGGCGAGATCTACCGCATCACCGGCATCGTTGAAGACGTCACCGGGCGCAAACGGGCGGAGGACGCCCTTTTGGAGAGCGAAAACCGCTTGCGGCAAATCATCGACCTGGTCCCGCACATGCTCTTCGCCAAGGACCAGACCGGCCGCTTCCTCATGATCAATCATGCGGTTGCCGAGGCCTACGGTCTGGCCACGACCGAATTGACCGAACAGGTTCACCGGGAAATCGGCGCCATCGAAGACAAGGTCCGACCCACGCCGGCCCAGGACTTGGAGGTCTTGCGAACGGGTAGACCCCTGTTCATCCCGGAGGAACCCTTTACCGATGTCAAAGGCTACCGCCGGATCCTGCAAACCACCAAGATTCCCTTCAGTGACCGGGGCCGCCCGGCGGTTCTGGGAATTGCCGTGGACATTACCGAACGCCGCCTGGCCGAGGAACGCAACCAGGCCCTGCTGGCCGGCATTCCCGATCTCATGTTCGTACACGATAAAGACGGTAAGTTACTGGACTACCACGGACCGGCGGGCCGGCTGTACCTGCCCCCGGAACAGTTTCTGGGCAAAAACCTCAACGAAATTTTACCGGAAGAGGTGACCGAAACCATCCTGGCCGGAACCAGGGCGGCGCTGGGCAATAACAGCCCGGAAATTGTGGAGTACAGCCTGATACTCAACGAAAGGCCGACGCACCACGAGGCCCGCCTGGTGCCTTACGGCGAGGATCTGGTGCTGTCCATCGTGCGCGACGTGACCGAACGCGCGGAAATGGAACGCGAGCGCGAGGCCCTGGAGTCCCAGTTGCGCCATGCCCAGAAGTTGGAGACCATCGGCACCCTGGCCGGCGGCATCGCTCACGATTTCAACAATATGCTGGCGCCCATCCTGGGTTTTACCGAAATTGCCCTGGCCGATTTGGAGCCCGGTTCCGAGGTCAGCGGCTTCCTGGAAAATGTCATCAAGGCGGCCCGGCGCGCCAAGCAACTGGTGCAGCAAATCCTTACCTTCAGTCACGCCGAAACCAAGCAGGAGCGGCGGCCCATCAAGATCTCCGCGGTCATCAACGAGGCCTTCCAGTTGCTGCGAGCCTCGCTGCCGGCCACCATCGTTTTGGATCTGCAATTCAATACCGACGACGATGTGATTTCCGGCGACCCCACCCAGATCAACCAGGTGATCATCAACCTTTGCGCCAATTCCCGCCAGGCTATCGGCGACAATCCCGGCACCATTTCCATGGAATTGGAGCGTGTCCGGGTTGACCGGGATTTCCAACGTCTGCATCCCAACCTGGAAGAAGGCACCTGGTTGCGCCTGTCGGTTCAGGACACGGGTTGCGGTATGGACGAAACCACCGTGGCGCGTATCTTCGAGCCCTTCTTCACCACCAAGGAAGTCGGCGCCGGTACGGGCTTGGGTTTGTCGGTGATCCACGGCATCGTTCACAGCCACGAAGGGGTTATCGAGGTAAGTAGCGAGATAGGCGAGGGCACCCGCTTCGAGATCTACCTGCCGCCTCTGGACGGTGTTGCCGCCGGCCTGGATGATCCGGACGCCGAACCGGCCAGGGGACAGGAGAAGATCTTACTGGTGGACGACGAAGCACTGGTCAACGAGATGGCGGACAAAATGTTGACTCAATTGGGATATCGAGTCACCTCCTGCCGCACGGGTGAGGAGGCCCTGGACGAATTCGGCAAGAAACCGGAATTCTGGGATCTGGTCATCACCGATCAAACCATGCCGGGCATCTCCGGCCTGATCCTGGCTTCCAGAATCCGCGCCCTCCGCCGCAACATACCGATCATCCTGACGACGGGCTACAGCGAAATCGTCAACGACAAGACGCTTTCAACCCACGGCATCGCTCAAATGATCTACAAGCCGTTCAACGCGGTCGAGATCGGCGCGGCCATCCGCAAGGTTCTGGGCGCCCGCACCATAGGTTGAACCATATGTTGTCGCTTGATTACCATCCGGCATTTTCCGGGACGCCGTTCGGGTTGTCATTCGTTGTTCCTGAAAATTGAGGGTCAAAGAATTCGTTCTGGTTCCTCGATCCGGAAAAGTCAGGAGCAAAGAATGAGGTCTGATTCTTCGATCCGGAAAAGTCAGGAGCAAAGAACTGAAACTGATTCTTTGCTCCCCGAAAAGTAATGTGAAAGAAATCAGTTGTCGTTCCTTGACCCGAAAAAGTCAGGAGCAAAGAACTGAAACCGATTCTTTGCTCCCCAACTTTCAGAATCGAGAAATCCAGCCTGGTTTTGCGTCTCTCGACACCGCGAATCGAGAAATCAAGCCGTATTTCTCGACATGAGACAGAAAGAATCAAGGAATGAGGAAGTGATTCGAGGTTATTTTTTCTAAAAACCACCATAGGGCTGTATTTGGTTGTCAAATCAAAAAACCGGCTTGTTATGTGCCGAAACGACGAAAATCCTCGCCGACGGGGTGAGCGAAATACAACGACGATGATCCCGAAGTAGCGTGAGGAAGCCCGGGCACGGAACGATCACGGACGGAACCAGG